>JAVXUG010000027.1:0-21658 GCA_036642215.1 Ruthenibacterium sp.
GCTGCGCGGGCTTTTCTAATTTTTTAAGCTTTCTTTGAAAGGATGCAAGGCACCCTTCATTCAGTGCCTTGGACGATCAGCGATTGGGATTGACAATATTGCGCCAATCGAGGTCGCCGCGCTCCAGACCGTGAATCAACACCTCTGCCGTGGCAATATTGGTGGCGATGGGAATGTTATGCACGTCACACAGGCGCAGCAGATTCATCTCGTTCGGCTCATGCGGTTTTGCACTGATCGGGTCGCGAAAAAACAGCAGCAAATCTATCTCATTGCAGGCAATACGCGCAGCAATCTGCTGGTCCCCGCCGTGTGCGCCGGACAAAAAGCGCTGAATGGACAGACCCGTGGCCTCCCCGACCAGCTTGCCGGTTGTTCCGGTAGCAATCAGCATATGCTGCGACAGCACGCGACAATATGCAATGCAGAACTGCACCATCAGCTCTTTTTTGGAATCATGTGCGATTAAAGCGATATTCATTAAATGTAAAACCTCCTGATGGGCATTTTTTTATAATTTTCATGTGATGACAAGCGGTATCTGCACCCCGCAAATACGCGCTGCCACAGCGGAAAACGCTGCTGCGGACAGACCGCCGGGGTCAAGGGGAAGCCCTGTGGCAGCCGCGGCGCGAACCTCGATGCTCTCCGGCAAAACGCCTATCAGCTGCACACCGACAAGATCAATGCACTCATCCAAATCCGCCACGCCGACACCGTTCAGATATGCCGGCACACGATTCAGCAGCAGGCGCGCCGGGATATGCCCCGGTGTGCGCAGTGCATCCGCAACAACGTGACCGTCACGCACGGCAACACAGTCGGGCGTAGTTACAATCACAGCGCTGTCGGCCACGGCGCACGCCGCCTTAAACGGCACGCCCAGACCGGAGGCTGTGTCCAGCAAAATCATGTCAAAGTCTGCGCGCATCCGCTGAACAGCGGACGCAAAAATATTCGGCCGCACCACCCCGCCGCTGCACGGCGCGCAGATCACGGACAGCCCGGGATACAGCGGGCTTTCTACCACTGCCTTTTCGACGCTGCAGCATCCGGCAAATACATCGCCAAGATCATACACCGTTTTACCGTACACTCCCGTAGGATAGTCCAGTGTGCGCGGGCCGCAGCCCAGCTCCACCGCAAGCACGCGCAACCCCCGCGCC
The DNA here is from genome assembly GCA_036642215.1 of Ruthenibacterium sp. Classification (GTDB taxonomy): domain Bacteria; phylum Bacillota; class Clostridia; order Oscillospirales; family Ruminococcaceae; genus Ruthenibacterium. The sequence goes on from JAVXUG010000027.1 coordinate 1,167, forward strand.
GTCAGCGCAGCGCCCAACAGAGCCGTGACAACACTTTTTCCTGTGCCGCCCTTGCCCGAGGTGAGCATCATCACGTGTGCCCGCTTCGCCTGCATTGTCACCCCTCCGTACATGCAGAGCAATCTACTCCACCCTAGTGTTAATTAGTATAGCACAAAAACGCAGGCGTTACAAGCCTATTTTTGCACGTTTTGTCCAAATTTTCTTCTGAAAAAGCAGCTTCTTTTTTGACACCGCGTCAATCGGGCAGACAGCCAAAGTCGCGCAGCGTCCGGTACACACGCTGCACGGGGAACCCCATCACGTTGTAATAGCAGCCCGCAAGACCCGTGATAAAGCAAGCCGCACGCCCCTGCACGCCATAGCCGCCCGCCTTGTCATATGGCTCATCGGTACTGACGTAAGCGGCAATCTCCGCTTTGGACAGTGGCGCAAACGTAACGCTGGTGGTGACCGTAAAGCATTCCTCGCGCGCACCGCAGCGCACACAAACGCCCGTGTGTACAAGATGCGTGCGCCCACTCAGGGCTTGCAGCATTGCAAAAGCCTGTGCTTTGTCGCGCGGCTTGCCAAACATTTTTCCGCCGCACTCCACCACGGTATCGCATCCGATGACAACTGCGTCCGGATGGTTTTGTGCCACGGCGCGGCATTTTGCACTGCCCAGCACGGCAGCCAGCTGCGCGGGCGTGTCAGCTGTGAGCGCCCGCTCCTCCACGTCACTGACGACAACCGTATAATGCGGCGTAATCAAGCGCATCAGCTCCTTGCGCCGCGGTGAAGCGGACGCGAGAATGATTTCCTTCACTGTGCCGCCCCCTCTCACCGAATATTGATTTTATTATACAAAAAAAGCGAGAGTGCAATGGTGAATATCTGCGCCACGCTGACCCCCATATGCAGACCGAAGGTCAGCTTCAGCACCGATAAATCTAACGTCACCGCATCAAAGCCGATGGCGTTATAATAGGACAGCCAGCTCAGCACCGGCACGCCCGCACAAATGTTTGCCAGCATACCGCCGGCTACGATGCCCGCAAGCAGGCAAAATAAAAGTAAAAAAGTTCGTTTCAGCTTCATGGTTCCGTTTCTCCGTTTTTAATGATATTCGGCGATTCGCCCTAGGGCATGTTTGAAAACTCCATGCATTCGTCTTTTCACCCAAAATTCGTCCTGCACTGCGTTAGAAAAGCTTGACAAACACAAAGTGTGCCTACACTTTTCTGCCTTGCGCAGAACAAATTTTGTGAAAAAATCCAAACACAGCGAGTTTTCAAACACGCCCTAGAACAATTCCGGGTAAAAAAGCAAAAAAAGGAGCTGAGCGCATGGATGCCGTGACAGGGCGCAGGCCGCAGGCGGGCTGATGCCCGGCAAGGTCGGCAACGCAGTCACAGCGTTCATGCGCCAGCAAGCTTTTCGCTTTCTTTGCGCTCATTGCCGGAATTGCTCTCATTGCTCTTATTGCTCTTAGGGCAGCGCTGCCGATGCGCCGCAAAAGCACTGCCCCTTGGCGGGGTTCAGCCGCGACCCGTGGAGCCGAAGCCGCCCGCGCCGCGCTTTGTCTCGTCCAGTGTTTCCGTCACGGTGAACAGGGCGCGTGCCACCGGAAAAATGCACAGCTGCGCAATGCGCTCGCCCATCTGCACCGTATATGGCTCATCGGACAGATTGACAAGCCCCACGGAAATTTCGCCGCGATAATCGGAGTCAATGACACCTACGCCGTTCGACAGGGCAAGGCCGTGCTTGACGGCAAGCCCGCTGCGTGCAAACACAAGCGCCGCATATCCCGCGTCCGGCAGCGCAAGCGCTATGCCGGTCGGGATGACAGCGCGTCCCCCTGCCTCGATTGTACACGGAGCCTCCAGCGCAGCATATAAGTCGGCGGCGGCGCTTCCCTCTGTGGCATATTCCGGCATTTGCGCGTTCGGGCGCAGCTTTTTCAGCAAAATGCTCGCCTTGGGCGGCTGTTGTATTTTTGGCTGCATCCAATCAGTCTCCTTTTTATTGTGTCCCCTTAAAATAAAGCCCGCGCGTAAATTCCCCGTCAAACGGCTGCTGCTCCCGCACGCGGGTCAAAATATTTGCCGCCTGCTCCGGCGTTTCCGCCGTGAACTGCACAAGCGCAATGTCCGCGGAGAGCACCCGCAGCTTATCACCCATATAAATTGGGATAGGATTATAGATTGTGCGCACGCCCGCCGCTGCGGGTGCGCTGCACAGCACCTTAAAATACTTCCCCTTGCGATCAAGCAGCTCTCCCCGCTGCGCACAGCCCTTACAGGACTGCACGTTTTGCAGCGGGCACGCGCGCGTGAGCATCAGGGGCACATGGCCGTAAACAAGCACGGCAGTTTTTGCACCGTCCGGTGCGATGACCGCCATCTCCTCCGCCCTCATCTCCACGCTCAGTGTCAACACGCACACGCCAAGCTGCGCATACGCTGCGGCCGCCACGGCATTTGTGATGTTCAAGCCAAAGCCGCCAAACATCGGCAGCCCGCGGCAAAGGCGGATGTGGGCAAGATTCTGCACAAAATAACCGGCAAAGCCCTGTACAGCACTGGCCTGTACCTCTGCCGCCTGCCTCTGCTCCGCATCCTTTGCAGCCGCCCAGCGCGGCAGCGCCAGCCAGGTAACCGCGCGCAGCCTTTCCGGCACGCGCTGCCATTCGGACAGCGGCACGATGACACCCTCCGGCAGCGCCGCCGCATTTTCCATCCACTGCGCGGGCATTTGCGCCAGCGTCTCAAATTGCACAAAAAGCTTTTTACAGGGCACGTCCGCGTGGCTTTGTGCGGCGAGCAGCGCCGTCACCTGCGAAGCCTGCGGCGAAAGACATGGCCGTGCGTGCGGCGCGCTGCGCTTTTGCAGCAGCGTCTCCAGTGCCGCGCGGCGCATTTCATTCCATTCGCTGGCGGGCAAAAACCATGCGCCGCCGTCCACCGCCGCGGGCTGCTCCGGATAAAACGGTGTTCCTCCGGTCTTTGCCAGCGCCTTTTGAATGTTTTCCGTCTGATCCTTCTGCGCGGGCTGCGGCTGCACCGCCGTCGTTTCAGTCGTCGCTGCATCAAGCCCGCTGTAAGTCACCGCACGATTTCCGTCCGCGTCGGTCACGGTCAGCTTTGCGCCGTCCGCCTCCAAATGCGCCTGCATTTGAACGGGCACACGCGGGGTTTCGCGCCGAAACAGCTCCCGCAGCCTTGGCAGCGCTTCCCGTGCCGCCGCCGCGTCCTCGCCCGTGCGCATCCCGAACATGTCGCCGTCGATGCGCCCCGCAAGATAGCCCTGCGTAAAGCCGGCGCGAGAAAAGACCGTTTGCAGCAGCGCCGCGTCAAAGGGCTGTCCCGCAAGGGACTGCCGACAGGCGTTGACCGCTGCCGCCGCATACTCCGGCGTGCGCAGCCGCCCCTCTATTTTTACACTGCACACCCCCGCTGCGGCAAGCTGCGGCAGCAGGGCAATGTGCGACATATCCTTTAAAGAGAGATGATGTGCACCGTTTGCGGCGGCAAAATCCGCCGCTTTTGTGCTGTTTTCAGCACGCTGCGCCGCACCCGCCTCAAACGGCAGACGGCAGGGGCCGGCACACGCCCCGCGATTCCCGCTGCGCCCGCCGAGAAACGCGCTCATATAGCACTGCCCCGACACGCTCATGCAAAGCGCACCGTGCACAAACACCTCTGTCTCAATGCCACAGTGCTGTGCAATGTGCGCAATTTCCGCAAGCGAAAGCTCCCTTGCCAAAATGACGCGCGCAACACCCAGCTCGGCAAGCTGACGCGCACCCTCCAGTGTGTGCACGCTCATCTGTGTGGAGGCGTGCAGCGCAAGCGACGGCACCATCGTGCGCACCAGCGACACCACAGCCATATCCTGCGCAATGACAGCGTCCACACCGGCCTCGGCCACGGCAGCAATCGTCTGCGCCATGTCCGGCACCTCTGCCGGATACAGCACCGTGTTTAACGCCACGTGCACACGCACGCCGCGCGCATGACAAAATTCCACCGCCTGCCGAAGGGCAGCGATGGTAAAATTGCCGGCGGTACGCCTTGCGCTGAATTGTTCAAGACCCAAATAAACAGCATCAGCGCCCGCCAGAACCGCGGCATGCAACATGTCCGGGTTCCCGGCCGGCGCCAAAATTTCCATGCCGGGCAGCATCATCGCTGGCCCTGCGGACGATTGGCCGTTAAGTAGTTCACCTCGTGGCGCAGACGCTCCACCTCGCGCTGCGTCTCCTCTGCGGCCGCCTTCGCCTTAGAGGATTCCTGTAGATATTCTTTAATCTGCTCGCGCATGTTGTCCATGCCCTTCGCTGTCTTTTTCATCTCGTCCAGATAGCCAAGCGCCGTGATAACCGCGGCAGCTGTGACAGATGCGGACGGAGTCAGCTCCATGGCTTTTTTCATATCCTCATCCATTTGGGCAGCCAGCGACATCACATACGCCTCGCTGTCGGTTGTGGAAGTGATATACTGCGCGCCGCATACTTCAAAGCGCACTTTATTTGCAGGCATAGGTCTAGACTCCTTTCTGTTTGTGTATCTTTTCTTATATTATAGACGAAACGGGCAAGGATAGAAAGTGTATTTTGCAATTTTCTGCATGAAAAATACAGCCGACCGTCACGAATGGCTGTATCTCACGCCAAAAGCATCTTTTTTCTTTCGCAATCCTTGATGATTTGCCTGATAAAAAAAGTTGTTTTCCACAAAACGCTAAAAAAAGCGTTTAAAAGCCGGGATTTGGTTGAACTGTTTCCGTAAAAAAGGTATAATAAATGCAAAGTATCCTGTCGCATGGTCATGAAGGAGTTATTTATGCTAAATAATAAAGCGCCAAAAAAGGATTTTGAAAAGCTGCTGACTGAAAAGCTGTTCTCGGAATTTGCAGTAGATTTTGATTCCGCCACGGATGATCAGCTTTACCGCGCGCTTGCGCTGATTTGCCGCCAAACAATGAGCGAGCGCCGCAAGCGTTTTCTTGCGCACACCTACGGCACCAACGGCAAGCAGGTGTACTATTTGTGCATGGAATTTCTGATGGGCCGCAGCCTAAAGACAAGCCTGTTTAATCTTGGTCTGAACGAGGCGGCAGAGGAAGCACTGAAGTCGCACGGCATGAAGCTTGACAATGTCTACGAGCAGGAGCCGGACGCAGGGCTTGGCAACGGCGGTCTTGGGCGCCTTGCGGCCTGCTATCTTGACGGCATGGCCACAGACGGCATTCCCGGCACAGGCTATTCCATTCTGTACGAATACGGCATTTTCAAGCAGAAAATTGTGGACGGCTGGCAGCAGGAGCGCGCCGACAACTGGCTTCCCGGCGGCGGCGTATGGCTGAAAAGTCATCCGGATCAAGCCGTGGAAATTCACTTTGACGGCGAGCTTGAAGAAAGCTGGGACGGCGGCTATCATCATGTGGCGCACAAGAATTGCTCTACGGTCATCGCCGTGCCCAGCGATATGTATGTGGCGGGCTATGGCAACGAATGCGTCAGTCAACTGCGGCTGTGGCAGGCAAAGGCACCCGGCTTTGACATGGACAGCTTCAATGCGGGCGAATATGGCAGTGCCATCACCAAAAGCGCCAATGCGGAGTTGATCAGCAAGGTGCTGTACCCGAACGACAACCATCTTGAGGGTAAAATTTTGCGCCTGCGGCAGCAGTATTTCCTCTCGGCGGCCTCCATGGGCGACATCATTAAAAACCATCTGGCGCAGTACGGAACGCTTGATAATCTGCCGGACAAAATTGCCATCCAACTGAACGACACGCACCCCACGCTTGCCATTCCGGAGCTTATCCGCATTTTGCTGGATGACTGCGGCTATACCTGGGGCGCTGCTGTGGACATTGCGCGCCGCACCTTTGCCTACACCAATCACACGGTGATGAGCGAGGCGCTTGAAAAGTGGAACATCGACATTTTCAAAAAAACGCTGCCGCGCATTTACCAAATCTGCGTAGAGCTTGATAAGCAATGCCGCGCAGATTTGGAGCAGCGCTTCCCCGGCGATGAGGGGAAAATTGATTACATGGCCATTCTTGGCGACAATCAAGTGCGCATGGCCAACATCTGCTGCTATGTGTGCCACAGCATCAACGGCGTGTCCAAGCTGCACAGTGAAATCATCAAAAAGAGCGTGTTCCACGATTATTACCTCTACACGCCCAAAAAATTCACCAACGTGACCAACGGCATTGCCTACCGCCGCTGGCTGCTGGCGAGCAACCCTGCCTTGACGCAGCTTCTGTGCGACACCATTGGCGACGGCTTCAAAAAGGATGCGTCGGAGCTGAAAAAGTTTGAGAAATTCTCCGGCGACAAATCCGTGCTCAAGCGTCTCGACGATGTAAAATATAACAACAAGGTGCTTTTCTCTGATTATTTGCAGCGCACGACAGGGCAGAAGATCGACCCGCACAGCATTTTTGATGTTCAGGTCAAGCGCATGCACGAATACAAGCGTCAGCACTTAAATGCGCTGAATATCGCGGCACAATATCTGTATGTAAAAAATAATCCGAATGCCCCGTTTGTCCCCAAAACTTATATTTTCGGGGCAAAGGCTGCGCCCGGCTACTATATGGCAAAACAGATGATTCGCTTGATCTACAAGCTGGGTGCTCTGATTGATGCCGACGCTGCCGTGCGCGACAAGCTGCGCATTGTTTATCTTGAGGATTACTGCGTCAGCACCAGCGAGCGCTTGATGCCCGCGAGCGAGGTGTCAGAGCAAATCAGCTTGGCGGGCACCGAGGCCAGCGGCACAGGCAACATGAAATTTATGCTGAACGGTGCCATCACGCTTGGCACACTGGATGGGGCAAATGTGGAAATTGCCACGGCTGCGGGCAAGGAGAACGAAATTATCTTCGGTATGCTGACCCATGAGGTGGACGAGTTAAAAGCGTTCGGTTATCATCCTGCCGGTTTCATCAGCGCCAACGACGAGCTTGAGGAGGTTCTCAACTTTCTTGAAAGAGGCTGGAACGGGGAAAGCTACCACGAAATTGTCAACAATATGCGCACAAGCGATCCGTATATGGTGATGGCTGACTATGCCGATTACCGCCGCGCGCAGACCTATTTGAGCGAGGTGTACCAAAAGCGCAATGTGTGGAACAAGATGAGCTTGATGAACATTGCAAACAGCGGTGTTTTTTCCGCCGACCGCGCCGTGCGTGAATATGCGCGCAATATCTGGCACATCGACCCCATTCGATAACGCGTATTCCTTTTTGTACAAGATATCTGCACGGTGCATATCGGCTTGCCCTGCATTTGCAGCGATCCTGCGTGCAAAAGCTACACAAATTTCAGCACAGCCGCACCCTGTGGCTGTAAAGGAGCACGAAGTCCGCTATGACCAGCATCTACAACAGCCGCAGCGCCGCATGCAAAACGCCTTTCGGCGCGCTGGAGCACGGCCAAAGTGTCAGCTTTACGCTGTATGTGCCACAGGAATTTGGCTGCACAACCCCTTATATTTTATGGCGCAGGGACGGTGAATCACCGTCCCTGTTCCCGCTTACAAAGCTGTCTGTCGGCGCAAACGATGCCGACAAAGTAAGCGCTGCACCGATGGGTGTGGATTTGTTCCGCATCACCATGACACCGGACGCACCCGGCCTGTATTTTTATTATTTTGATTTATACACAGGCTACCGCAAGCTGTTTTGCGGCAAGGGCAGCGAGGCGTTTCTCACAACGGACAGCGGCGCGGAATGGCAGTTGACGGTATATGAAAAGGGCTTTTCGACACCCGATGTGCTGTGCGGCGGCGTGATGTACCAAATTTTTCCCGACCGCTTTTGCGAGGGCGTGCCCGATAAGCCAATGCCCTTTGCCGACCGCGTTGCGCGAAAAAACAAGCACGGCGAGCCGTACTTCTGGCCCACCGAGCAGGGCGGCTATTTGAACATGGATTATTACGGCGGCGACCTTGCGGGCATCCGCGAAAAGCTGCCGTATCTTGCGGAGCTTGGCGTGACGCTTTTGTATTTGAACCCCATTTTTGAGGCGCATTCCAATCACCGCTACAACGCCGCCGATTATTTGAACGTTGATCCGCTTCTTGGTACAAACGAGGATTTTACGGCGCTGTGCACTGCGGCGCAGGGCTGCGGCATCCGCATCCTTTTGGACGGTGTGTTCAGTCACACAGGGTCAGATTCCGTCTACTTCAACCGCGAGGGACGCTATGGCAGCGGCGGCGCATACCGCGACGCAAATAGTCCGTATCGCAGCTGGTACGATTTCAGCAGCGCTTATCCCTGCGGCTACCGAAGCTGGTGGGGCTTTGAGACCTTGCCTGAGGTGAACGAAAGCGACCCCTCTTATCGCAATTTCATCTGTGGCGCGGGCGGTGTAATCGACACATGGCTGCAACGCGGCGCAGCGGGCTTTCGTCTGGATGTGGCAGATGAACTGCCCGATGATTTTATTGCCGACATCCGCACGGCGGTCAAGCGGCATGGCGCGGACAAATATCTGCTGGGTGAAGTGTGGGAGGACGCAACCACAAAGTACAGCTATGGCAGCCGCCGCAGCTATCTGTTGGGCAACGGCCTTGACGCAACGATGAACTATCCGTTTAAGGAGGCCGTCCTCGCGTTTTGCCGCGGCGGACGCGCGCAGGATGCCGCCGAGAGCATTTTGCGCATCTGCGAAAATTATCCGCAGCCCGCGCTGCATGTCCTGATGAATTTTATGTCCACACACGACACCGTGCGCGCCATTACAGCGCTTGCGGGCGAAAGCTGTGAGGGACATGACCGCTACTGGCAGAGCGGACGCCGCCTGTCACCCGCCGCTTATGAGCAGGGGGTGCGCCTGCTGCGGCTTGCCTATGCCATGATTTTTACGCTGCCGGGCATTCCCATTATTTATTACGGCGACGAAATTGCCACGCAGGGCTATAAAGACCCGTTTAACCGCACCTTTTTCGATTGGGACAGCACCGAGGCGCGTCTGCGGCCCATGCTGCGCGAGCTTGCGCGGCAGCGCAGCAGCTGCACGGCATTCCGTACAGGAGGCCTTACCATCACGCGCGCCGACGAGGGGATTCTGTGCTACAGACGGCAAGCCGCGTCGGGCAACGACGTGGCGGCTGTGTGCATCAACCGCACCGATGCGCCCGCGCAAGTCCTGCTTTTGGGTTCTCATCACACCGTGCCTCCGCTTGATTTTCTGGTCATTACGCAAAGGCCGGATTGCATTTCTGCCGCGGAGCATACAATCGCCGCAAACACAAAAGACAAAAAGGCGCATTTTCCGCGTTGGACGCGGCGTAAAAAGTAGCGCAGTGACATCGCCCCGCGAGAGCATCTATAGCAATGTGATGTTACATTGCACTTGTGCATCGTCTATGGTCGGGCACATCGCATCGCCCCGCGAGGGGACTTGCAGCAGTTTCGCAAGCTGTAAAAAGCATCAAGGTCTAGAAAAGCGGCTGGAGAGAGCAGTTTCATTGCTTCCATGCTCCTTGTGCGCCAATTTTTGCAATTTTTCCCGTGTTTCAACTAGGGCATGTTTGAAAACTCCATGCATTCGTCTTTTCACCCAAAATTCGTCCTGCACTGCGTTAGAAAAGCTTGACAAACACAAAGTGTGCCTACACTTTTCTGCCTTGCGCAGAACAAATTTTGTGAAAAAATCCAAACACAGCGAGTTTTCAAACACGCCCTAGAGCGGTTTCATAAATTATGAGAATGGTAATATTCCTTGAATGAAACCGCATGCAGCAAAGAAGATGGTATCGAATATACTCTTATTTTTTAAAATTGCTGTAGAGCAATTTAAGCAAAAAAAGCGAAATGTTTGCCGGCGCATGAAAGCCGTGACTGCGTTGTTGTCCTTGTCACGGTTTCCATGCGCTCAGCCCCTTTTTTTGTTTTCGTTACCGGAATTACTCTAAAAAAGCACCGTCGGTTTCATTCCCTAGAAGGGAACCCAACCGACGGTGCTTTTGCTTTTTTATTGTTTACAACAGCTATTTTGACACGTCAATGCGCACAAGGGCACGGGACAGCTTTGCCTTTGCTACGGAGATTTCCTGCGCGCTGCCGGCATTTTCAAGTGCCTGCTCCGCACACTCCTTCGCGCGCAGCGCACGCTCTGCGTCAATGTCCTCTTTCCATTCAAATGTGTTTGCCACAAGCCGCACATGGTCGTTGATTACGCTAAGCATCCCATTGCTGCACGCGGCGCGGCGCACCTTGCCCTCTACGGTCACACGCGCCTCCCCCGTGGAAAGCGCCGTGACATATTTTGTGTGGCGCGGCAAAATGCACACCTCGCCGTCAATGGCGCGGGCAACCAGACGCTCCGCCGAGCCATCGAAAAACTGTCCGTCCGGCGTTACAATCTGCAACATAAAGGTCGTCATATCTTCACCCGCCCTTACATCGTTTTTGCTTTTTCTATCACGTCTTCAATGGTACCCGCAAACAGAAACGCAGATTCCGGCAACGCATCGTGCTTGCCCTCAATAATCTCTTTAAAGCCGCGGATTGTCTCTTTCAGCGGCACATATTTGCCCGGCATGCCGATGAACTGCTCTGCCACGCTGAACGGCTGCGAGAGGAAGCGCTGAATTTTACGTGCGCGCGCCACGGTAATTTTGTCCTCCTCGGACAGCTCATCCATTCCCATAATGGCGATGATATCCTGCAGCTCTTTATAGCGCTGCAAAATGCGCTGCACGCTGCGCGCAACCTCATAATGCTCGCTGCCCACAATGTCCGGCGACAGAATGCGCGAGGTGGAATCCAGCGGGTCAACCGCCGGATAAATGCCAAGGGATGCGATGTCGCGCGAAAGCACCGTCTTTGCATCCAAATGCGCAAATGTCGTGGCCGGCGCAGGGTCGGTCAAATCATCCGCAGGCACATAAACGGCCTGCACTGACGTGATGGAGCCATCCCTTGTGGAGGTAATACGCTCTTGCAGTGCGCCCATTTCCGTGGCCAGCGTCGGCTGATAGCCAACGGCCGACGGCATACGTCCCAGCAGAGCCGACACCTCGCTGCCCGCCTGTGTAAAGCGGAAAATATTGTCGATAAACAGCAGCACATCCTGATGCTCGCGGTCGCGGAAATACTCCGCCATGGTAAGCCCGCTCAGCGCCACGCGCATACGCGCTCCCGGCGGCTCGTTCATCTGACCGTAGACAAGGGCGGTCTTTTCAATTACGCCGCTCTCCTTCATCTCGTTGTACAAATCATTGCCCTCGCGCGTGCGCTCGCCCACGCCGGTAAACACCGACAGGCCGCCGTGCTGCTTGGCAACGTTGTTAATCAGCTCTTGAATCAGCACTGTTTTTCCGACTCCGGCGCCTCCGAACAGGCCGATTTTACCGCCCTTTGCATACGGTGCAATCAAATCGACAACCTTGATGCCCGTCTCCAAAATTTCAGTGGTGGAGGACTGCTCGTCGTAGGCGGGCGCGGCGCGGTGAATGGGCCAGCGCTCCTCCGTTTTCGGGGCGGGCAGATTATCCACCGGCTCACCGAGCAGATTGAAAATACGGCCGAGGCACTCGTTGCCGACGGGCACGGTAATCGGGCCGTTTTGATCGGTGACGACTGCGCCGCGCACAAGACCGTCCGTGCTGGACATGGCAATGCAGCGCACAACATTGTCACCAATGTGCTGCGCCACCTCCATTGTGATGACTCTGTCGCCGTTCGGAACAGTCAGCGCGTTCAGCAGCGAGGGCAGCTGCCCATCCTCAAACTGAACGTCAAGCACAGGCCCGATAATCTGGGTTACTATGCCGGTATGATGCTGGTTCATAGGCTTTGATTCTCCTTCGTAGAATTGATGACACGGCATCGTGGACATCGGGCTGCCAAGCGCTAAAGCGATGCGCCCGCAACAATTTCTGTAATTTCCTGTGTGATGCTTCCCTGCCGCGCACGGTTATATTGCAGCGACAAATGCTCTATCATATCGTTTGCATTCTTGCTGGCGGAATCCATTGCGGTGCGGCGCGCGCCAAGCTCGCTTGCCACGCTTTCGGCCAGTGCGCCGTACAGCAGCCCGCCCACATACTCCGGCACGATACCATTAAACACGCTCTCGCACGACGGCTCGTACATAATCAGTGCTTCCGGGCTGTTTTTTGCCTGCTTGCGCTCATAGCGAATGGGCAGCACCTTTAAAATTGCCGGCTGCTGACTCAGCATGGAAACAAAGTTGGTGTAGCCCATATACAGCGCGTCAAATTTCCGCTCTGTATATAAATTGCACAGCAGCTGTGCAACGGCAAAGCAGTCGCCAATGCCCACATCCTCCGCCGTCACATACGCGTCGGACACCATCTCGTATCCGTGCCGCAGGCAATACTCCACAGCCTTTTTCCCAATGGGCAGCACACACACGGACTTGTCCGCCATATGTGCGGTCACAGTCTTGAACACATTGGTGTTGTACCCGCCTGCAAGCCCGCGGTCACCCGCAATCATGACATAGCAGGTCTTTTTTATCTCACGCATTTGCACATAGGGCGATGAAAAATCCGTATTGCCGTAGGCGATGTCATGCAGGGTTTCGTGCAGCGCGTTAAAATACGGGCGCGCGTGCTCCGCACGCTCCTTGGCGCGGCGCAGCTTGGAGGAAGCCACCATCTCCATCGCCTTGGTAATCTGCATCGTGCTCTCTACGCTTTTGATGCGCAGCTTAATATCCTTCATAGACGAAACGGCCATGAATGTGCTCCTCCCTTTGTGTTAGTGCGCCTGCAAAAAGCGCGCTGTAAAGTCTGTCAGCGCAGCTTTCAGCGCTGCGGCGATGTCGTCGGACAGCACGCCGGTCTTGCGGATAGGCTCCAGCACATCCTTGCTGTGCAGGCTGTCAAAATCCTCGTACAGCTCTGTCTCATACTCTTGAATCAGCGCAACGGGCACGTCTGTCAAGAAGCCGTTTGTCACGGCAAACAGGATGCACACCTGCTTTTCGACAGGCACGGGCGAGTTGCGATTCTGCTTGAGCACCTCCACGACACGCTCGCCCTGCGAGAGACGGCGCTTTGTATCCGCGTCAAGGTCAGAGCCGAACTGCGCAAAGGACTGCAATTCGCGGTACTGCGAATACACCAGCTTCAGCGTGCCGGAAACTTTTTTCATCGCCTTGATCTGTGCATTTCCGCCCACGCGCGACACCGAAATGCCCGGATTGACCGCAGGCATAATGCCGGAGTGGAACAGCTCCGTCTCAAGAAAAATCTGACCGTCTGTGATAGAGATGACGTTTGTCGGAATGTACGCCGACACGTCACCCGCCTGCGTTTCAATGATGGGCAGCGCGGTGATGCTTCCGCCGCCGCACTCCGGTGCCATACGCGCCGCACGCTCTAATAAGCGGCTGTGCAAATAGAATACGTCACCGGGATACGCCTCGCGGCCCGGCGGACGGCGAATCAGCAGAGAAAGTGCGCGGTAAGCCACGGCGTGCTTTGACAAATCGTCATAAATGATGAGCACGTCCTTGCCCTGCGCCATAAAATACTCGCCCATTGCACAGCCGGAATACGGCGCGATGTATTGCATGGGGGCAAGCTCTGATGCGGCGGAGGACACGACAATGGTATAGTCCATTGCGCCGTGCAGCGTCAGCATCTCCACAAGCTGTGCCACGGTCGACTGCTTCTGACCGATGGCGACATAAATGCAGATGACATCCTGTCCCTTTTGGTTGATGATGGTATCGGTTGCAAGCACCGTCTTGCCTGTCTGACGGTCGCCGATAATCAGCTCGCGCTGACCGCGCCCAATCGGTATCATGCTGTCGATGGCCTTGATGCCCGTTTGCAGCGGCACCGTAACGCCCTTGCGCTCGATGATGCCGGGCGCTGCGCTTTCGATGGGGCGGAACAGCTTTGTGTCGATGGGGCCTTTGCCGTCGATGGGATGTCCGAGCGCGTTCACAACGCGGCCGATCATCGCTTCGCCCACCGGCACGGATACCACCCTGCCGGTGCGCTTGACAACATCGCCCTCTTTGATGCCCGTGTCAACGCCCAAAATGACGATGGCAACGCTGTTTTCCTCAAGGTTGAGCGCCATGCCGTACTCTCCGTTTGAAAATTCGACCAGCTCATTTGCCATACAGTTGTCAAGGCCATGTGCGCGGGCAATGCCGTCGCCCACAAGAATGACAGTGCCTGTCTCGGCTGTCTCTACCTTGTTCTCGTAGTGCTTAATTTGCGCTTTGATAATTTTGCTGATATCTTCCGGTTTTAACTGCATTGTCTCACCAACTTTCCGTGAGTTTGTTCGCTGTTTTTATTTGCCTTGTTCTAAAAGTTCCTCTGTGCTTACTGCGCTGTCTGCTCCGCAGTCAGCACCGTGCGCATTGCCGCCAGCCTTGCCGCGGCGGTTCCATCCAGCTCTTTGCCGGCATAGCTTAGCTTCACGCCGCCCAGCACGCTTGCATCGACAAGATTGGTCAGCAAAACGGTTTTGCCCGTGCTTGCCGAAAGCTTCTGCGTCAGCGCCTGCTTTTGCGCGTCGGACAGCGCCACGGCCGTCTGAGCGCTCACGGGCAGAATGCCGCGCGCCGCATACAGCAGCGTGCGATATTCCTTTTCGCAGCCATCCATACAGTCAAGCGCATATTTTTCGCACAGGATTTTACAAAAATTGAGCGCATACGGATGGATTCCGCCCGCAAACGCTTTGTCCAGCAAAGCAAGGCGCTCCTGCTTTTTGATGGCCGGATTTGCAAGCAGCTTTGCATAGGCGGGATTTTCGCGCAGCTCGTCGCGCACCAGAACAAGACCGTTTAACAGCTCGTCCTCCAGATGCTCGTCCACCGCCAAGCTGTACAGCGCTTCGCCGTATTCTTTTTCCGCCGCCGTCATGACGCATCACCCACACCGTCGATAAACGAGTCGATGAGGGTCTTATGCACTGCGGGGTCAAGCTCTTTTTCCACAACCTTGCCCGCAATGGCAAGTGCAATGCCGGCGATATCGCCCTTCAGCTCTCCCGCCGCCTTGCGGCGCTCGCGCTCGATTTCATCCTCGGCCTTGGACTTCATGGTCGCGGCCTCACTGCGCGCGTTGCTTACAAGCTCATCGCTGCGCTGTGCTGCGCGCGCGGTGGCTGTTTTCACAATCTCCGTTGCCTCCTCCTTTGCGGTGGCAAGGCGCTGCTCGTATTCGGTTTTCATTTCCTTTGCGCTTGTCTCGGCCTTTTCGGCCTCGTCATAGTGCGCATCCAGCTCCGCCTGACGCTTTGCCAGAATATTCTGCACGGGCCGGAACAGGAAATGCTTCACGCCCAACGTGAGCACCAGCAGGTTGCAGATGGTGAAAATAAACGTCCACGGCATCAATGCGACAAGTGATTGAAATTGTTCCATTGTTTTCTCCCTTGTTCGGGTGATCTGACCTTACAGAAGGCCGATGAAGATACCGGGTGCCACGAAGATGAGCAGCAAGCCCGTGACAAAGCCGTAAATACCGGTGGTCTCCGCGATGGCGCAGCCCAGCAGCATGGTGGAAGTGACATCGCCCTTGCATTCCGGCTGACGTCCGATTGCTTCGCACGCCTTGCCTACGGCATAGCCCTCGCCGATACCGGGGCCGATGCCCGCGATCAGCGCGAGCCCCGCGCCCACGGCGCAGCCTGCGAGGATAATTGCTTTTTCCATCATAATGAAGTTCCTCCTAAAAAATATTGGGGTCTATAATTTTATGCGTTACAGCCGAATCTTCAAGCGTTGTCTTTAGGAATCCTCGGCTGCGTTGGCGATATAAAGCGTTGTCAGCATACAGAAAATGAACGCCTGCATAAAGCTTGAGAACAAATCGAAGTAGACGGACAAAACCGCGGGCACACCCACCTGCAAAATGGGGATGCTGCCCAAAATGGTGCCAAGTGCACCCGGCAGCCAACTGAACAGCGCGTGCGAAGCCGCCGCAAGAGCCGCATAGACAAGCGCCGTGATCACGGTGCCCGACACGATGTTGCCAAAGTGACGAAACGCCATGGAAATAGGCGTTGCAAGCTCTGAGAGAATATTAAACGGTGTCAGAATAAAAATTGGCTGTGTGAAGCCCTTTAGGTAGCCGCCCACGCCGCCCGTGCGGATTTTGGTATAGGTAATCATCACAAACACAAGCACCGCCCACGCAAGCGTGGTGGATAAATCGCTTGTGGGCGGATAGAGTGTAAACAGGCTCAGCAAGCTTGAAAACACCGACGCGCTGAACAGCGCCGCCACAAACGGACCGTAATGGCTGAATTTTTCGCCCATGTTTCCGTTGACAAAGTTCTGTGCGGTCGCCACAAGAAATTCCGCCACAAGCTGCCGCTTTGAGTGCGGGTGTACCTGCAGCCCCCGTGTGAGGAAAAAGCAGACCGCAAGAATCAAAAGCGTGACAAGCGTCCCGTTTACAATGGTTGCGGTGATGGGAATGCCGCCAAAAATCGGCAGCTCAAAAAAGATGCGTGCCCCCTGAATATCCACATTCATTCGGCGTGTTCGCCCCCTTTCTTTTTCTCCGGCTTATACATACCTAAAAGCTGCATGATGCCAATTGTGATGCGCGGAAACAGCAGCGGCAGCACCACCGCCGGCCACGAAAAGCACGACACCTTAATGCCGAGCACCACCACGACAAGCATCACAAGCATGCGCAGGCTGTACGAGAGCTGCAATTTCAGCTTGCCGCGCTTTTCGTTTTCATCCTGCGCCATCAATTGCACCGTGATGCCAAGCAGCAAAAAGTTAAGCACGGCTGCGGTGCAGCCGAGCAGCGTGCCCCAAAGCACGGTTAAATTCCATTTGCCCAGCAGCACAAATACAAGGTTCATCCCCACCGCAAGCGCCAGCGTGCCCACGGTGATATGCAGCGTCTCATGCGCGACGGTCTTTTGGATTTTCATGCGTTTCTCCCCCCTGTAGTTCGGGAATTGTTTTTCCGGCCTCGCTTAAAGTACCGCGCGGTTCCCGCCCTGCGGGTGCGGCGGGCTTTGCCGGCACAGCGGCACTGCGCCGTGTGACATGGCGTGCAAAAGCGGCAAAAGAGCTTGCGCCCGCCCCAAGTCCCAGCACAATGGCCGGCACGAAAATCCATTCGCCCACGCCGGTGTTCTTGACAAGCCAAGCGCAGCCCAGCAGCAAAAGGACAATGGGTGTTGCCATGGAAAGGCCGACCTGCGTCAAATAGGTCAAATTCTGCAAAATGCCGAACCAGCCTTTCTCCCGCATGGGATACGCCCCCTTTTTTTGCTTTGCAGCCCTGTGGCGAACGCCTTGTGGCAATATTTCTATTATACCTAAGATAACGGCACAAAGCAATGCATCGTTATAAAATTCGCATATAATTTTACGGCAATATTTTGTTTCTTTTGCGCAAAGCGCGAAAGCGTAGCGCTTCCTCTTGCATTTGCACGGGAAATAATGCTATTCTACTATAGTATAAGTAAAATAAAAAAGCAAAAGGGATCTTGCGCTGATTGCGCCTGTCCTTTTTCGCAAAAAAGAGGGGGAGCAGAACGTGACCGGCTTTGATAACAGCCTTTACATTCGCAAGCAAACGGAGCATATTCTGGAGCGCATCGCGCAATTTAACGGCAAGCTGTACCTCGAATTTGGCGGCAAAATTTTTGACGACTATCACGCGGCACGCGTGCTGCCGGGCTTTGATGCAAACGGAAAAATACGCCTTTTGTACGAGCTGCGCGAGCAGGCCGAAATTATTTTTGCGGTCAGCGCGGGCGATATCGAAAAAACCAAGGTGCGCGCCGACCTCGGCATCAGCTACGACATGGAGGTGCTGCGCTTGATTGACGACATCACCCACATGGGCATCCACGTAAACAGCGTGGTCATCACGCGGTATGTGGGGCAGCCCGCCGCCGACGCATTTGCCGCAAAGCTGACCATGCGCGGCGTAAAAAACTACATTCATCGCCCCATCAACGGCTACCCCACGGACATCGCGCACATTTGCAGCGACGAGGGCTTTGGTGCGAACCCCTATATCGAGACGACAAAGCCTCTTGTCGTGGTGACCGCTCCCGGCCCCGGCAGCGGCAAGCTTGCCACCTGTCTGTCACAGGTATACCACGAAATGCGGCGCGGACATATCGCCGGCTACGCCAAATTCGAGACGTTCCCCATCTGGAACCTGCCGTTAAAGCATCCCGTCAATCTTGCCTATGAGGCCGCCACGGCGGATCTTGCGGATGTGAATATGATTGACCCGTTCCATCTGGAAGCCTACGGCGAAAAGGCAGTCAATTACAACCGCGATGTAGAGGCGTTTCCCATTGTGCGCAATATGCTGGAGCGCATCACGGGCGCGGAAAAGGTGTACAAATCCCCCACAGACATGGGCGTGAACATGGCGGGCTATGCCATTGTGGAGGACGAGGCTGTGCGCTTTGCCGCATGCCAAGAGATTATCCGGCGCTATTACAAGGCCGCGTGCGATTATAAGCAGGGCAAATGCTCCTCTGATGCCCTTGATAAAATTTCGCGCATTTTGCAGGAGCTGAATCTTGTGCCGCATGACCGCGCCGTTGTGCAGCCCGCGCTTGACAAGGCCGCGCAGACGGGCGTTGCAGCCACGGCTCTCCAGCTGCCCAGCGGACAGATTGTGACCGGCAAGGCCAGCAATTTGATGAGCGCCAGCTCATCGTGCGTGCTGAACGCCATCAAGGTCTTAGCGGGCATTGAGGATGCGCTCACGCTCATCAGCCCCATTATTCTGGAACCGATTCTAAAATTGAAAATTGATATTCTGGGCAGTCGCTCCAGCGTGTTAAAGGTGGACGATGTTCTGGCGGCGCTGTCGATTACCGCCGCGACAAACTCCATGACCGAGAGCGCGATGTCCATGCTGCCGCGCCTGCGCGAGTGCGAAATGCACAGCACCTGCATGATGCACAGCGGCGATGAGGGCACCCTGCGAAAGCTGGGGCTGCGCTTGACGTGCGAGGCAGAGTATCCGAGCAAGGATTTGTACTTTTAGCCTTTTTTTCTTATAAAAAATGATAAAAACGCGCCCTGTCATCGCTTAATTGTCGATGACAGGGCGCGTTTTTTGAAATTGTACCGAACACTTTGTATCACAGCCCGAACCCGACAAGGAAAGCGATCGCCTTGCAAAATTTTGCCGCTGTCCTGCGGGCCGCTGCCGGTATCGCAGTTTTCTTAAACATTGATCCTTTTGATAGCTTGTGAAACTGCTGTAAATCCCCGCGCAGGGCGATTCTATGTGCCGGCCTTAGCCGATGCATGGGTGCAATGTGAAATCACAGGATACTATCACGCCCAATTTTTGCACACGTCGATCCAGCCCTTGCTCTGTGACAACGCCTCCAGCTCCGGCAGTGTCAGCTCTATGGCGCTGTTTGCGCTGCCCGCCGCGGGAAACACCGTGTCGAAGCGCCGCATCGAACCGTCGAGATAAACCTCCACGCCATCCTTTACGCCAAACGGGCACACCCCGCCCACCGCATGACCGACAAGCTCCTCAACCTGCTCCCGCGGAAGCATTGCGGCCTTTGTGTGAAACTGCGCCTTGTATTTTGTGTTGTCCACCTTTGCGTCGCCCGCCGTCACAATCAGCACGGGCTTGCCCTCCACAAGGAACGACAGCGTTTTTGCAATGCGCGCAGGCGCACAGCCAAGTGCTGCTGCCGCCAGCTCCACCGTCGCGCTGGACACATCAAATTCACGCACGCGCTCCCCCGCGCCGTGTGTGTGCAAATATTCCTTTGCGCTTTCCAGTGACATATTTTTTCCTCCTGCCGCTCTCTTATTGCTTTGCTTCGTTCCGCCGGCCTTGTTTCGCACCGGTCGGCAGCCTCTGCTTACTTTTATCTTGCTTCTCGCTGACGGCAAGCGCCGTCGCCGCGCCAAGAACGCCCACAAGCCCCAGCAGCACGCTTGTCCACAGCGACAGCGCTGTCGCGCCAATATCTGTTAGCTGCCACACCCTCTGCGGCAGTTCAATGCATGTGCACAGCAAAAACGCGCACACGCCCGCCGCCGCTGTGCTGCTGCGGCGCTCCGGTGTAAGCGGTGCGCACAAAATCCCCAGCAGCTTTATCACAAACACCAGTGCCCCCAGCGCTGAGCAGAACGGCAGAATGTACAGGATGCGGTGTACACTGGCCGGATTTTCCGCATAGCGCAGCACCGGCAGCACCAAAAAAGCCGGCATGGCGCAAAAGCCAAGCGTGCGCGCAGCACCGCGCTGTGGGCTAAGCGGCGCTTTTCGCAAGCACAAAGCCAAACACCACACACAAAACAGCACAAAGCCGACCCCGCACATCAGCCGCAGCAAAAACGCCAGCGTGCGCATCCCCGCACCGTTCTGCACGCCGCCAAAGCTGGTGGTGGGCATCACAAACTCCCGCACGGCGGCATTCAAAAGCATCACACCAACGCACAAAGCGACGGCGGATGTCAGCGCAAACACCAGCGGCGCGGGCACGGGAAGCGACCCTTGCTC
>JAVXUG010000027.1:21668-27219 GCA_036642215.1 Ruthenibacterium sp.
TCTGTTTTTGTGCCGCACACGCGCGCCAAAACAAAAACGCCCGCAACAAGCAGTGCAAGCACACCATAGCGCACCCAAACGCTGCCCAGCGTGACAAAGCCCGTGCCAACCTCGCTGTTTGCAGCCAAATCCCAAAAGCGCACGGCACCCGCCGCCACACACATCAGCAGCGCCGCCAGACAGTCCTTTCGTTTCATCCTCGTTCCTCTAGCGGCCGATAGACCTGTGTTTCGCCCAAATACTTGTAGGCAGGGCGAATAATGCGGTTTGCGAACACGACCTCCTCCACGCGGTGCGCACACCAGCCCGGAATACGGCTGATGGCAAACATCGGCGTGTGCAAATCCTCGCTGATGCCGAGCATGGTGTAAATTAAGCCGCTGAATAAATCGACGTTGGCGCAAACGCCCGTTGTGCCCTTGACGGCCTGCACAGCGGCAGGGCCAAGACGCTCCACCGCGCACAGCAGCTTAAATTGCTTTTCGTAGCCTTTTTCGATGGCGAGCGGCTGCGCGTGACGGCGCAAAATGACGGCGCGCGGGTCGCTTTTTGTGTAGACGGCGTGCCCCATGCCAAAAATCAGACCACTGCCGTCCCCCGCTTCTTTTTTCAGAATCCGATTCAAAAAGCTCAGAATTTCGGCATCGTCGTTGTAATCGCGAATGCCCTCCTCCATAAAGTGGAGCATCTCCATCACCTTGTGGCTTGCGCCGCCGTGCTTGGGTCCCTTCAGACTGCCGATGGCCGCGCTGATGGCGGAATAGGTATCGGTGCCGGAGGAGGACAGCACGCGGCACGCAAAGGTGGAGTTGTTGCCGCCGCCGTGATCCGCGTGCAGCACCATACACAAATCCAGCAGCTTTGCCTCCTCCTTTGTAAACTGCTGGTCGGCGCGGTAGGTGGACAGAATATGCTCTGCCGTGCTTTGTCCCGACTGCGGCAGGTGCAAATACATGCTCTGGCGGTCATACACGCGCTTTTTAATCTGATAGGCGTTCACCATGATGGACGGCAGACTTGCGATGAGCGTGATGCTTTGACGCAAAATGTTCTCAAGTGACTGATCCTCGGCATTGTCGTCATAGGAGTACAGCGCCAGCACGCTGCGCGCCATCTTGTTCATAATATTGGGCGAGGGCGCTTTCATAATCATGTCCTCGGCAAAGTTTTCCGGCAGCTCGCGCAGCGTCTCCAGAACCTTTTTAAAATCGTCAAGCTGCTGCTTTGTCGGCAGGCTGCCGAACAAAAGCAGCCAGATGACCTCCTCGAACACAAAGCGATCCTCTGTGTAGGCCGCCTCCACAAGCTGCTCCACGTCAATGCCGCGATAAATCAGCTTGCCGGGCGCGGGAATCCGCTTTCCCTCAATCATGTCATAGCCGACGACATCGCACACATTGGTCAGTCCGGCCAGTACACCGGTGCCATCCGGATTGCGCAGACCCCGCTTGACCAAAAGCCGCTCACACATCTCCGGGTCAATATAGTTATTTTTGAGATATTCCTCGCATAGATATGCAATAGAACCTGTCCCCACACACTCGCCTCCGCTTGATTGTTTTGCCATTTTTCTCTCTCCCCTTCACTGCTTTTAGCACCCCTCTATGCGCTTCTTCCAACATTGAAAAAGCCATGTGCCATTACACTTTATTGTACAATACCACAAGGAAAAATACAAGGACGGGACAAAAAAATGAAACAAAACCTTTTGCTGCTGCTTTTATTCGCGGTGCTCGTTTTTGTGCTGCCGTTTGCGGGGCTGCTTGTGCCGCAGACAGACGGCGGGAGACAGCCCTTTGCGCCGAGCGTGCCAAATGCGCAAAATCAGCCGGTTCCGGCGCAAAAAGAAGCACCGCTGCTGATTTTAAACACGGGGACAAACACGGTGGACACCGTGCCCGCGCGCGATTTTGTGCTTGGCGCGGTGGCGGCAGAAATGCCGATGTCGTACAGCGACGAGGCGCTGAAGGCGCAGGCCGTGGCATCGCACAGCTATGCGCTGGCGCTAAAAACGCGCACAAACGGGGGCGACCCCAATTTGCAGGGCGCATACTTTACCGCCAATCCCGCGCAGCGTCTGGGCTATTTGACCGACGACATGATGCGCAGCTTTTGGGGGGATTCCTACGCTGAAAACCGTGCCCGGCTTGAAAAAATCGTGGACAGCGTAGAGGACACGATTATAAAATACGACGGGCTTCCGGCGCTGGCGTGCTATCACGCCATCAGCAACGGCACCACCGAAGCAAGCGAGGCGGTGTGGGGCGCGGCGCTGCCGTATCTTGTCAGCGTGGATTCGCCCTATGACATCGCCAGCGCGGACTATGCCGCCACGGTGACGTTTTCCCTTTCGGAAATTTCAGACGCGCTGCGCACACAACTGGCAATTGAGCCGGAGGGCGAGCCGCAAAACTGGTTTGGCGCACTCGATTTGACAAAGGCCGGCTATGTGCAGACCGTACATCTCGGCACGCACACTGCCTCCGGCACAGATTTCCGCAAGGCGCTGGGACTGCGCAGCGCCGCCTTTACCATCGCCTACACCGACGCGCAGGTGTTCAGCATTACAACGCACGGCTATGGTCACGGTGTCGGCATGAGCCAAAACGGTGCAAACGCCATGGCGCTGACGGGCAAAAGCTACCGCGACATTTTAATGCATTACTTCCCCGGCACGGAATTTGGCACAGCGGCATAAGATAAATCAGCAGGGAGGAAACCGTCATGGAAGATGTACAGCAATATATAAGTCCGGAGCTGCTTATCATTGTTCCCATTTTGTTTTTGATTGGCACGCAGCTCAAACGCAGCCCGAAATTCCCCGATTCCAAAATCCCAGTGACCCTTGGTGGCATAGCCGTTGCGCTGAGCATCCTGTATACCTTTTCCACTGTGCCGCTGAACTCTGTGCAGGAGGTGTTCAAGGCGCTTTTCATCGCACTGACGCAAGGGCTGATGTGCGCGGGCAGCAGCGTGTATACCCACCAGCTGATCAAGCAGGGTGCCCGGAGCGATTTTGTCGCGGAATTTCAGCCGCCACCTGCTGACGGCAGCGCACCGCCGCAGAGCGGGCAGGATGCGCAGCGCTAGTGCACTGCCGCGCCACACGGCCTTTGCGCGTTTTTTGCGCAGTCGCCGTGCGGCGCGCCCGCATCCCGCCAACCGCGCGCCGCCTCAATAAAAGGCAGCGCAGGGTGCACACCCTTCACCGGTGTGTCTTCCCTGCGCTGCCTTTTTTCTGTTTTTTTTACAGAGAAACACGCCCTAGTGTTCCCCTTGCTCCATGGATTCCTCCGCCAGGGAATCAAAGTTGAAAAAGTGCGGAATCGGCTCTCCCGCGCGCTCGTGCAGGGTGTCATGCACCTCGCGCCACAAGGCACCCACCGAGGCCTCGCACTCGCGTAAATCCGCTATTTCAAGGCCGCCGTCTGCGCAGAGCAGCTCCTGCGCGCTGCGTGCATCGCCCAGACGAAGCAGCGTCTGCGCGCGGTAAAACCGCATCCGCGGCTCCTGCCAGACCCTTTCGTCCAGCTCATCAAACAGACCCGCAATCAGCGGCCACGCCTCCGCGCGCACCAAAAGCCGCACGCCCTCTTTGACATAGGATGCATCCGCCGGGCGCAGCAAAATCCCCTTTGTCATCAGCGGCGCGGCAATGTCCGGCTTGCCCTCGCACAGATACAGCGCCGCCAGCGCTTGCAGCGTCCACGCGTTCTCCTCCATGCCCGCCGCGTGCTCCAAAATGGCGCGCGCCATTGAAAAGTGCTTTTGCTGCCACAGCACAAGGCCAAGCTGATAGGACGCATACCAGGATGCGTCCGGCCGCGCCGCCGCCTTTTGCAGCAGATCCAGCCACGCAAGCCCGCACATAAAATCCGCGGGCGCGTCGCCGTCAAGCGGCGTGGGCAGTGCGCCTGTTTGCAGCAGCATATGCCACTCCTGCTGACGCATATCGTCGCTTGTAAAATCGAGATGCGATGTCATCGGCTCCTGCCCGTCTGCCGCGCGCAGCGCATTTTCCAGCGCGCCGTATCCGCCGGCACAGCTGTGCAGGTCCGCGCGCATTTTGGCAAAAACGCGCGCCTTTTCCTGTGCAGCCTCCAGCACGTCCGTATGCTGTGCAATGCGCCGGGAAAGCAGTGCAGAGGCCTCTGCGAACGGTGCCGCCTGCTCCTCTGCGGACAGCGTGAGCGGACTGTACGCCTCTACCCAGTCCCATGTGGTGTGCGGTGCCATCGGAATGCAGCCGTACTGCGTTTTGCCGAGGCCGGCCTGTATTTCAAGATACGGCTTTCCGCTGCCGCACAAAAATTCCTGCCAGCGCTTGGAGGCATCGTTTGTGCCCCAGCTAAACAGCTTGCGGCTTTGCAGGCGCGCGGTGGAGGTATGCAGCAGACCGTAGCCGTCCGCATCCACATTGGCGATGAATTTCGGCGCTTCGGGCGGGATATTAAAAAAGTAATCCACCTGATGCGGGATATTGTTGTAATGCGATATGTCCACACCATCCACCATGGGGACAGGCACCTTGCGCACGCAGACACGATCTGAAGTAAACGCCTCGGTGGCGGGCACAAGCACGCGGCCGTTCTCGTACTGCTGCGCGGCAATATTGCTCCACCAATACATCGGTGTCACCTCTGCGGCAGGGTTTGTCACACGCATGGCGGCATACAGCACGGGTGCATCCGCATCCAGCCAGAAATCCATCTGATACACAACGCCGCGGATGCGCTCGTACTCGTACATGCGCAGCACGGGGCTGCCGTCCGGCATGGTAAGCCGCGCGGTAAACAGCGGCTCCGTCGTGAGCGGCGTATGACCGATAACGCCGATATTCCACTCCACACCGCCGGCAAACCACGCGTCGCGCACCGCAAGGTTTGACGCGCGCAGCACATCGTTTGTGTACAGCAGCTCGCGCTGTGCCGTTTTGTCGTACAGCCGCCACAGCCGTCCGCCGTAATCGGGCAGAAACTCCGCGCGCAGACAGGCATTTTCCAGCACAGCGCAGCGCACCGCGCGCGGTGCAAGCGCACGGCTGTACATGCTGCGATGACGGTAGGGATACGCCGTCCGCACGCGACCGTAACCCTCGTAGATCTCGTCTGTGTCATCCAAAAAATACTGCGTTTTATTTTGCAGATTATCCATCGGCATTAAATCCGGCACGGACGTTTCGGGGCCAAAGTCCCCCGCGTTCAGTGTCAGCTCTGTAAACAACAGCTCAGTGTCCATATAAAACCGCCTCCAAGATGGTAGATTTTTTTCATTGTAACACACCCCGCTGCAAAGCACAATTATGAATGCGCCGATGCCGCAATAAAACATGCTTGCCGAGCATAAAAAGCCTATGCCGGTGCGGTGGTTGCCGGTAAAAACCGCGTCCGGGTAATCGCCGCTGCGGAACATATCTCGCGCTAG
The DNA here is from genome assembly GCA_036642215.1 of Ruthenibacterium sp. Taxonomy (GTDB): domain Bacteria; phylum Bacillota; class Clostridia; order Oscillospirales; family Ruminococcaceae; genus Ruthenibacterium. Next base: position 27,093 of record JAVXUG010000027.1, read on the forward strand.
CTCGTAGGCGTGCTCCGTTATTACGCCGCCCCGGCACATCTTTTCAACTATTTTTATAACGTTCCTCTGCTTTTGCATGGGAAATGCAAAAACCTGCGTTTTTTCGTCATTATCGTAATTTATTGCA
>JAVXUG010000028.1:0-23699 GCA_036642215.1 Ruthenibacterium sp.
CTGTGAACTACAGCAAAAGGGAGGTGACATTGTTGCAACTGAAACGCCCACGCATTCTCAACGCGCTGCTGTGTCTTGTACCTCTTTCTTTTGCGTTGCTTTTGTCGCCGGAAACCCTCCCCTATCTCCCCGAAAATTCGATTGCGGAGCTGCCGGTGTTCGCTCCCATTTTATACACGCCGGATGCACTTCCCGCGTGTGTCAGGCTGTCTGTCCCCTCTCTGTTTCAGCTTCCGGAGCTGCCCAACGGCTGCGAGGGCACAAGCCTTGCAATGGTTCTGCGCTATTTCGGCTACAGCGCCGACAAGGTGGATATTGCCCTGCATTATGTGCCGCGCGCGCCTATTGCAGAAACCTTTGACGGCACCTCCGGCCCCGACCCGCATCTCGCCTATGCCGGCAACCCGCTTGAGGAGGAGCGCGCTTATTACTGCTTTGCACCCCCCATTGCCGAGGCCGCGAACCTTTATCTTGAGAAGCACGGGCAAAAAGCCACGGCGCACGACATTACCGGCGCAACAAAATGCATGCTGATGAACTGCCTTTGCGCCGGACAGCCTGTCATCCTGTGGGCAACGCTGGGTTTTCGGGACCCGTTTCTGGGCGAGATGCAATGGACGCTGCCAAACGGCACGCTGTACACAGCATACAGCAATCTGCATTGCATTGTGCTGACGGGTTATGACAGGGATTATTTTTATGTGTCAGATCCGCTGTTCGGGGAGCTGACTTTAGAGCATTCTGCCTTGCTGGAGCAGTATGCGGCGCTGGGTTGCAATGCCGTGGTGCTCAGCCTGTCGCGCGCTGAGCCGCCCCGGGCAGACGCTGCACGGCTTGTGTAACGCGTCGGAGACTTTTTTCTCTGATTTTTGAAGTAAAGAGCGCATACGAGGTCGGCTGACAGCCCTCGTATGCGCTCTTTGTGAGGAAGATTGATTTTGTATCAAGCACCGGATGCTTTGGGGGATACGCGAAAACAGCCGTTCCGGTTCCCTGTTTCGCCGGCAAACCCGCCGCAAAAAGGGACAGTGAATGATCGCGGTTTCATTCAAGAACGGTGCCAAGCCTTGCGCGAAACCGCACACAGCAAAGAAAGCGGTCGGGAGAATCCTCTGCTTCAGAACATTCGAAAGCAGCGCGCCGCGCCGACCGCAGAATCTCTACGCCGCCTGCTCCACTCTGTTTTCCTCTGCCGTTTCTGCAATGCGCTCTGCTGTACTATGTAAATTTCCCGCCGCGTCCACGCTCACAATCACCGTGCCGTTCTCATCCGTGCGGTACACAACAGCGCCAAGCGCGGCAAATGCGTCCAGCGCACTTTTGTGCGGGTGTCCGAAGGTGTTATCCCTGCCGCAGCTGACAATGACGCACTGCGGTGCAACCGCGCGCAGCCATGATATGCTGTTCGCATCCGACGCGCCGTGGTGCGCAGCCTTATAGACATCCGCGTGCACATCCGCACCGCTCTCAAGCAAAACAGAGGTCTGCTCCTCCTGCGCATCACCACAGCTTAAATATCGAAAGCTGCCCGCCGTAAACATTGTGATAACAGAGGTATTGTTCTTCTCGTTTGTGGGAATGCCGCTGCTGAGCACCGTCAACGTGCCGCTGCCGATGGCATAGGTATCACCTTGCTTTGCCGTCACATCCGGCACACCCTGCACGTCAATCAATTCCAGTGTGCGCAAAATTGTGTAGCCGTTCGGCGCTTCGCTGTTTGAAAAATCCGGCAGCAGCACCCGCTCCACATTATAATGCTCCAGCACCGCCGCCATTGCACCGATGTGGTCGGCATGCTCGTGCGTCATCACAAGCAGCTTGATATTTTTCACGCCCGCTGCATCAAGATAGTCCAGCAGCGCCTGCTTGCTGCCCATACCGCCCGCGTCAATCAGACAAAATTCTCCGTCCTGCTCTATCAGCGTTGCGTCCGCCTGCCCCATGTCAATAAAATGGATTCTTGTTGCAGCGTCAGGCACCTCGCTCTCTGCCGACACGGCGGGCGGCGCGGCGCAAAGCGCATAAATTTCACGCCATGTGGGCAGCGGTCCGCCCACAAGCTGACTTGCGGTAATCGCCGCCGCGCACAGCCCCGCAACAGCACAAAGCGCGGCAAGCATATATTTTTTCCACCGCGTCAGTCTTTTTTTGAACGCACGTTTTTTCTGCCGCTCTGTATACGGCGTGTAGTATTTGTAGGAGTAGGCCATGCCGATGTTCCTTTCCGCGCGCCGCCCGCTGCGGCCTTTTTTGCTGTGCGCGCAGTTGCCGCGGGTGTCAAAGCCGCCGCCTTTTCGTCAGATGCAAAGCTTGCGCGCCTTGCACCTTTTTCGCGCTGCACCGCACTATTTCTGCTGTCTGCCGCACGCGCTGCGCCGCCCTGAACAAGCTTTGGAATTAAATCCTCGCGGTGAACAAGCTGCAGCGCCTGCCGCACGCGCTGTGCGTTTCTTGGCTCGTAATATTGCAGCAGCGCACGCTGCATTGCCTTTTCCTCCGGCGTTTTTGCAACAAATACCTTTTGCAGCGTATAAGGGTCAAGCTCTGTGTAGAACATACAGGTGGAAACCGTGCCCGGCGTGGGGTAAAAATCCTGCACCTGCTCCGGCCGCACATTGTTGTCATACAGATACTCCGCAAGGATCACCGCGTCCCTTAAAGTAGAGCCGGGATGGCTGCTCATCAAGTATGGCACAAGGTACTGCTTTTTGCCCGCCTGCCGCGTCAGCTCGTAAAACCGTTTTGTAAATTTGTTGTAAATCTCCACAGGCGGCTTGCCCATATATTGCAGTGTATTCGGGGCGCAATGCTCCGGTGCCACCTTTAATTGTCCGCTGATATGATACCGGACAAGCTCTTTCAAAAACGTCTCGTCCTTGTCCCGCATCAAATAATCGTAGCGGATGCCGCTGCGGATAAATACTTTTTTGATACCGGGCAGCGCACGCACACGGCGCAAAATGCCCAGATATTCGCTGTGGTCTACAATCAGATTGCCGCACGGCTGCGGGGCAAGGCAGTGCTTGCCACCCATACACATGCCCTTTGTCATCTGCTGCTTGCAGCTGGGCAGGCGAAAATTTGCCGTGGGGCCGCCGATATCGTGAATATAGCCCTTAAAGCCGGGCGCTTTTGTGATCAGCTCGGCTTCCGCCACAATGCTGTCGGCGCTGCGGCTTGTGACACGACGACCCTGGTGGAGCTGAATGGCGCAAAAATTGCAGCCGCCAAAGCAGCCCCTGTTCTGAATGATGGAAAATTCGACCTCCTCAATGGCCGGAATCCCGCCAAGCGGGGCATAGCTTGGATGCCAGCGCCGCGTGAACGGCAGCGCATACAGCGCGTCAAGCTCGCTCCGTGTTAAGGGCATGGCGGGAATATTTTGCACAAGATATTTTTCGCTCTGCTTTTGCACCACGGGCTTTCCGCTGACGGGGTCTTGATTGTCCATCTGAATGCGGCATGCCTTGGCGTAGGCCACCTTGTCGGCACCGACCTTTGCAAACGACGCACATTCGGCATAGTGCTCCGGCAGGGCAAAAAAATCGGTCAAAAAGCAGGTGCCCGCCACATTTGCGATATCGCACGCCCTTTCACCCGCGACAAGACGGCGCGCAATTTCCACGGTTTGATGCTCACTCATGCCGAACGAGACAATATCCGCGCCGCTTGTCTCCAAGATGCTCGGCATGACCGTGTCGTCCCAATAGTCGTAATGCGCGAAACGGCGCAGCGATGCCTCAAGCCCGCCAAGAATGGCAGGCAAGTCAGGATAGGCCTGCTTTGCCATTTGTGTATATACAATTGCGCTGCGGTCAGGCCGCTTGCCCGCTTTGCCGCCGGGGGTATACTCATCCTCCGCACGGCGGATTTTAGCGACGGAATAGTGCGCCACCATGCTGTCCACGTTGCCCCCGCCGATAAAAAATCCATAGCGCGGGCGACCGTATTCCCGCATACTCTCACAGGTGGTAAAGTCCGGCTGCGAGAGTATGCCCACGCGGTAGCCCTCGCGCTCCAGCACGCGCGAAATAATAGCCGCGCCAAAGCTGGGATGATCCACATATGCATCGCCTGTCACCAGTACAAAATCCACATATTGCCACCCTTTGTCCAGCATATCCTGTTTGCAAAGCGGTAAAAATTCGTCGTACATTTTAATAAGGCTCCTTTGCGGAGGGTTTGCCTCCGTGTGCGTAACGCTGCAAAAATACGGGGCGAGCTGTATGCCCGCCCCGACGTTTTGCGGTATTACCGTTGCGTATCTGTTAAAGAATATCGGGGGTGGAATCATCCGCGCGCTGCATGGTCATCTCAATCCACTGCTGGCGGCTGATGAGCAGCTGGCGCGGCTTTGAACCTTCGTAGGGGCCGATGATATGCGCCTGCTCCATCTCGTCCATAATGCGCGCGGCACGGGCGTAGCCCAGCTTACAGCGGCGCTGCAAAAGGCTTGTGGAAGCCTGTCCCGCATCCATAATAACCTCTACGGCTGTCTTGAACATGGGGTCCTCGCTGGAATCATCCTCGTCACCGTCACCTGCATTGCCCTTTTCGGGCGCGGCGCGCTTTTCCATCTCGGCAATCATTTCCTCGCTGTAATCGGCGGCTGAATGCTTTTTCAAAAAGTCAATGACCGAGCGGATTTCAGACGAACGGATGAACGCGCCTTGAATGCGCACGGGTTTGTTGACACCCACCGGCATGTACAGCATATCGCCGTTGCCGAGCAGCTTTTCCGCGCCGCCCGTGTCAAGGATGGTGCGGCTGTCAATCTGGCTCATGACGGACAGACCGATGCGGCTTGGGATATTGGCTTTGATCAGACCGGTGATAACATCGACCGACGGACGCTGCGTGGCAACGATCAGATGCATCCCCGCGGCGCGCGCTTTCTGCGCAATGCGGCAGATATAATCCTCAACCTCTTTGCCCGCAACCATCATCAGATCCGCCAGCTCATCAATGACAATGACAATGTACGGCATCTTCTCAAGCGCCGCGTTTTTTTCCGTGAGCGCATTGTACTCCTCGATATTGGGCACGCCGTTCTCCGCCAAAAGATGGTAACGTTTTTCCATCTCGGCAACGGCGCTTCCCAGTGCGCCGGCTGCCTTGCGCGGCTCCGTCACAACGGGCATCAGCAGATGCGGGATTCCGTTGTACTGCGTAAATTCCACCATCTTGGGGTCAATTAAAATCAGCCGCAGCTTTTCCGGCGGGCAGCGATAGAGAAAGCTCATAATAATAGAGTTGGTGCAAACGGATTTACCGCTGCCGGTTGTGCCCGCAATGAGCAGATGCGGCATTTTTGCAAGATTGCCCACCTGTGCGTGCCCCGCAATGCCCTTGCCGACCGCAAATGCAAGCGGCGCTGTCTGCGTGGAGAACTCCGGCGATTCCAAAATGCTGCGAAAGCTGACGACAGAGCGCGTTTTATTCGGTATTTCAACGCCGACGGCGGCCTTGCCGGGAATGGGTGCTTCGATGCGCACGCCCGTGGTGGCAAGGTTGAGCGCAATGTCGTCCGCAAGCCCCGTAATCCGGCTGATTTTTACGCCCGCAAGCGGCTGCAATTCATACCGTGTGACGGACGGCCCGCGGTTGATATCAAGAATTTTTGTCTGAACGCCAAAGCTGGCAAGCGTTTTCACAAGCAGCTCGGCGTTGTGGGTCAGCTCCGCTTGAACATTTTCCTCATTGTCGGGCGGCTGCTTTTGGAACAGGCTGAGCGGCGGGAACGCATAGCCTGTGCTCGTGTCCTCACGCACGGACACAGCCTTTGTTTGCATCACATCCTCCTGCGCAACAGGCGCGGCGGCCTTTTGCGCAAGACGCGCCAATTCGTCCACAAGCGACAGTTCTTCTGTCTGCGGCGCTGTCTGTGCGGCGCGCCCGACGGACGGCGCGGGCACAAAGGGTGCAGCCGCCTGTACGTTCTGTGCGCGGGGGGCACGGCTGCGCGTGATGATGGTGCCAAATTCAGCATCCTGCGTCACAACGGCAGTACCGGGCTGTGCGCCGCTAAGCCCCGCAAGCCCAAAGGTGCCTCCCGGCCCGATCGCAACGGCATCCTCCCCGTGCAACACCTTTGTGGTAACGTTGTCGGGGCCAAGGTCAATGTCGATCTCCGCGCCGGCGGCAAGCTCCTCGCCGCGAAAAGCGTTCTCTGCGCGCACACGCCCCGCCTTGCTGGTGCGTGCCGCGGCATAAGCGTCTTGATTAAACGGTACACGACCTGCATTTGCCAGCGCAAGCGCCTGCTGTGTCGCTTGATTTTCGGCCTGCTGCACACGCTGTTCCTCCTGCAAGGCACGCTGCTCCTCCTTGCGCGCGCGGCGTGCCTGCGTCCACGCAGTGCGCTGGACGCAGCGCTCATCCTTTCCCTCGCTGTAGCTGTCCAGCGATTCCTTCACCTTTTTTGCTCTGCCCGTGCAGAAATGATATAAATCAGCCGGGGTCACACTCGTGACAAGCATCAAGCCGATCAGAATGAAAATGACAAGCAGAATATTCGCACCCGGCCTGCCGCAAAAAGCAAGCGTGCTCCAGCCGAACACAGCGCCCAGCACGCCCGGCCCAAGACCCCAGTCCGTGGCGCTGGCGGTGTGCAAAAACACAATGCCGTCATTGAAATTATACGCAGACATATCAATGCTTGAAAAGACGAGATAAGCCCCGCTGAACAGCAGCATCATCAGGAAAACCTTGCCAACCTTCACGCCGACCGCTTGTCCCAGCGCAATGAGCACCGCAGCATACAGCACAAGCGGCGCAAGCAAATATGCGCTGACACCAAACACGCCAAACAGCAAATTGTGACGAATCCAACTCCACGCCGCGTCACCCGGCACATATGTAATGGCAAGCAGCAAAATGCCAATGCCGAATAAAAGGATGCTCCATTGTGCATCCAGCTGTGCCTTTTGCTGCTTTTTGCCCCGCGTGCTTCGCGTTTTTGTGCTTGTTCGTCTTGCCGCCATAGTTCTCCGCTTTCTTTTCAAACTCTTTCTCACACCGCTGCGGCAATTTCTTGTGCCGCAATCAATAGATGCTATTATTTTAGCACAAAAGCGCAGCTTTGTAAAACGAATTACCGAAGCGTCTTTGCCGCTTTGACAGGGCCGCGCTTTGCGGGCACCGCGCCTTTGCGCGCCGTTGTTTTTTCCGCGGACTTTTTCGGTTTGCCCTGCCTGCTCTCCTTGGGTGATTTTGCCATTCGCGCGGGCTGTTCTGTTTTGCCCTCAATTGCGTCGTACAAATAGGCCAGTGCGTCGCCAATGCTGCCGATGGAATCAATCAGCCCCTCTTTCACTGCGTTTTTTCCGTCAAGCACGCTGCCCACATCCATGACAAGCTCGCCCGTGTGCATCATCAGCTCTGTAAAGCGCGCGGCGCTGATCTGCGAGTGACCCGTGACAAAGCTTGTGATGCGCTGCTGCATCTGTTCAAAATAGCGCATGGTCTGCGGCACACCGAGCACAAGTCCGGAATGCCGCACCGGATGAATTGTCATGGTCGCTGTCGGCACAATAAAGCTGCGCTGCGCGGACACCGCCAGCGGAATGCCGATGGAGTGGCCGCCGCCGAGCACCAGCGTCGCACTGGGCTTTGTCACGCCGCTAATCAGCTCCGCCAGTGCAAGCCCCGCCTCCACGTCGCCGCCCACGGTGTTTAAAATGACAAGCAGCCCCTCAATTTCCGGATCCTCCTCAATGGATACAAGCTGCGGAATAACATGCTCATACTTGGTCGTTTTTTGGTTTTGAGGCGCGATAGAATGACCCTCGATTTGCCCCACCACCGTCAGACAGTGGATGGCATGTCGCCCTTTTGTGCGCAGCACGGATGCCGTTTCCAGCATATAATCCTTTTCAAGCTCCGCCGCTGCATTTTCCTCTGTTGTGGGGACTTTCGGCTGTGTTTCTTTTTTCTCCGGCATGGATATTTTCCTCCCTCTTGCCCTTTCGGGGCAGTGGCGCGCCGCAGCGCGCCGAATCATCTCCCTGCATAGCCTTGTCCGCACAGGCACATTTTATACGCACCGGCAAGGCGAATCCCTTGCGGCGCGCAAGGCCGCGTGCAGGGCTGATCGCATTGACAATCCCTCGCAAAACGTTTATTATAATTATGTATAAAACAACGCGATAAAATCGCATTTTAACGAAAGTGGAGTGAGCCTTACGCCTATGGGACAATCAATTGCACAAAAAATCATTACGGCGCACCTTGTGGACGGCATTCCTGCCGTCGGCAGCGAGGTTGGCCTGCGCATTGACCAAACACTGACGCAGGATGCCACCGGTACCATGGCTTATCTTGAGTACGAGGCCATGGGTATCCCGCGCGTAAAGACGGAGCTTTCCGTTGCCTACATCGACCACAACACGCTGCAAAGCGGGTTTATGAATGCGGATGACCACCGCTTTATCCGCACCGTGGCGAAAAAAATCGGCGTGCGGTATTCCCGCCCCGGCAACGGCATTTGCCATCAAGTGCATTTAGAGCGCTTTGCAAAGCCGGGTAAAACGCTCATCGGCAGCGACAGTCACACGCCCACAGCGGGCGGTATCGGCAGCCTTGCCATGGGCGCGGGCGGTCTTGATGTGGCTGTCGCCATGGGCGGCGGCGCGTATTACATCCCCTATCCGCAGATTGTGCTTGTGCGTTTAACGGGCAAGCTGCAGCCGATGGTCAGCGCAAAGGATGTCATCCTTGAGGTTCTGCGCGTGATGAGTGTCAAGGGCGGCGTTGGAAAAATCATCGAATACGGCGGCGAGGGGGTTGCACACTTGAGCGTGCCGCAGCGTGCGACCATCACAAACATGGGCGCAGAGCTTGGCGCAACGACATCTGTTTTTCCAAGCGACGCAGTGACAAAAGCGTTTTTGCAGGCGCAGGGACGCGGCGATGACTGGATTGCCATTGCCCCCGATGCAGATGCCCAATACGACGAAACCATAGAAATTGACCTCTCTGCGCTGCGCCCGCTGGCGGCCTGTCCGCACAGCCCCGACAACGTACAGTCCGTGCGCAGCCTTGCTATGATCAAGGTAGATCAGGTTTGCATCGGCAGTTGCACCAACTCCAGCTACACCGATTTAATGACCGTGGCAGCCATGCTGAAGGGGCGCACCGTCTCCCCCGAGGTAAGCCTTGCCATTGCCCCCGGCTCGCGGCAGGTGCTCAGTATGCTCAGCGCGAACGGCGCACTGACCGATTTGATGAATGCCGGCGCACGGATCCTTGAGAGTGCGTGCGGCCCGTGCATCGGCATGGGTCTCAGCCCGAACAGCGCCGGCGTTTCTCTGCGCACCTTCAACCGCAACTTTGAGGGACGCAGCGGCACCAAGGACGCGCAGGTTTATCTTGTCAGTCCGGAAACCGCAGCCGCAAGCTGTTTGACGGGTTATTTTACCGACCCGACCACGCTGCCCGCCATCGCGCCCCTCGCCATGCCGGAGCATTTTCCCCTCAATGACAATATGGTGGATTTGCCCGCCTCTGACAGCGAATCCGAAAGCGTGGAGGTGCTGCGCGGCCCGAACATCAAGCCGCTTCCGCAGGCAATTCCGCTGACCGACACAATTCAGTTGCCCTGTGCGTTAAAGGTGGGAGACAATATCACCACAGACCACATCATGCCGGCGGGCAGCAAAATCTTGCCGTATCGCAGCAACATTCCGCATTTGTCACAGTATTGCTTTGAGGCATGTGACCCCAGCTTCCCTGCCCGCGCACAAAAAACAAACGGCGGGTTTATTGTGGGCGGCACAAACTACGGGCAAGGCTCCAGCCGCGAGCACGCAGCGCTTGTACCGCTTTATCTCGGCATTCGCGCTGTCATCACAAAGAGCTTTGCGCGCATCCATAAGGCGAATCTTGTGAATGCGGGCATTCTGCCGCTTGAATTTGCAAACGCGGACGATTATGACAAAATCGAGCTGAATGACACGTTGGTGCTCTCCGGCGTGCTGGCGGGCATCACGTCCGGCACCGTGCTGCTGCGGGACACAACCAACGGGGCCTCCATTGCGCTGCGCTGCGATATCAGCGCGCGGCAGGCGGCTATTATCCGCGCGGGCGGGCTGCTTAATTTCACGCGGGAGCAGCATAAATAAAGCACCGCAGCAAGATTAAAATTTAAAAGAGTGAGAGGGGCAACTCCCATTGGAAACGATTGAAAGTGCAAAAGAAAAATTCGGCACGCTGATTGAGGCGCAAAAAAAGCGTGTGGCCGCCATGCGCGCGCAGGGCGATTTTATCGACTATGCCGCGCTTGACACCATCATCATCGGCGTGTGCGGCGGCGACGGCATTGGCCCGACCATCACAAAAGAGGCTGAGCGCGTGCTGCGCTTTTTACTGCAACAGGAAGTTGCCGCCGGAAGGGTAAGCTTTCAAGAAATTGACGGCTTGACCATTGAAAACCGTGCGGCGCAGAACAAGGCCATTCCCGATGATGTGCTGGCGGAATTAAAACGCTGCCATGTCATTTTAAAGGGACCGACAACGACCCCGCGCGCGGGGGACGAGTGGCCCAACATTGAAAGCGCGAATGTTGCCATGCGCAAGGAGCTTGACCTGTTTGCCAATGTGCGCCCTGTCAAGGTGCCGGAGCAGGGCATCGACTGGACGTTTTTTCGCGAGAACACCGAGGGTGCCTACACGCTGGGCAGCTGCGGCTTTGAAACCGAGGACGGCATCAGCATGGACTTCACCGTCACGACGACCGACGGCACCGAGCGCATTGCAAAGCTCGCTTACGATTTTGCCGAGAAAAACCACAAAAGCCGCGTGTCCATTGTGACAAAGGCCAATATTATCAAAGCGACCGACGGCAAGTTTTTAAAGCTTTGTCAAGCAGAGGGCGCAAAGCATCCGGACATCACCACCGATGACTGGTACATTGACATTATGACCGCAAAGCTGGTGGACGAAAAGCGCCGCCGCGATTTCCAGGTGTTTGTACTGCCGAATCTGTACGGCGACATCATCACAGACGAGGCCGCAGAATTTCAAGGCGGTGTCGGCACGGCGGGCAGCGGCAACCTTGGCAAGCGCTATGCCATGTTCGAGGCCATCCACGGCTCTGCGCCGCGCATGGTGAAAGAGGGACGCGCACAGTACGCCGACCCGTGCAGTATGCTGCGCGCCGCCGTGATGCTGCTGTCCCATATCGGCTATCAAGCACACGCGGACAAATTGACCGCTGCGCTTGACAAATGTATGTTTGACGAAAAGAGCATCGCTGTGACCGGTCGCAGTACCGGGTGCACCTGCAGCGAATTTGGCGATTATGTAATGCGCACGATAGAAGCACTGTAGGCTGCTTTTGTCCCGTGCCGTGCGCAGTGCAACGCTGCTTACGGCACACGTTTACGTGCGCATTCAGGAGAACAAATCGGGAGAAGGATCAGGATAATGGCTGTGCAAAACAAAGTTTCATCCCCTGTCATCAAGCGGTTGCCAAAATATTACCGCTATCTATCAGACATGCAGCAAAGCGGCATGGTAAAGGTTTCCTCCAGTGAGCTTGCCCGCGTAATGGGCACAACGGCCTCGCAGGTGCGGCAGGATTTCAACTGCTTTGGCGGCTTTGGTCAGCAGGGCATCGGCTATCATGTGGACGTGCTTTTGGATGAAATTTCCAATCTGCTGTTCAGTGAAAACAAGCTTGGCACCATTCTCATCGGCACCGGTCGGCTCGGACATGCCATTTCGGGTTATCTGACGGCAGAGGCCAAGGGCTATCAGCTATTGGCGGCTTTTGATAAAAAGACGGAAGAAATAGGGAAAACGCTGTGTGGCGCCCCCATTCTGGACGTTGGTGAGCTGACGGAATTTTGCCGCGTACACAAGCCCTCTGTTGCTGTGCTATGCGTGCCAAAGGCAAGCGCTAAGGAGCTGTCCCCAACGCTTGTGTCACTGGGCATCAAGGGCTTTTGGAATTTCAGCCACTATGATTTGTCGGTAGATTACGCTGATATTGTTGTAGAAAATGTGCATCTTGGCGACAGCCTGATGAGCCTTGGATACCGTGTGCGCAACGGACAGGACCCGTGCTGATGGCAAAGCTGTATTTTTAACAGCGGAAAAACACCGCGCTGATGCAGATGACTTGCAACGATGACGGACGCGGTAGGCGCGTGCTGCGGTAGGCGCGTGCTGCGGTAGGCACGTGCTGATGTTATAGCAATGTGATTTCACATTGCACGTGTGCCCCCGTCTATGGCCGGCACATAAAATCGCCCTGCGAGGGGATTGATCGCAGTTTCGCAAGCTGTAAAAAGAATCCAAGTTTAGGAAAGCTGCGATAGAGTCTGCCGTTGACACCAAGGGAGCGAGACGCTTGTGCCGCACCTTGATGCTGTGCGCAAGGTGAACGGAGCGCTTGTTTTTAAGGCGCGCAGGCTTTGTGGCGCGCAGGCTTTCATCCGCTTGCAGGGCAACGCGGAGTGCAAATTGCTGTGTCCGGTGCTGTTTTGCCGCACGCGAACAGTTCGAGCGCAAAAAACAAGGCTGCGCTTGAAAATCACAGCAAACAGCATGACAAAAAAACAAGAAAGACATCATCGTTTCAAAACGCGATGATGTCTTTCTTTTATCTTTTAATCTGATTCTATGCGCCGGTCAGAGACGATGCGCAGGTACAATGTGTGCGCATATTTCTGCCGTCAACAAACCGGCAAAAAGGCCAGCCATGGCGCAGCCTTTCCGCAGGCAACGCTACTCCGGCACAGCCCGCCTGTTTCTCCGCGATATCTCGCGGTAGAGTGCGCGATAAAGCAGCTTTGCATCAATCGGCTTTGCCAAGTGCAGATTCATGCCGGCCTCCTTCGATTTTTCTAAATCATCGTCAAAAGCGTTTGCCGACATAGCAATAATCGGAATTGTTTTTGCCGATTCCCCATTGAGCGCGCGAATTTCCCGCGTCGCCTGCAAACCGTCCATCACAGGCATTCTGATATCCATCAAAATGGCATCATAATAATATTCAGGCATAGCGGTGAACATCGCAAGCGCGATTGCCCCATTTTCGGCAACCTCAACCATAGCGTGCCGATGCTCCAAAAGCTTTTGTGCCACCAGAATATTCATGGGGTGATCCTCAACAAGTAAAATTCTTTTCCCGCTAAAATCACACTCGCCCTGCTCCTCCTCGTTCTCCTCACTTGCCTTGCCCTGCGGAGAGGCAACCGTTTGCATCGGTATATGAACCGTGAAAACCGTCCCGACACCAAGCGTGCTTTCCACCGTAATATCGCCGCCCATAAGCCGTGCCAAATTGCGCGAGATGGAAAGCCCCAGCCCGTTTCCACCGTACTGTGCGGTTGTACCGTGATGCTCCTGTTCAAATGCCTTGAACACATTCGGCAAAAATTCCGGTCCAATCCCGATCCCTGTATCGCTGATTGTAAAGCAGATTTCATTGGTTGTGGGGTTCACCGCGTGTTCAGAAATTGCAAGTGTGACCTTGCCGCCATCCGGCGTAAATTTAACCGCATTGGAAAGAATATTGATTAAAATCTGCTGCAGGCGCAGCGCATCGCCTTGATAGCTGCCGGTGCAGTGCTCCGCCCCCGTCACGGAATACACAATGCCCTTCGGTTCCGCCTGCGCACGAATCATAGTCCCGACACCGGTCAAAAAGGTGCAGCAATTGATTTCCTCGCTTTTCAGCACAATTTTGCCGCTTTCGATTTTGGACATATCCAGGATATCGTTGATGAGCGACAGCAGATAGCCGGATGCCTGCTTTGACTTGTCAATGCACTCCTTGATGAGGCTTTTGTCGTCCAGATTGCATTCGGCAACCTGTGTCAGCCCGATGATGGCATTGATGGGCGTTCTGATTTCATGGCTTACCTGCGACAAAAAGTCTGATTTTGCGGCGTTTGCATGCTCCGCTATGGCAAGCGCATGCGCAAGCTCCTGCTGCTTTTTTTCCTGTTCCTCAAACGCTTGTGTAATATCTGTGCGCGCCATTAAAATTGTTTTGAAGGTGCGATCAATATAATTAAAGCGCAGTTGCTTTTTAAAAGTACTGCCGTCCGCACTTGGCATTGCATAAAAAACGCTGTAGGAGCCATGGGCATCCAGCTGTTCCAGAATATTATGAAGCGTGATCTCCTGTAAAAGATGTGCAACATCATTTTCACAGACATAAAGCCGCACGTAATTGTGTGTTTCCGCTTCAAAGTCATCGCTTTCCCGCGCATAGTAATTTGCAGTATCATTTTTGCTGTAGCGAACAGCGGTATTGCGTCCGGCATCGACGACAACCAAAAGGTCATAGTCTGTTTTTACAATCGCGTTCATCAGACTCTGCATCATTTTTTCATTGGTCACATCGGTAGAATACAGAAAGGCCACAATGTCGCTGTCCTGTGCCCGCTTCATCATATGCGCCGTAATAACCGTCCAGTAGCGGCACCCGTCAATGACGCGCGTCACCTCCATCGACAGCGTTGTCTCGCCGCTCTCAAAGCGCCGAAGCATCTCGTTTCTGTTGAACACAGCCGCAAAATCACGTTGCGTTTTTTCAGGGGTAAGGCTGTCTCTGACGGCCTTAAAATAATCCTCCAGCGTCTTTGCTTCTTTTTGCTTTTGCGCAAGCCATGAGAATTTGCTTTTAAAGTCCAGAATTGTATTTTGTGTCAGATTGATATTGATGGAGGCCATGGTCGCATTCTGCATAGCCTCTCTGTAGGACAGCTCATCGTGGTACCGCTTTTCCGCTTCCTTTTCCTTTGTCACATCGTGTCCGATGCCGTAGGCCTTAATCGGCTTTCCCCCTGCATCAAAAACATTGGTATAGTTCACTCGCTCACACCAGTATTCCTGCTGCTCGGAGGTGCGAAACCAGAGGTCGGCTGAAGCCTCCGGCGCGCCATCCCTCAGCTCCTTGAATACTTTTAGAAACGGCTCCACACTGTCCCCACGCAGATAACCGTCGTCAAGGGTTGACTGAATATAATGCTCCACAACGCTCAGCCGGGGATTTACCCGGACAGATTTCGAGTAAATGGTAATCACGTCAGTCTGCGCATCATATTCCCAGACATCCATATTGGAAGCTTTGATCGCATTGGCATAGCGCAGCTCGCTCTCGCGAAGCGCCTGCTGCGCTTTCATTTGTTCGTTCACATCGGTGAACACCGCGCTGAGAATAGGGATGCCGTCCGCCTGCTCTGTCAGCCATTCTCCGGAAACATGCATCCATTGATAGCTCCCGTCCTTTTGCAGAACACGGTGCGTATATTCCAATTTGCGCTTTTCCGCAAGCGATGCGCGCTGTTCCTCCAGCATGCCCGCCACATCATCCGGATGAAAAATAGCCAGCGTTGTTTCCTTTGTAATTTCAGAATATTCCTCCCGTGTCATATTGCAAAGCTTAAAGGTTTGATCACTGATATAGATCGGTGTCAATGTTGCGTTGCCCTGATACAATCCCACACCGCCGGGAACAGAATTGACCAATGTCTCATACTTTTTCGCCCCGTCGATGATTTTCTTTTCAAGATTTTTTTGCAGCGTCACATCTTTGCCCACCGCAATCGCCTTGACGGGCTTTCCCTCGCTGTCAAACACGGTGGTATAGCATACGCTTTCCCACCAGTATTCGTCTGCCTCCATATCATAGGTGAAAAGAAGCGCTTCAACGACTCTCTCCCCTTTTTTGATGCGCTCAAACACGGATTTTGCAGTTTCTACACTGTCGGGATGATAATGGTGCGTTTGAAATAGACAATCGGGAAAATTTTCGTAAACGTTTGCGCCGCCCATGCCGCAACGCGATGAATGGACAGACTGACAGCACACTCCGCTTGCAATATCCCACTCCCAGATGGAGACATCATAGCTGTGTAACGCCGTCTCAACAATTTGCTCTGCGTGCTTTTGCGCGGTGATATCCCTGTAATATGCAAACACAAATTCCTCGCCGTTTTCGCCCAACATGTGCTGCGAGCGCTGCGACACCCAAAGATAGCTACCGTCTTTTTTGAGTGCGCGGTAAGACATCTCATACGGTTCAAAGTGCTTTGCTCTGCTTTTCATCACCTTCTGGATATACTCAATATCGTCAGGATAAATGCACTTCCATGCGAAGTCCTGCAAAATACAAAGCAGCTCCTCACTGTCGGCATAGCCCAAGGTCCTAGCGAACATATCATTCACAAATATAATGTGTGAATCCGGATATGCCGTCAGAATCATCACACCGATGGGAACAGAGAGCAGCTTAAAATCCTCTATAATTTTCAAGAGCTTTTCGCTTGAAAGCTTTGTCACTGACTGTATTTCGTTTTTTTTCATAAAAGCCCGTACCTCGCCCTCTTTAAAAATTTGCGAATGATGAAAAGCACGCGCTGCGGTTTGGCAGAATTTTGCTCTTTGCATTTTTTATCATATAATTACATTATAAAGGAATTTTTATCAAACTCAATATCTTTTTCTGTTAATTGAGTCAATTTCTATTCAAAACGACGCTTTTGATTGTTTTGCATTGGATCGGGCATCAACTGATTGCGGTTTCATTGATGATGAGGTAGGCAGTGCTCTTATTTTGTTAAATTGCTGTAAACTGATCAGCAAATGTTAAGTTTGCAGCTCTGTCACAATAAAAGCTTGAAAAACTCCCCATAGGAGTGGTATGATAAAAATGAAATGGAACCCCATTTGATAGCGGTTTCGCAAGCTGTAAAAAGCATCATTATCTAGAAAAACTGCTATCATATCCCTTGCATTCAACCGCAGCCCGCAAGGAAGACGGCATAGAGCATCCTCTTATTTTGTTAAATTGCTGTAAAAAGCGACTGCGGCGCAAAACAGACAGGAGAGCAAAAACATGAAAATAAATCAAATTTATTTCAGCCCCACGGGAAGCACCAAAAAAGTAGTGCAGCTGCTTGCACAGACATGGATCGGCGATGGCTGCGATATTGACTGTTCCCTTCCCGCCGGTGCCGGCTGTGACTACAGCGTTTACTCCTTTGCAAAGGATGAGTTGTGCATCATCGGCGTTCCCTCGTTTGGCGGGCGGGTGCCCGCGGTCATGCTGGCGCATTTGCAGCAGATGAAAGCGGCGGGCACCCCCACTGTTCTTGTAACCACCTTTGGCAACCGCGATTACGATGACACGCTGCTGGAGCTGCGCGACACGGTTCGGCAAAACGGATTTCATGTCATTGCCGCCATTGCCGCAGTAACCGAGCATTCCATCATGCATCGGTTCGGTGCCGGCAGACCCAATGGCAACGATGAAAAGCAGCTGCGCGACTATGCAAAGCGCATTCAACTGGCCTTAGAGAGCAAGACGGTTGACAATCTGTCCGAGGCTGCCGTCAGCGGAAGCTCACCGTACAAAGCATTTGGCTCTCTGCCCCTAAAGCCGGCGGCGAGCAATGCCTGCACTTTGTGCGGAACCTGCGCGGCGCTTTGTCCTGTGGGGGCAATTCCCGCTGACAATCCGCGCAAAACGGACAAAGAACGCTGCATTACCTGTATGCGCTGCGTTTCGATTTGCCCGCAGCACGCAAGAAAGCTGAATCCTGTGGTGCTTTTTGCGGCAGAACACAAGATGAAAAAAAGCTGCTCTACGCCCAAAGAAAACAGCTTTTTCTTGGGAAGCGCGCTATAAAAAAGCGACGTTCCCATCTGTTTTATCCTGCAAAAACGGCAGCCTAACCGCTCAATGCGGCAGGGCTGTCTTTTTTTGTGTTTCCCGAGGATTTTGTCTGTTTCGCTGTATAAAAAATTTTACAGAAGGGTTGACAAGACAATTTTCCGAGTGTATAGTGTGTATATAGTATATATACACTATTTGAGGTAATTATGGATATCATCATCAGCAACGCAAGCGAAAAACCTATTTACGAACAAATTACCGCACAGATCAAGAGCCAGATTTTATGCGGCATACTGGTTGCAGGGGACGCCCTGCCGAGCATGCGCACACTGGCAAAGGAGCTGCGCATCAGTGTAATTACCACAAAGCGCGCCTACGACGATTTGGAGCGTGACGGTTTTTTGGAAACCGTCACCGGCAAGGGCAGCTTTGTGGCGGCCAAAAACACAGACTTTTTGCGTGAAGAAGCGCTGCGCCGTGTGGAGGCACATCTGCGCGATGCGGTAGACACCGCGTGCCGCAGCGGTATTTCTGCCGACGAGGTGCGCGAAATACTAAACATTTTATTGGAGGACGCTTAACCATGAACGAGGCTATCGTAATTGATAAGCTCTGCAAACGCTATCAGAATTTTTCGCTGCGCGAGGTCAGCTTTACCGTGCCCTGTGGCAGCATTATGGGCTTTATCGGTGAGAACGGCGCGGGCAAAACCACCACACTGAAAGCCGTTTTGGGGCTGCTGCAAACGGACGGCGGCAGCGTGCAGGTGCTCGGGAAAAATCCGCTCACGCAGCGCAAGGAGATCAATACGGATGTGGGTGCGGTGCTGGACGGCAGCTTTTTTTACGAGGGGCTGCGCGCACAGGATGTTTCACGCGTAATGGCAAAGCTGCACCCGCAATGGGACGATGCCCTGTTCGGCAGCTATTGCAAGCGCTTTTCACTGCCGATGGCAAAGCCCATGAAGGAATATTCAAAGGGCATGCGCGCAAAGCTTGCGCTGACAACGGCGCTCTCGCATCATCCAAAGCTGCTGGTGATGGACGAGGCAACCAGCGGGCTTGACCCCGTGGTGCGCAGCGAAATGCTGGACATTTTTCAGGAGTTCATCGAGGATGAGGCGCACACTATTTTAATGTCGAGCCACATCACGAGCGACCTTGAAAAAATCGCGGATTACATCACGTTCATCCATGACGGGCAAATTGTTTTCAGCCAGACAAAGGACGATATGCTGGAGCAATACGGCGTTGTAAAATGCGCAAGGGACAGCGTCGGTGCACTGACGCGCGCCGACATCGTGAGCCGCCGCGACAGCAAATTTGACGTGGAGCTGCTTGTGCGCAATGCCCCCGTCGTCCGCGCGGTGTACCCGAACATTTTGCTGGAGGGCGCGTCCATCGATGATATTATGACGTTTTTTGCAAGGGAGGCTGTCTTATGATTGGACTGATTCGGAAAGATTTCTATATGCTGCGCCGTTATTTTATCCGTCAAATGGGGCTGATGTTTCTTCTTTATTTTATCATTTGCCTCCCGATGAAAAGCTTTACAATCATGCCCGCAATGCTGACTGTAATGACCGGAATGCTGCTTGTTTCCAGCTTTTCCATGGATGAAACCTCGCACTGGGACAGCTATGCTCTGACATTGCCCGTTACGCCGCGCGATGTGATACGTGCAAAATACGTGCTGTTTTTGGGCGGACAAATTGTCATCGGCATGTGCAGCGCCGTGCTGTGCTGCGTACTGGACAGCTTTATTTTCCATCAGGGAGCTGCCGTGATTTTATCTTCCGCAGCCGCTGTATGTCTGCTCTATGTTCCCATCAATTGCCTCAGCATTCCCCTTTATATTAAGCTGGGTGCCGAAAAAGCGCGCACCTGCACTGTGCTGATTTATTTGATTCCATTTTTTGCAATCATGCTGGTTGCACAGCTTTTAAAGCCCTATCTGCCGTCTTTTTCCCCTTCAGCATTGACCGCCGCACAAATAGGGCTGCTGCTTTGCGTCGGTGTGGCAATTTCTGCAATTATTTGCATCATTTCGTACGGCATCTCGATCAAGCTGTACACCTCCAAGGATTTTTAATCATCCCCTTTATAAAAAATACGGGCTGTAATTTTAAAACAGAAAAAATTACAGCCCGTATTTTTTGTAGTCTATTTTAGATTTGTTCCGTACCACGCCACCAGCAAATCAGTGACACGCCCATAGCTTTTCAGCCCGTCCGTCTGGTCATAGCTTTGCAAAAAGCCCTCGTACACGGTATTTGCCGCCGTAGCCGCCGCACTTTTATACTGCGCCCAAAACGCGCTGTTTTCCAAAAGATCCGCTTTTGCGTCCGCACACAGCGAAGCATACACTGCTTGCCATGCGGCATAATCCGCCGTATACAGCGCATTTGACAGGTGAATATATCCCAGCAGCCAACCGGAATAGGCATAGGCGGCGTTGCCGCTTTTTTCGCACGCAAGCACCGCAAGAAAATTGCAGTCCTGCTCCGGCGCAACACCACGCACATGTGCAAGCTCGTGTGCAATGGTGGCAGGCAGCAGGCACAGCGGCTGCTGTGCGTTCAAATTCGCCTCTCCGGTAAACGGAAAAAAGAACCCCGTATAGTTAATTTCACTCATAAAGTGCGAAAACAGCATGGGCTTTGGGGCAATATGCGGTCCTGCCAGAAAGGGATAGCTTTCTTCCAGCGGCGTGTAAATATCACGTCCATCTGCAAAAATAACCTCGCGCGGGGTGCTGCATACGCCGTCTTGATCGCGCGGCACCGCGCCCGCTGTCGCGTTCAGCTTGTCGGCAAACAGCTGCGTCACCTGTGTTAATTTCTGCACGGAAACAGGCTGCGCGCTCACGCCCATGCGCTGCACTGCACTGTCCGTATAATAATTCACACCCCACAGCAGCGTAAAGCCGCCGTACAGCGCAAGGGCAATCACGCCCGCGCCCAGCAGCTGCCGTCCGACGCAAGCCGGTCGGCTTCCCTTTGCGCGCACAACGCAATACACCGCGTGTGCTATGTATGCAGCGCAGCCAAAAAGAAACAGCAGCCACAAAATTTCCGCCATCGAAAATGGCAGAGCATCGCACAGCGTACCCACCGTGCGCTTATACGGTGTTGTAAGGTTGTCCGCCAACCAGTTCATTGCAGCGGTGCTGTGCTTTAAAAAGCCAAATGCAGCAAGCCATGCGCCCAATATTGCAAGGGCAAAATAGCGCACGCGGTTTTTGCGCCAGCTCACAGCTTGTCCATGACAGCAAGAATCTCGTCAAGCTTGCTGTCATCCCCCGCCGCAATGGCATCGCGCACACAGCACTGAATATGTGCCTTCAAAATTTCTTTGTTTACCTTGCGCAGAATGGACTGTGTTGCCATGACCTGATTTGAAATGTCGATGCAATAACGATCGTCCTCCACCATGGAAAGAATCCCGTCCATCTGCCCGCGTGCTGTCTTTAAAAGACGTGTTACCGTTGTTTTATCCGCCCGCATCGTCTACTCCTCCGTGCCTGTCACGGTGTAGCCCGTATCCTGCACGGCCTGCCGGAGCGCATCGGCACCGACGCTGCCCTGCACGGTGCACACGGCTGTTTTCGCCTCAAGATTTACGGCGGCCGACACACCCTCCACCCCGTTCAGCGCTTTTTCCACATGGGCGAGGCAGTTATTGCACATCATGCCCTCAATTTGCAGTGTTATGGTTTTCATTTTTGGTTCCTCCATGATTTTATTTTGTGTTTCGTCTGCGCTTGTCTGCTCTGAATGCGGCGCGTGCAGGATCTGAAAGCGACGCAAGCGCAGCGCATTCAGTACCACGCACACACTGGACAAGCTCATTGCCGCCGCGCCAAGCATCGGACTGAGGCGAATGCCCCAGATTGGGTACAGCAGCCCCGCCGCAACGGGAATGCCGATGCTGTTGTAGAAAAACGCCCAGAAAAGATTTTGCTTGATGTTGCGCAGCACCGCTTTTGACAGACGAATGGCTGTGACGGCATCCAGCAAATCACTTTTCATCAGCACGATATCAGCGCTTTCAATGGCGACATCCGTACCCGCGCCAATGGCAATGCCGACATCCGCACGGGCAAGCGCGGGCGCGTCATTGATGCCGTCGCCCACCATGGCGACAATTTTTCCGGATTGCTGCAGCGCGACAATCGCGCTTTCCTTTTGCTGCGGAAGCACGCCTGCAATCACATGCGGAATGCCAAGCTGCCGCCCGATGGCATTAGCAGTGCGCTCGTTATCCCCGGTGAGCATCGTCACGTCAATGCCCATGTGCACAAGCGCGGCAATGGCTGCTGCACTGGTCGGCTTAATGGTATCCGCTACGGCGATCACCCCGCACACAGTGCCACTTTTTGCAAACAGTAAGGGGGTTTTTCCCTCGTCCGCAAAACGCTGCATCAACGCTGACACATCTGCGGACAATTCTATCTCATTTTCGCGCAGCATCGCAGCATTGCCGGCAAGACAAACTTTCCCCTGCACCGTGGCACGCACGCCCTTGCCAAATACTGCCTCAAAATTCTGCACAGGCGGCACTGCAGCCCCTGTCTGCTGGGCATATTCCAAAATGGCAGCCGCCAAGGGATGCTCACTGCCCTGCTCTAGCCCTGCCGCAAGCGACAGCAATTCCTTTTGCGTCATCCCAATGGCGTGTACCTCTGTGACGACAGGCTTTCCCTGCGTGATGGTTCCCGTCTTGTCGAGCACGACGGCGTTCACGCCGTGCGCCGTTTCCAGCGCCTCACCCGATTTAATGAGAATGCCGTTTTCCGCGCCCTTCCCCGTTCCCACCATAATGGCAACGGGCGTTGCAAGCCCCAGCGCGCACGGGCAGGAGATGACAAGCACCGCAATGCCGACCGAGAGCGCAAACTCTGCCGACTGCCCCGCCAAAAGCCATATCACTACGGCAGCGACGGCAATGGTGATGACTGCGGGCACAAAAACGCCGGAAATTTTGTCTGCCAGCTTTGCGATAGGTGCTTTGCTGGCGCTCGCCTCCTCGACAAGGCGGATAATCTGCGCAAGCGTTGTGTCCTCGCCCACCTTGGTCGCGCGGAATTTAAAAAAGCCCGCGCGATTGACCGATGCGGCAATGACCTCGCTGCCGACGCTTTTTTCCACCGGAATGCTCTCGCCCGTCAAAGCCGCTTCGTCCAAGCTGGAATTTCCCTCCACAATCACGCCGTCCACGGGTACGCTCTGCCCCGGACGCACCAGCACAATATCACCCTGTCGCACCTGTTCCACGGGGATTTCCGTCTCCTGCCCGTCGCGCTCCACACGCGCTGTTTTTGGTGCAAGATCCATCAGCTTTGTGATGGCTTCACTCGTCCGACCCTTGCTTTTTGTCTCAAGGTATTTCCCAAGCGTAATCAGCGCAAGAATCATGGCTGCGGACTCGAAATACAAGTCCATATGATAGCGATGCACAAGCTCCATATCGCCCGTCCCCAGACCATAGCCGATGCGAACAATGGCAAATACGCCATAAACGAGCGCCGCCGTACTGCCAATTGCAATTAAGCTGTCCATATTAGGGCTTCCGTGCAGCAAGGTTTTAAAGCCCACCTGATAATACTTGCGGTTGACATAAACCACCGGCAGCGCCAGCAAAAACTGTGCCATTCCAAAAGCCACCGCATTTTCCATCCCCGCCAAAAACGGCGGCAGCGGCAGCCCGACCATGCCGCCCATGGAGAGATACATCAGCGGCACAAGAAACGCAAAGGACACAATAAGCCGCATCCGCATTTGTTTGAGCTGCGTCTGCATTGCGTTTTGTGCATTTTCTTTTTGCTGCGCCGCGACACCACCATGCACGCCGGCACCGTAGCCTGCACGCTGCACCGCCGCTATCACGGTTTCCGGATTGGCGGTTCCCGCCATTGTCATCCTGTTTGTGAGCAGGTTTACGCTCACATCCTGTGCTCCGGGAACAGCGCGCACAGCCTTTTCCACATGCGCGCTGCACGCAGAGCATGTCATCCCGGTAATATCATATTGCTGTTTTTGCATAAAAACTCCTTTGCTGAGACATTT
>JAVXUG010000028.1:23799-26194 GCA_036642215.1 Ruthenibacterium sp.
TTTTTCATGCACAGCGGATAATATCACGGCTGTTTTTCCGGTGCAAATACAATGGAAACCGTTAGGCTTTCCGCGCCCGCCTGCGCCGTGACAAGCGGTGTAAACAACGATTTTATCCCATCCTGTGCAGCTTTGTCGGCCTTGGTGTGCATAGCGTCCGTATCCAGTATCTCACGCATTGTTTTTTCAATGGATAAATCCAGTTCGTTTTGCTGCTCCTGTGTCAGCTTTACTTCGCCAAATCCGAACAGTGCATGCTCGGTGTCCTCAAACTGCGTCTTGCTGTCATCTACCGTAATATAATTCAGCATCGCATGCGGAATGGTGACGGTCACTGTTTTTGTCCTGCCGTCCACACGGATGCTGTCCTGTGTCAACTGCGACAAATCCACAGTATACACCCCCACACCGTAAAAATGCATGCGCTTTGTCTTTCGAAAAAGCTCAAGATTTGCAAGCGCGCTGCTGATTTCGCTGTCCGCCTGCACATCCTGCTCCAGTACCACAAACATATGCTTTTGCCGGCTTTCGCCAATCACGGCATCCGTGACGGCAACGCTGCTAAAGCCCATGATTTCATCGGGAAAAAGCTGCTGCAAGCTTTGCGGCCACTCCATTTGAGGAAAAGCCTGTGCAATGGCACCGATGATCGGCTTGCGAAAAGCAAAAGCAAGCATTAGCACGCACGCAATCAGTCCCGCCGTGATTCCCCATTGCAGCGTCTTGGCAGCCACACCCTTTACCGCTGTTTTTACAATGCCTTCCTGTGCTGTCCCTGTGGGCTTTTTCACCATATCGCAAATCTCCTTTTTGTCCGTACATCCGCAAAGAAATCTGTACACCGGTATTTGCTCGGCATGATTATTTTTTTATCATAGCATATTTTCGCAGTTTACACAACAAAGCACCTTTCCCGCGCAGAAATGCGCAAAAAAGGTGCTTTGTTGTTCTATTGGTCTGTCAAGACCGCACTACTCGTTTTCATGCAAAAGAAAATTCACGTCGTTTGCCTTCAAATTAGCTTCCACCTCGGCAATGCCGGTGCCTGCCGGGATGAGCTTACCGATGATAACGTTTTCTTTCAGACCCATCAGCGGGTCAACCTTGCCCTTGATGGCAGCATCGGTCAGCACGCGCGTTGTCTCCTGGAACGAGGCCGCGGACAAGAACGAATCTGTCGCCAGAGACGCCTTTGTAATGCCCATCAGCACGGTGCTTCCCTCTGCGGGTTTAAACGCATCGCCCTGCTCTGCTCTTGCGGCATCGTTCACGGCGCGGAACTCCGATTTATCCATCGTCGAACCGGCAATTAAATCTGTCGTGCCCGCTTCGTCCACGCGTATTTTACGCATCATTTGCAGAACAATAACCTCGATATGCTTGTCGCAGATATCAACGCCCTGTAAGCGGTAGACCTTCTGCACCTCGCTGATGAGGTAGTTCTGCACGGCAATGGGGCCTTTGATGGCAAGAATATCCTGCGGATAGGCAAAGCCCTCCGTAATGATATCGCCCGCCTCCAGCTCGTCGGCATCCGCAATGCGAATGCGCTGACCGAACGGAATCAGATAGCTCTTTTCGGCAGGAGCACCGTTTTCGTCCACGCCCGTGACCACAACATGACGATTTTTCTTGCTGTCGTCAATATGTGCGGTGCCCGCAATCTCGGTCATAATAGCAAGATTCTTCGGGCGGCGCGTCTCAAACAGCTCCTCAACGCGCGGCAGACCCTGTGTGATATCGTCAGCCGATGCAATGCCGCCCGTGTGGAAGGTACGCATCGTAAGCTGCGTGCCCGGCTCGCCGATGGACTGCGCGGCAATGATACCCACCGCTTCGCCCGTACCCACCAGACGACCGTTGGCAAGGTTTGCACCATAGCATCTGCTGCACGCGCCGTGGCGCGCCTCGCAGCAGAGTACGCTGCGAATCTCTACCTTTTTAACGCCTGCTTTTACAATGTTTTTCGCGTCGTCGGCAGTCATCATTTTATCCTTGCTCGCAAGCAGGGCGCCTGTGGTCGGATCAAAAATATCCGCCACCGAGAAGCGTCCCTCAAGACGCTCCTCCAGCTTTTCGATCATCTCGTTGCCCTCGCAGATATCGGAGACAAAAATGCCGTGTGTTGCGCCGCAGTCATCCTCTCGAATGATAACATCTTGCGATACATCGACAAGACGGCGTGTCAAATAGCCGGAGTCAGCCGTGCGAAGGGCTGTATCCGCCAGACCCTTTCGAGCGCCCTTGCCGGCGATAAAATATTCCAGAATATTCAGACCCTCGCGGTAATTGGCACGGATAGGAATTTCGATGGTACGACCCGACGTATTCGCAATCAGTCCGCGCATACCGGCAAGCTGACGAATCTGCGCCATGGAACCACGCGCGCCGGAAT
>JAVXUG010000029.1:0-16080 GCA_036642215.1 Ruthenibacterium sp.
GCAGTGCAGGACGAATTTTGGGTGAAAAGACGAATGCATGGAGTTTTCAAACATACCCTAGACATGGATACTTTTTACAGCTTGCAAAACTGCTGTAAGTCCCCTTGCAGGGCGATTCTATGTGCCGGCCATAAACGATGCATGGGTGCAATGTGAAATCACATCGTACTATTAGACGGATCATGTCTGCAAAAAGTGACAGTTTTTGCAGGGTGAAGCCGCAGACGTGAACCCTGCGATTGTTTCTTTTTGCCGCACAAAAAATACCGCGCGCTTTTTCTGCTCTTACAAACAGGAAAAACGCGCGGCATTTTTTAAATTTTCTGCTGCTGTGTCTACGATTCTACAGCAATTTAAGAAAGTAAGAGTATATTTGATCCCATCTTCTTTGCTGCATGCGGTTTAATGCAAGGAATATTACCATTCTCATCATTCATGAAACCGCTATAATGGCTGCCGAAAAAGCCGCAATGCGGTTTCGTCGCGCGGCGCTGCCGTGCAATTGCTTCCGGAAGGCATTAGAACAGCAGCAGCCGCAGCAGCAGCAGGCACACAATGCCCGGCGCGCCCAAAACCACCGCTGTAAAGGCTGTGGCGTAATTGAGCGCAATGGAAACGCCTGTAGAAAGCGCAAGTAAATTAACGGCACCCAGCGCGGCAATCCCGCCGCCCGCGCTGTACAGCGCGGTGCGCAGCGGATGCTGTGCACGGTGCAGCGACGCACACACCGACAGCACAGCAATCACCGCAATGAGAAGCCCCGCACCCTGCGCAAATGTCATTGCCCTCACCTCTCCACACTGTATGCGGACAAGGCGTGCAATTATGACTGATTTTTCTAAATGACCGGTTCAAAATCGAGATTGCCGTGCGAAACGTCCACCGCAGTCAAGCGCACGCGCAGCGTGTCACCCAGCCGCCATGTGCGTCCGCTGGCTGCGTCGGCAAGGCACACGCCCTCGGTCAGCAGCAGCGGGCGGTCGGACAGGGAGGCCGCGCGCACAAGACCCTCCACGGTATTCGGCAGCTCCACATACACGCCAAACGACGTGACGGACGAGATGACGCTGTCAAATTCGTCCCCGATGAACTGGCGCATGTATTCTGCCTTGTAGCAGTCCTCGGCGGCGCGCTCTGCCTGCATGGCGATGACCTCGCAGTCGGAGGCCTGCAAGGACGCGCCCGCCGCGAAGCCCATATATTTTTTGTTCAGTGTCTCGGTGTCCATGCCCGCATACAAATCCGTTAAAATGCGGTGAATGGCAAGGTCGGGATAGCGGCGGATGGGCGAAGTGAAGTGCGCATAATCCTCAAGCGCCAGACCGAAATGTCCTTTCGGCGCAGGCTCGTACTTTGCCTTTGCCATGCTGCGCAGCACATTGGTGTGCACAAAGCGCTCCAGCGAGGTGCCGCGCGCTTTTGTGAGCAGCACCGCAAGCTCCGGCTGCGTGGGGATGCCGTTTGCAAAATGATACTCCACATCGGCGGAGGTCAGTGCTTTTTCCAGCGTTTCAATGCGCTCGGGCGCGGGCTTTTCGTGGACGCGGTAAACAAACGGAATGTTCGCCTCGCGCGCACGCTTTGCGGCGCACTCGTTTGCCATCAGCATCAATTCCTCGATGAGCTGCTCGCTCTCGCCGCGCGTGCGCTTGACAACGTCCACACAGTGACCGGCTTCGTCGATGACAAGCTTTGCCTCGCCGCTTTCAATCTCCATTGCGCCGCGTGCAGAGCGCAGTGCCGCGCGCTTTTCGTACACCTCGTGCAAAAGCGGCAGCGTGTCCCACACCGCAGCGTATTTTGCTTTGATTTCCTGCGATTGTGCGCCCGCATAAATCTCGTTGATCTCGGAATAAACGCCCTTGACGCACGAGCGGAGCACGGTTTTGGCAAAGGTGTAATCGGTGACAACGCCGTTTTTATCCAGCTGCATCAAGCACGAAAACGCAAGGCGATCCTGCTGCTCGTTCAAGCTGCAAATGCCGTTTGACAATTCGCGCGGGAGCATGGGAATTACGCTGTCGGCATAATAGACTGACGTGGCGCGCTTCATGGCCTCGGCATCCAGTGCGCTGCCCGGACGCACATAATAGCTCACGTCCGCGATGTGCACGCCCAGCGTATAGCCGCCGTCCGCCGCGCTTTGCACGGACACCGCATCGTCGATGTCCTTTGTGCCGGCGGAGTCGATGGTAAAGATGGGCCATGTGCGCAAATCCTTGCGCTTTGCAATTTCCTCGGGCGAAACGCTCGCATTTTCAAGCATAGCGGCCTCGTCCATGACCGTCTGCGGAAAGGTCGTTGACACGCCCGCACCGTACAGAATGGCGCGCGCGCACTGCTGCGCCTCGTCCGCGCTGCCAAAGCGCATCACAACGCTTGCGCGGTGCTCCCGGTGACCGGCACCGCGCTGCGTAATCTCCACCGCGACCTTATCGCCGGGCATTGCGCCGCCGTCCGCGCCCTTTTGCAGCACAAGCGGCGTGTTCGGGCAGCGATCCGGAATGACCACAAGCCGGTTCATCTCATCGCGGTCAACCGTGCCGACAAGACGGTTGTTCTGCTCCAGCACGGCAACCACCTCGCCCTCCACGCTGCCCTCCACGCGCGGGTGTTCAAACACACTCACGCTGACAACGTCGCCCGGCATTGCGCCCATCAAAAAGCGACCCGGCACAAATACGTCAAGGCTGCCGTCCTCCGGCTTTGCAAAGCCGAAGCTGCGCCCCAGCTTCACCAGAGTGCAGGTGACGGCGTTTTTCGCCTTGTCCTCGCACAGCGTATAAAGCCCTTGACGGCAGGTGATCTTTTTTTCGCGGTAAAGCTCATCCACGGTGCGCGAAAGCCGTTTATCATCGCCAAATCTGCTGCCAAGCTCCCGCATGCGGCGGGGCTTTTTGGCAAGCTCTGCCAAAATATTTTCTTTTAAACCCATTGTGTTATTTTCTCTTTTCTTTTGTTTTACAAATAGTTGGAATAGACAAAAAGCGCCCGCCTTTTCACAGGCGGGCATGCTTTTCTTATTTCATTTCAGATAAATGCTGACCACGCTGACCAGAATCGCAAGTACGAAAAAGCCGATGGCCGCATACTTGGTGTATTTGGCAAGCATGGAGTTTGAACTGCGTCCGCCGTTCTCCATCATCTCGCCGCCGCCGATGACACCAGAAAGGCCATTGCCCTTGGACTCTTGAAACAAAACCATCAGAATGATGGCAATGCTGCACAGAATGAGCAGAACGCCGCTGATAATCTCTAAAACGCCCATGTTAGTAACCTCCAAATCAATTAGCAACATTTATACTATCATAACAAGCCGTTAAAAGCAAGTATTTCCGCGCATTTTGCACGCGGCATCCCGCATATGACGCAAATTCGCCCCAATTTTCTGTCCCGCACGGCATATTGAGGCAAAATGCTACAGCGTAAGCTGTATCTGCTCGGCTAAATCCTCCGCACGCAGCAGCGCGCCCGCAGCGGGCAGCGTGCGCACCCGATAGCGGTGCGGATTTTCAAGCTCCATCGCGTCGGCGTGCCGAACCGAGGTAATGCTCTGGTTCTTTTTGAGGGTGAGCACATTGACACCCGCGGTGTTTTTGGTGGCCTTTGCGGGAATCTGCGCAGAGCTGACCAGCAGCAAACGCCCTGCCGATGTCTCAATGGCAAGCTCTGTCTCGTCGTACAAATACTCCATATAAACGACCGGCGCTTTGTCGCTGTAGGCATTGATCAGCTTTTTGCGGTTTTGCTTTGTGGCATAGCTTTCCATTGTCACCTTTGCACCCTTGCCGTTTGCAAACAGAAACAGCATATGCCCTTTATAATCGGTGGTGAGCGCCATGCAGACGGGGATTTCGCCCTCGTCCATGCCAAGGCGCGCGGGCAGATATTCGCCCATTACGCTGGCCTTGCCGTCCTCAAAATCGCCCACGCGGCACTTGTACACCTGCGCGGCAGAGGTAAAAAACAACAGCTCCGCGTTATTTTTCGTCTCAATCTGCCGTGTGATGACATCGCCCTCCTTCAGCTTCTGCTCGCCGGACATGCGCAGCGACTGCTGTGTGATCTTTTTGAAATAGCCCTCACGCGTATAGAACACGGTGACAGGATAATCCGGCATGGCCTCCTCCTGCTCCTCGTCATCAAGCTGGAAATCGTCGTACAGAATCTCACAGCGGCGCGGTGTCCCATATTTTTTGGCAACGTCCGCCAGCTCGTCCTCGATGATGCGGCGGATTTTTGCGGGGCTGTCAAGAATGCCCTGCAAGCGCGCGATCTCTGCTTCCAGCTCCTCTGTCTCCTGTGTGCGCTTCACAATATATTCGCGGTTCAGGTGGCGCAGCTTGATTTCCGCCACGTAATCCGCTTGAATTTTGTCGATGCCAAACCCAATCATCAGGTTGGGCACGACCTCGGTTTCCTCCGCCGTCTCGCGCACGATGCGCACGGCCTTGTCGATGTCGAGCAGAATTGCCGCAAGTCCCAGCAGCAAATGCAGGCGCTTTTGCTTGCCCGTCATGTCGTAAAAGGTGCGGCGGCGCACGCAGTCAATGCGAAACGCAATCCACTCGTTTAAAATTTCGCGCACACCCATCACGCGCGGCATCCCGCTGATGAGAATGTTAAAGTTGCAGGAAAAATTGTCCTCCAGCGGTGTCATGCGCAGCAGCTTTTGCATCACCTTGTCGGGGTCCTGTCCGCGCTTTAAGTCGATGGTCAGCTTTAGACCGTTCAAGTCCGTCTCATCGCGCATATCGCTGACTTCCTTGATGCGCCCCGCGCGGACAAGCTCCGCAATTTTATCCATGACGGCCTCGATGGTTGTCGTGGGCGGAAGCTGCTTAATCTCAAGCATATTGGTGTCCGGATCGTACTCGTACCGCGCGCGCACACGCACGCTGCCGCGACCCGTGTCATAGATGCTCTGCATTTCGTGTTCGTTGTAAAGAATATAGCCGCCGCCCACAAAATCGGGCGCGGGCATGGTTGTGGAGATGTCGTGATCCTTGTTTTTCATCAGCGCGATGGTTGTCGCGCACAGCTCTGTCAAATTGAACGAACAGATGCTGCTTGCCATGCCGACGGCAATGCCGAGCGTGTTATTTGCCAGAATCGCGGGGAACGTGACCGGCAGCAGCGTCGGCTCCTTTGTGGTGGCATCGTAGTTGTCCACAAAGTCCACGGTGTCCTTATCAATGTCACAAAACAGCTCCGCGCACACGTCCTCAAGCTTTGCCTCGGTATAGCGCGAGGCGGCGTAGGCCATGTCGCGGCTATAGCTTTTGCCAAAGTTGCCCTTGCCGGAGACAAGCGGCAGACGCAGGCTTTCGTTGCTGCGCGCAAGGCGCACCATCGTCTCGTAAATGGCCTGATCGCCGTGGGGATTTAAGTGCATGGTGTTGCCCACGATATTGGCGGATTTTGTGCGCACGCCCTTGAGCAGCCCCATCTGATACATGGTGTACAGCACCTTGCGGTGCGCGGGCTTAAAGCCGTCAATCTCCGGCAGCGCGCGGGAGACGATAACGCTCATGGCATAGGGCATATAGTTTGTTTCGAGCGTCTCGGTGATGCGCGTTTCCATCACGCTGCCCGCGTCGATAATCTCGACATGCTCACCAAGCTGCGGGCGCTGCAGGATTACTTTTTTAGGATGTTTTTTTGCCATAGTGCTCCTCACCGTTCCGGGATTTTTTCCTTCTTACCTGCCGCTGCATCAGGACACGTCCAGCTCGTCCAGATATTCGCAGCCGTGCAGGGCAATGTGCTCCTTGCGCCCCGCAAGGTTGTCCCCCAGCAGCAAATCGAACACGTCCGAGGTGTGCTGTGCCTCCTCGGCGGTCACTTGAATCAAGCGGCGGCTCTCAGGGTTCATGGTGGTCAGCCACATCATCTCCGGGTCGTTTTCGCCAAGCCCCTTAGAGCGTTGCAGCGTATATTTATCCGTGCCGATCCGGTTCATAAACTCTGTTTTTTCCTGCTCCGTATACGCAAAATAGGTGCGCCCCTTGCTTTGAATCTCATACAGCGGCGACTCCGCAATATAGACAAAATTGTCCTCGATCAGCGTGGGGACAAGGCGGTAGAGCATCGTGAGAATCAAGGTGCGGATTTGATAGCCGTCCACGTCCGCATCGGTGCAGATAATCACCTTGCTCCAGCGCAGATTGCTCACGTCAAAATTGGACAGATTGTTTTTGTTTTTGCCGCCGCTCAGCTCGACCCCGCAGCCCAGCACCTTGATTAAATCGGTGATGACATCGCTTTTAAAAATGCGGGCGTAATCGGCCTTGAGGCAGTTGAGAATTTTGCCGCGCACGGGCATGATGGCCTGATATTCACTGTCGCGGCTTGTCTTGACCGCACCCAGAGCAGAGTCGCCCTCCACAATGTACAATTCGCGCTTTGTCAAATCCTTTGAGCGGCAATCCACAAATTTCTGCACGCGATTCGCGATGTCAATTTGCGCGGTGAGCGTTTTTTTTGCGCCGAGACGCGCTTTTTCGGCGTGCTCGCGGCTTTGCTTGTTGACGAGCACCTGCTGTGCAATGCGCTGTGCCTCGTCGGGCTTTTCAATAAAGTACACCTCCAGCGTGTGCTTTAAAAATTCCGTCATGGCCTGCGCGATGAACTTGTTCGCAATCGCCTTTTTGGTCTGATTTTCGTAGCTGGTCTGTGTGGAAAACGAGCTGGAAACATAAATCAAGCAGTCTTGCACATCGGTGAACGAGATTTTGCTCTCGCCCTTTTTGTACAGATTTTTCGTTTTTAAATACGCGTCAATCTGGTTGACAAACGCGGTTTTTACGGCGCGCTCCGGACTGCCGCCATGCTCGAGCCACGAGGAGTTGTGGTAGTATTCCAAAAGCTGCGCCGTGTTGGAAAAGCAAAACGCGGCGCTCATTTTCACCTTGTAGTCGGGGCGATCCTCGCGGTCACGACCCACAGCCGTGGACTGCGCAAACTGTACGGGGGTCAGGCTTTCAAGGCCGGCGATCTCCTCCGCATAGTCCTGAATGCCCTTTTCGTAGCAAAACTCCCGCACGACTTTGCCCTCGGCCGTCTCGTCCGTAAATTCAAACGTGACACCGGCATTGACAATGGCCTGCCGCTTGATGGTGTCGATGTAATATTCGGCCGGGACGTTGATGTCCGTAAACACCGCAGTGTCCGGCCGCCAGCGGATGGTGGAGCCTGTTTTTTTGCGCGTTGTCGGCTCCTTTTGCAAGCCGCCGATATTTTCGCCGTGCTTGAAGTCAAGATGATAGTGCATGCCGTCGCGGTAAATATCGGCGGTCATCCACTCGGACGCATACTGTGTGGCGCAAAGGCCAAGGCCGTTTAAGCCGAGCGAATATTCGTAGTTGTCCTCGCCCGCGGTATATTTGCCGCCCGCATACATCTCGCAAAACAGCAGCTCCCAGTTGTAGCGCTCCTCGCCCTTGTTGTAATCGACGGGCATGCCGCGCCCGAAATCTGAAATTTCGATGGAGTTGTCCTTGAATTTCGTGATGAGAATCCGCTCGCCGTGACCCTCGCGCGCCTCGTCGATGGAGTTTGACAAAATCTCGAAGATGGCGTGCGCACAGCCGTCCACACCGTCGGAACCAAAGATGACGCTGGGGCGTTTGCGCACGCGATCCGCGCCTTTTAAGCTGGTGATACTCTCGTTTGTATAGGCGACGGGTTTTTTAGGCATGGTGTGTTCGGCCTCCGTGTTCTGAATAATCCTGCTTCTCCATCAAAAGCTTTGAAAAACGGCGCACTGCGCCAGCCGCATTGCGGCTTGTCTCATAGGGTTCAAACGCGCTCAATGGAGGAGCATGTTCAGCAGCAGCATCAGCAGCACATAAAGTGTGGATGCGCCCAGCGTAATAAACGGCACAAATTTCAAAATAAAATCTGCCGTTTCGGTTTTCATCAAGGCAACGCCCGCGCCCCGCTGTGCAGGGATGACGGAGGTTCGGGCGCGGTCATAGGCGTTGGCGCGTCCGCTGTCTGCCGCCGCGTACTCTGTCGGGCGCTCGTACTGCGCGGTGTCCCCAACGCCCGCGCCAACGGGAATTGCATCGGTGACGGGCAGATACGGCTCCTGTGCACTGACGCGCGGAAGCTGCTGTGTTTGCCCGACCCCGCCCCCTTGCAGCGCGGTGCGCACGGCACTGAACAGCGCGGCCTTATCCGCACCGCACTCCGCGCACATCACCTTGCCTTGTCCGACATTATAGTTGAATGCGCCGCAGGTGCACTGCCAGCCGTCCACAACATTGGCGGGCAGATAGCGCGCGCTGTCAATTTGCAGCAAATCGTTCACATCAACCACCGTCTGCGGGTTCAGTGCGCGCAGCGCAGGCAGCGGCACCGGCGGGCAGCGCTGCAGGCTGTAGCTGTGCCCGTCGGCGTAATCCGCGCTGACAAGGCTGACCTCTACGCTGCTGAGGGGCACCTCGCTGACATAGACGGCATCGTCGCCGCCAAACAGGCCGCCCTCACCGATTGCAAGCTCTGTGTAGGTGAAGTCATCCTCAAGGATCACCGCGCCGCCCGCGTCCTTGCAGCGAAAATGCGCCGTCAGCGCTGTCAGCTGCTGCGGCACAAGGTTTTTAAAGGTGAGCGTGACAACCATATTGTCGTTTTCGTTGATGCGCAGCAGCTCCACTTGAACAAACTGCACCGGCGCGCCTTTGCAGTAATAGCGAGCGCGCGATTTTGCAATAGAACTAAATTCTGAACTCATAAATGGTACACCGCCTTAACAATATAAGATACCGCAGGCGCAGCGCGCCGAAGCATCATCGACCCTGATCGCCGCGTCCGTCTTAAAGGGCGGGGCGCGGCAGGGGTCATCATTACATAGGGAAACAAAGCTTTTGTACTGCGGCACACAGCAACGCGCAATGACCGCATTTTGAATATTATAGCATGAAACCTCTTTCAGGGCAAGCGTTTGTCCGCGCGCTTCACAGCAGAGCTTTGCAGCAGTCTTTCCCCATGCGCGCGCATTGTTTTTCTTAGGATGGCATGTTATACTATTGTAAACAAAATGGCCGGGGGGATATACGTGGAAATTGAAACCATTGTCCGGGCACAGCACGATTATTTTTTGCGCGGCGAGACGCAGCGCATCGCCTTTCGCAAAGAGGCGCTGGCAAAGCTGCGCGGCGCAATAAAGACAAACGAGCAGGCCATCTGCGACGCGCTGCAGGCCGATTTGCACAAGAGCGCAACCGAAAGCTATCTGTGCGAAATCGGGCTTGTGCTGGAGGAGCTTTCCTACATGGAAAAGCACCTTGCGCGCCTTGCAAAGCCCCGCCGCGCACCGACACCGCTCGCGCAGTTTTATGCCCGCAGCTTTGCCGTGCCCTCGCCCCTTGGCGTGTGCCTTGTCATGAGTCCGTGGAACTATCCGTTCATGCTCTCGCTCGACCCTGTCATCGGCGCGCTGGCCGCGGGCAACTGCGTCGTGCTAAAACCCAGCGCCTATGCGCCGCAGGTCAGCGCCGTTTTGGCAAAGCTGCTGGGCGATATTTTTTCGCCGGAGTATGTGGCGGTCGTTGAGGGCGGGCGCGCGGAAAACACCGCTTTGCTGGAGCAGCCGTTTGACCATATTTTTTTCACGGGCAGCAAGGATGTCGGCAAGCTGGTAATGGAAAAGGCCGCGCGGCATTTAACGCCCGTGGTGCTGGAGCTGGGCGGCAAGAGTCCGTGCATTGTGGACGCGAGCGCAGAGCTTGCCGTAGCCGCAAAGCGCATCGTGTTCGGCAAATACCTCAACGCCGGTCAAACGTGCGTCGCGCCCGATTATCTGCTGGTGCACGAGAGCGTCAAGGACAAGCTGCTTGTGCTGCTGCAAACGGCAATTGCCGATATGTTCGGTGCAAATCCGCTGCAAAACCCCGACTACGGCAGAATTGTGAATGAAAAGCATTTTGCGCGCTTGCAAAGCCTGTTGGACGGGCAGAAAATTGTCTGCGGCGGCGACGCAAACGCGGCGGCGCTGCAAATTGTGCCCACGGTTCTTGACCGGGTCTCGCCGGCTTCCCCCGTGATGCAGGAGGAAATTTTCGGTCCCATTCTGCCTGTGCTGACGTTTAAGGATACGGACGAGGCCATCCGCTTTGTGCAGAGCCGTGACCGCCCGCTGGCACTTTATCTGTTCACCACCGATCCCTCTGTCGAGCACCGCGTGCTGACGGAGTGCCGCTTTGGCGGCGGCTGCATCAACGACACGGTCATCCACCTTGCCGGCACCGCGCTGGGCTTTGGGGGCGTGGGCGAAAGCGGCATGGGCAGCTACCACGGCAAGCTCAGCTTTGACACGTTTACACATTATAAAAGCATTGTAAAAAAAGCGAACCGGATCGACATGCCCATTCGCTATCAGCCTTACACCGCGCGCAAGGCAAAGCTGCTGCGCCTGTTTTTAAAATAATTCTGCTGTTATCGCAGTTTTTCTAAGCATTGACACTTTTTACAGCTTGCGAAACTGCGATTCATCCCCTTCGCGGGGCGATTCTATGTGCCGGCCATAGCCGATGCACTATCCTACACTTATAAAATTTCGGAGGCTTTTCATGCGTCATTTCATTGATCCGCTTGATTTATCGGTTCCCGAGCTGGATGCCCTGCTAAAGCTGGGCGGCGACATTGCCAAAAATCCCGCTGCCTTTGCGCATGTGTGCGAGGGGAAAATTCTCGCAACGCTGTTTTACGAGCCAAGCACGCGCACACGCCTGTCGTTTGAATCCGCCATGCTGCGCATGGGCGGCAAGGTGCTTGGCTTTTCAAGCGCCAGCTCCTCCAGCGCCGCCAAGGGCGAAAGCGTTGCTGACACCGCGCGCATGATCAGCGGCTATGCCGACATCTGCGCCATGCGCCACCCGCTGGAGGGTGCGCCGATGCGCGCGAGCCGCTTTGCGCGCGTGCCCATCATCAACGCGGGCGACGGCGGGCATCAGCATCCCACCCAGACGCTGACCGATTTGCTCACGATTCTCGCGCGAAAGGGGCGGCTGTCCCATTTAAACATCGGGTTTTGCGGCGACTTAAAATACGGGCGCACCGTGCACTCGCTGATGACGGCGCTCAGCCGCTATGCGGGCAACCGCTTTTTTCTCATCAGCCCGGAGGAGCTTTGCGTGCCCGCGCATTTTGTCAGCGCCGTGACGCAGGCGGGCGCGTCCTGCACCGCCGGCACGCAGCTTGAGGAGGCCATCGGCACGCTTGACATTTTGTACATGACGCGCATCCAAAAAGAGCGCTTTACAAATCCGGAGCAGTACGAGCGGCTGCGCGACAGCTATGTTCTGGACTGTGCTAAAATGGCGCTTGCCCCGCCGGATATGGCGGTGCTGCACCCGCTGCCGCGCGTGAATGAAATTGCGCTCAGCGTGGACGACGACCCGCGCGCCGCCTATTTTGAGCAGGCGCAGAACGGCGTTTATGTGCGCATGGCGCTGATGATGACCTTGCTTTCTCTTGCGCCGGGCGGCCCGCTGCCGGATGCGCCGGGCAGCGCCGCGGCCGAGCTGCGCGGCAGACCCTGCACAAACCACCGCTGCATCACCACAACGGAAACCGAGATTGCCCCGCTGTATGCATCCGACGCAGACGGTGTGCTGCGCTGCATTTACTGTGAAAAAAGGATGACCGATCCCACGGAACTGTAAGCCTGACGGTGCTCCGGCAAATTTTTGTCGCAGGATGAACACAAGGAGTATTACTATGCAATTTGACTACACTGCGCTTCCGGGTAAAAAACCGCACAATCGCTTTCTTCCCATCACCACGCAGCCGCTCATTTCTGTCATTACGCCCTATTTTAATGCCGGTGAAAATTTCGAGAGCACCTTTTACAGCGTGTGCAACCAGACCTTTCCGTATTTTGAATGGATTATTGTGGATGACGACAGCACAAATTTGCAGGACGCAGCGCAGCTTGATACTCTTGCGGCGCGCGACACGCGCATTTTTGTGCACCACCGCGTGAACGAGCTGCGCCGCACAACGGGGCGCAGCTATGGCGCGTCGGCGGCGCGCAACTTTGGCGCAACGCTTGCGCACACGGATTATCTGCTGTTTCTCGATGCGGACGATCTCATTGACCCTGTTTTTTTTGAGACGATGTACCTTGCGCTGCGCCTTGAGCCGGATGCCGGCTGGGCTTATACCGACGTTGTAAACTTTGGCGATAAAACTCTTTTATGGCGGCGGGATTTTTCCTCTGATTTGATGAAAATAGAAAATTTGCTGATGCCGGACACCCTTGTGCGCAAAGATATGTTTGAAGCCCTTGGCGGCTTTGCCACAATGGAAGGCCGCTATTTCAACGAGGACTGGCACTTTTGGCTGCGCGCGCTGGCAAAGGGCTACCGCCCGGTGCATGTGGCGCAGTATCTGTTCTGGTACCGCTGCAACCTAAGCGGCGGCGTGCTCTCCTCCATCAAGGCAAACGAGGAGGCGACGCGCGTCAACCGCGAGATTATCGCACAGGCCGCCTCTCGTGTGCCGGACGGCATCAAGGCGATTGAATACAAGAGCACCAAGCAGAAAATTTTTGCCGGCACACCGCTGTGGCCCGAGGTACCGGAGCTGCCGTTCGCGCAGAAAAAAACGCATCTTTTGTTTTTACTGCCGCACCTGTTTATGGGTGGAAGCGACCATTTTAATCTTGAATTTATCAAGCGGCTTGACCCCGCGCAATACGAGCTGACCATCGTGACAACTCTGCCGGAGGACAACGAATGTCAGCATCTTTTCGCGCCGTATGCGGATGATATTTTTGCCATTCCGTTTTTGTTTGACATGCAGCAATGGCCCGCGTTTCTCGCCTACCTCATGCGCTCGCGCGGGATTTCACTTGTGTTTTGCTCCAACAGCTATTACGGCTACTTTGTTCTGCCGTGGCTGCGCGCACAGTTTCCCTCCGTGCCGATGGTGGACTATGTCCACATGGAGGAATGGTATTATCGCGGCGGCGGTTATGCGCGCACAACCGGCAATGTGGGCGGCATTGTGGACAAAACCTTTGTCTGCAACGAGAACACGCGCCGTGTAATTTTAGAGCAATTTAAGCGCGCGCCCGAAAGCGTTCGCACCGTGTACATCGGCGTGGATGAAAAGCGCTTTGACGCAGCGGCCGTCACGCCCGAGGAGGCAAACGCAGCCGTGCGCGCCGTACTGCCCCAGCGCGACGCGCACCGTCCCATGGTGCTGTTCCCCTGCCGCGTTGTGGCGCAAAAGCGTCCGTTTTTGATGCTTGAAATTGCAAGGCAGCTTCCGCAGTACGACTTTGCTGTCGTGGGCGACGGCTTGCAGGAGGACGCGCTGCGCGCCGCCGCAAAGGACGCGCATGCGGATAACGTCCTGTTTGCAGGACGGCAGAGCGATCTGCGCCCGTGGTACAGGGCGGCAGCTGTCACGCTGATTTGCTCGCTGCGCGAAGGACTTTCGCTGACGGCATATGAGTCGCTGTCGATGGCAACCCCTGTGGTCACCAGCAGCGCGGGCGGTCAGCGCGAGCTTGTGGACAGCGCGGTCGGCGCGGTCATTCCGCTGCCCTACGAAAAGACGCTCTGCGAGGACAACCGCGATTTTGCGGACGAAGCCCCGCTGTATGTGCAGGCACTGACGCATATTTTAAAAGATACCGCGGCGTACGATACCATGTGCCGTGCCTGCCGCGCGCGCATTGTGAACGGCTTTACGCTGGACGGCATGGCGCGCACGCTGCGGGCAGAGCTTGACGCGCTGCTCACGCCCGCAGCAGCCGCCGCGCGCGCCGCGCACTATGCGCCCCTTGTGCAGCTTTCGCCGCTGTTTGAAAGCTATGCGGAGCTGTTTTGCGACTACGACTATTTGGAGCGGCGCTTTTTCTTCAGCGACGGAAGCTATCATTATTATAAAGAGCATTACGAAAACGAGGCGCTGCCCGCCGCGACAGAGCTTGCGCGCGTCCAGAGCACCCGCAGCTACCGGGTGGCAGCGGCCTATCAGAACCTGGTGAACCGCTCGCCCGTGTTACAGTCGCTGCGGCGCGGGCTTGGCGGCATAAAGCATTTGATACGGCGCAAATAGTCGCATTTCGATGCAAAAAGCACTGCCGCTGACCATGCGCCAATCAGAATTAAAACGAGGTGATCATTCATGCGAACCATGGAATCCCGCGAGGATTATCTTGAGAGCCTTCTTGTACTCAGCCGGCAAAACGGCAGTGTGCGCAGCATTGATGTAGCCGCCTATATGAATTTCACCAAGGCAAGCGTGAGTCGCGCCATCAGCCTGCTGAAAAACGAAAAGCTTGTGCGGATGGATGACAAAACCGGCGCGCTGACGCTGACCGATGCCGGTCTTGCCGCCGCCGAGCATGTGTATGAGCGCCATCTGCTGCTGACGGAGTTTCTTGTCCGGCTGGGCGTTCCACGCGAGGTTGCCGTGCAGGATGCCTGCCGCATGGAGCACGTCATCAGCAATGATACCTTTGCCGTCATGAAGGCGCACCTGTCCGATGCGGACCATTGATATTATTTCACAATCGAACTCTATTTTGAATCTTCTGAAGGAGGATTTTTCTTGGAAAATCAACTAGTATGGCAGCTTTTGCTGCAAGCCGCGCTGATTGCGCTGAACGCCGTGTTCGCATGCGCAGAAATTGCGGTTATCTCTTTTAACGACGCAAAGCTTGCCCACATGGCGGCGCAGGGTGACAAGCGCGCCGTTGCCCTTGCGCGTCTGACAAGCCAGCCCGCGCGCTTTTTGGCCACCATTCAGGTTGCCATCACGCTGTCCGGCTTTTTGGGCAGCGCGTTTGCGGCGAGCAATTTCTCGTTTCGGCTGATGCAGCTTGCACAGGAGTGGAACCTTCCCGTCTCGGCGGCAACGGTGGAAACCGTGTCCGTCATTTTGATTACGCTGCTTTTGTCGTATGTGACGCTTGTGCTGGGCGAGCTTGTGCCAAAGCGCATTGCCATGAAGAAGGCAGAGACGCTGGCGCTTGGCATGGCGGGCTTCATCAGCGCCATCTCGGTGCTGTTCAAGCCGCTTGTCTCGCTGCTCACCGCGTCCACCAACGGCATTTTACGCCTTGTCGGCATTGACCCGAACTCC
This sequence comes from Ruthenibacterium sp., assembly GCA_036642215.1. GTDB lineage: Bacteria > Bacillota > Clostridia > Oscillospirales > Ruminococcaceae > Ruthenibacterium. The sequence continues at coordinate 15,106 of JAVXUG010000029.1, forward strand.
GAGGAAAACGAGGTGACCGAGGAGGAAATCCGCATGATGGTGGATGTCGGCACCGAAAAAGGCACCATTGCCAGCGACGAAAAAGAGATGATTCAAAACGTTTTTGAGCTGAACGACTTGACTGTGGACGAAATTGCCACGCATCGCACCGACGCGGCCTTTCTTGACGATGCGGACACGCCGGAGGAGTGGGCCAGATTTATCAACAGCACGCGCTATTCGCTGTACCCCATCTGCCGCGGCGGGCTTGACAACGTGGTGGGCGTGCTGAACACAAAGGATTATTTCCGTCTTGCGGACAAAAGCCGCGCCGCCATTCTGCACGGCGCTGTCTCAAAGCCCGTGTTTGTGCCGGAGGGTCTGCGTGTGGACGTACTGTTCCGGCGCATGCAATCCTCGCACAATCATTTTGCCGTGGTGGTGGACGAATACGGCGGCGTATCCGGCATTGTGACGATGCACGATTTGGTCGAGCAGCTTGTCGGTGAAATTGAGGACGAAAAAGAGAGCCTGCAGCACACGCAGGAATTGACACAACTGGATGAGCACACATGGCGCGCGGTCGGCTCGGTGCTGCTGACCGATTTAAACGCTGCGCTTGGCACGCATCTGTACAGCGAGGACTACGACACCTTAAACGGCGTGGTCTTTGACTCTTACGGCAGCATTCCACCCGACAACACACACATCGAGGTGGATTTAGGGCGTTTGCATGTGGAGGTGCGCGAAATTAAAGAGCACGTCATCGAAAACGCACTGCTGACGGTACAGGAAAAAACACCAAGCGCGGCGCAAGCGTGAGCGCCGCGTGCCGCCGATCCCCGATACCGTGCAGGCCATCCGGCCTTCCGCTGTAGCAACGGAACTGATGATCGCTTATCTTGAACACTTGAGAAGCTGCGATTAAATTCCTCGCGGGGCGATTCGATCGCAGTTTTCCGATGCAGGGATGCTTTTTACCGTTTGTGAAGCTGC
>JAVXUG010000029.1:16180-21481 GCA_036642215.1 Ruthenibacterium sp.
ATCGCATTTTGACCCATGCTGTCCCCATTGAAAAGCAAAGCGACTGCCTCACTTTTTTGCACTGTGAGGCAGTCGCTTTTTTTGTCGAGCAATCCGAAAACACCGTCGCCGCGCGGCTCTTATCGCAATTTTTCGATGCATGGATGCTTTTTACCGTCTGTGAAGCTGCGATAGCTCCCCGCGCGGGGCGATTCGATGTGCCGGTCGTAGACGATGCACAGGTGCAATGTGAAATCACATTGCACGATCTTGCTGTCGCATTCATGGCTTTGGGTTGCCCATATGCCGTTTATTCCGGCTTCCCTTCCTCGGGCGGCAGGCTCGCCTTCTCGGCGGCATTCTGTGCGTTTTGCGCGTCCCGCGCGGCGGCGGCTCTTTTTCGCCGCACCGCCATCACAAGAAAAATGACGGACAGCCATGTACCGGGCGAAAGCAGCTGCGGTAAAAGCCCAACGCTTCCAAACGCCAGAAGCACGCTCAGCCATGAAATTCCAGGCGAAAACGTTGGCAGCGTTACCTGCGCGTGCAAAACCGTTTGGCACATAGAAACAAACTGCACCGTATGCAGCGCCAGTGCCACAGCCGAAACCGCAAGCGCGGCAAGCGCCAGCCCCCCTGCGCGCTGATATCCCCTTTGCGCACCATCCTTGCCCCATTTTACCAGCAGATAACCCGCTGCACAAACTAAAATCAGCGGCGCCGCAAGGGCAAGTCCCTGCCATGGCAGCGAATCGGAATTGGAGGTGGTTACAAAAATGCTTGTCGGACCGTCCGCCGCGCCAATGATTCCAACACTTTCGGCAGACGGCGGAGTGTAAAACAGTGCGATACCCGCGTGCATCAAGAAAACGACACACCAAAGCACCGCCAGCGCACCCACACCCACAAACGCCCAGCGCCATGGGTTTTTGTTGAACATCACGCAATGACCCGTCATTGTCTCATTCAGCGCAGCGGCAACCTCCTGCGGCGTGCCCATCTCCGCCTTCACCTGTGCAAAGCTCTGCCCCGCTTCCATCCGCGCATGAATATCCGTGCCGATATCGCCGTTCACGCGCGCTTTTTCCTTGCGTGGAAGGCACAGCCTTTTCTCAATTTGTGTCGCATAGCGCTTGATGTCCTTTTGTTCCTGTGTCATTGTGTTTCCTCCCCGCAAAATTTGTTGACGCACACCGAAAAACGTTGCCATGCTGTCCGCTCCTCGCGCAGCGCGGCGCGGCCTGCCTGCGTGATGGTATAATATTTTTTCGGTGCAGCGCGGTTTTCTTCACCCGCGCGCCACTGTGTCACCACAAGGCCGCCATCCTCCAGCCGATACAAAATGGGGTAAAGCGTGCCCTCTTTTAATTGCAGCATTCCACCGCTGCGCTGCGACAGCGCCAAGAGCAGCTCGTACCCATAGGTGTCCTTTTCGCACACAATGCCCAGCACCAGCATCTCTAAAACGCCGCGCTTCAACTGCTGTTCAAAACGGGATTCCATGCGCATACCCTCCCTTGCTATGTATTTAGCGTTACTAAGCATAGGATAGCGCTTGACAATCTCTTTGTCAAGTGCCTATTTCTCTGCATCTGAAAAAAGTTATAAAAAATCAAAAACATCCCCGGCGCTTTTTTGCTCACGCCAAAAACGGCAGAGCCTGAAAGAGCCGGGGACGCTTTGTTACAGCTTGATGTACTGGGGATATTTTTTCACAATCGCCGCTTTGTCCACCTGTGACCGGCACAGATGCTCATGCATACACGCAGCCGCGGTGTGAAGCTCGCCCGCCGTGATTGCCTCCAGCACCTTGCGATGATCCGCCACGGTGCTTGGCTTTTCCTGTACCAGCAGCGACATCCCGCGCACGCGGTCAAGGTGAATGGTCATGCTGTCCATCAGCATGTGTACCTGCGGCAGATTGGCAAGGACGAACAGCGCGCGGTGAAATTCGTTGTCAAGCTCTAGCAGCTTATCGTTGTTGCGCTCCTGCAAATAAAATTCCTGCAGCTTGATGTTTTCCTGCAGCAGCGCCGTCTGCTCCTGCGTCATTCCGCGCACGCAGCAGCGCTCCACAACCGCGCACTCCAGCGTCTCGCGCATAAAGCGCGCCTCCTCGACAAGGTCATAATCGACAAGGGAGATGCTGCTGCCGCGCTGCGGATAAATCTCCACAATTTTCACTTTGGCAAGCTCAATCAGCGCCTCGCGCACCGGCGTGCGCGAAAGCCCCATCTCGGCGGAAAGCTCTTTTTCACTCACCATGCTGCCGGGCGCAAGTGCAAGCCATATGATATTGTCCTTCAGGGTGCGCAGTGCATAATCGCGCCCTGTTTCATTTGCCTGTCGCTGTGTCAGATGCATGGCTGCCTCCTGCTGCATTTCGGCGTTCAACAAGCTTGCGCCGCAATAAAAACGCGCGTCTCACCGCATGCTTTCCTGTTGATGCTATGTTCTATGCAAGGTATTTTTTAAGCGTTGCGCGCACCGCGCCGATTCCCGCAAGCTCCTCTGTAAACATTGCTTCAATTTTATCAGCAAGCACGGTCTGTGTCAAATCAGAGCCAAAAATCACAGCATTTGCAAGAATGCCGCGCAGCTGTCCATGATAGCTGGCGGGGTCATTCCACTGAATCCCCGCAAGCTGCGCCTGCAAATCTGCTTTCATCGGGTCGGAGGACACCTCCATTGCTTCGCCGCGGTCATCCACCGCCAGCAGATAGCGCAGCCAGCCGGCAAGCGCAAGCGGGAGGGCGACAAGCGTGTTCAAATCGCGCCCGGCGGACACATAGCTCTTGATGGTTTCGCCAAAGCGAATGCCAACCTTTTGGGAGGTGTCGGTGGCAATGCGCTGCGGTGCATCGGGCATAAACGGGTTCGGCAGACGCTCTGTCACAACCTCGTCGATGAACGCCTTCGGAGACAGAATGCCGGGGTCGGTCACGACGGGCAGCCCCTCGACATAACCCAGGCGCTTGATAAGCGCAACAAGCTCCGCGTCCTTCATCTCATCGCAAATCAGCGTATAGCCCAGCATACAGCCATACACGCTCATGGCTGTGTGCAGCGGATTCAGACAGGTTGTCACCTTCATGCGCTCGGTCTTGTTGACAACGTCACGGCTTGTCATGTACACGCCGGCCTTTTCAAACGCGGGACGACCGTTCGGGAATTGATCCTCCACCACAAGATACTGCGGGCGCTCGGCGTTGACAAACGGCGCAATAAACGTATTTTTGCCCGTGATGATGGGTGCCATATCCTCAATGCCCGCCGCAGCCAGCGCATCCTGTACCACAGGGGCGGGGCGCGGCGTAATTTTGTCAATCATGCTCCACGGGAACGCAATTTTTGTCTCGTCCGCAAGATAGGCGAGAAAGCCGTCCTCTACAAAGCCGTTTTTGCACCATGCCTTTGCAACGGTCAAAACACTTGTTTGCAGCTTTTCGCCGTTGTGCGAGCAGTTATCCATGCTCACAACCGCCAGCGGATATTGACCCGCCAGATAGCGCTTGTAAAGCAGTGCAGCTACCATACTCATGGCGTGGCGTGCACACTGCGGACCCTCGGTCATATCAGCCTCGACAACGGGCAGGAGGCTGCCGTCTGCGCGGTACAGCGCATAGCCCTTTTCCGTGATGGTAAAGCTTGCCATTTGCAGCCCCGCGTCGGTGAAAATTTCGGCAAAGCGCGCCATCTGCGCGGCATCGCTGCTGTCTGCCTTCAGCGCCTCAGCCACCGAGGCAATGATCTCATACTGCGTGCTGGCATCCGGATTCAGCGTGACATTCATCGTCAAATTGTCAAACGGCGCATAGATTTTATCAATGATATCATAGTCGAACGTATCTGCCGCAACAATGCCCTTTTCGGCAAGACCGGCGTTTAAAAGGCGCTGCTGCAGCACGGCGATAAATCCGCGGAAGATATTGCCCGCGCCAAAGTGTACCCAGACGGGCGCGGCTTTTGTCTTGGAGACCATGGCCGCCACATCGTACTGCGGCAGCACTACCTGAGCCGCCGCCCAGTCCGCTTTATTTTGCAGGCTGTTCCCATTCATTTTCATACGAGTTTTTTCCTTTCTTATTTTGCAGATTTCTCAATGGCTTCCCACAGACCGTTCAGATACACCGCGCCCAGTGCGCGGTCATACAGGCCGTAGCCGGGACGACCGACCTCGCCCCAAATCATGCGACCGTGGTCGGGGCGCACATAGGTGTCGGGACAGGTATCATAGATTGCCTTCATAATTTCGTACATATCAAGGTCGCCCGCCGTGGACAGATGCGCGCTTTCGCGGAAGCAGCGATCGCTGCCAAGGTGCTTAATATTGCGCACATGCATACTGCCGATGCGGTTCATTGCGCCAAAATGACGGATGATGGCGGGGATATCGTTTTCCACATTGCTGCCAAGGCTGCCGGTACACAGGCATACGGTGTTGGCAGGGCTGTCGTGCAGCGCGACAATTCTGTCATAGCCGGCCTGATTGTGCGCAATGCGGGGCAAGCCGAAGATAGGCCAGCCCGGATCATCCGGATGACATGCCATGCGCACGCCCGTCTCCTCGCACACGGGAATGATCGCGTCCAGAAAATATTTAAAATTCTCCAGCAGCTTTTCCTCGTCGATGGTCTTGTACAGCGTCAGCGTGTGCTCTAGTTCCGCCAGGCGCTCCGGCTCCCAGCCGGGCAGCGTAAAGCCGTTCGACTGCTGTGCCGTGCGGCGCACAATCTCCAGCGGCGACAAATCGCCAAGCTCTTTTTCATCAAAATACAGGCTGTTGCTTCCGTCCTCCGGAATCACGCGTGCAAGGTCGGTGCGCAGCCAGTCGAGCACCGGCATAAAGTTGTAAATGATAACCCGAATGCCGTATTTTGCAAGGTTGCGAATACAGCTTTTATAATTTTCGATGTACTTGTCACGTGTGGGCAGGCCCAGCTTGATGTCCTCGTGGACATTTACGCTCTCGATGACCTCGCACGCAAGCCCCGCCGCATGCACCTCGTCAACGTAGGCCTTGATTTCGCTCTCCTCCCACACCTCGCCCGCGGCCTTGCTGTCCAGTACGCCCATAATACCGCTCATGCCGGGAATCTGCTTGATTTGCTGCAAGGTGATGGCGTCGCTGTCCGAGCCATACCAGCGGAATGTCATTTTCATCTCAATACTCCTTATGAATGAATTTTCAATCTCTTTTTGACGGATTTTTGTTTGCAGCATTAGTATAGCATTGCGGCATCCGGTTAGTCTACTAGTATACTAGTAGAAAATCAGCGCTTGATGTTGTGCAATATGATGATTTTTTTACTGCCGTATCTC
>JAVXUG010000029.1:21491-25622 GCA_036642215.1 Ruthenibacterium sp.
GGCTGCTCCCGCTATGCTGTCAGCCCGCGCAGCAGCACCGCAAGACTGGTGCGCACATGCTCCAGCACGTCGTAGCTCTGCCCGTGCAGACACCAGTCCACGATGCACCCGCGCACAAACTGAATGCACAGCTCTGCAATCTCCGGATCAGACAGCTTTACCGTAAACAGATTTGCCGCCGCCGCGCGCCCCACACAGGCAACGACCGCTTTATAATATGCGCGGTTCGGACTGACCGCCGAATGACCCGGATCGTTCAGAATTGCCTTGTAATAATCCGTCACGGCAAAGCCGCCCTCTGTCATGACAAACTCTGTCTGGCGCAGCAGAATTTCTGTCAGCGCCTCCAGCGGCGGATGTGCTGCGTGCGCAGGCAGACTGTCGCGCAGCGTGTCATCAAACATCTGAAACGCGCGGTGAATCAACTCCTGCCGCGAGGAAAAATGATGATAAAACGAGCCGATGGATACCCCGGCCTCCCTGCAAACGTCGCGGATGCTGATGCAATCCACGCCCTGCGCAAGTCCCAGCTTCAGCGCCGCTTTTAAAATAGCGCTCTCTGTCTCTCTTGCGCGCTCTTGATTTGTCGCCATGCCCATTTCTCCTTTTGCCTTTTTGCCTACCGCCGCACAAGGGGCGCGGCTCCGGCAAGCTGCTTCGCATTTGATCGGATATTCGTATTATACCATAAAAGTTCACCCGCACGTAGCCATATCTGTATTGCGAGTGCCCCCTTGTGTAAAACAGAAATTTGTTCTATAATAAAAAACAAGCTTCGCAGCCCTTCCCCTTTCGGTTTGGTGCGGAGCGTCCGGCCAGAGCTAAAACAGCATATCGTTTCACCACTGACAGGTTTTGGAGAAGCAGGTGTAATTCCTGCGCGGTCCCGCCACCGTAATGCACGCCGTTGCGCTTTGATGCGCAACCCGCGTGCTAAGCCGGAACGCCGGGCTTTGTCAGGGTACCCAAAGCCCACGATGAATGGATGCGGTACCACATTGCACCTTTTCGAGGGGCTTTGTGCAGACACCCGCTAATTGTGAACGGGTGTCTGTTTTTTGTTTTGGAATATTTTTATGGCACGCTCCCCCCTTTGCATCGGTGCGGAGCGCGCCGAAAGCAGGCTGCGTCCTGCTTTCGCAATTGATTTTGGAGGATTACCCCATGAAAAAGCTACTGTCTCTTACTCTGGTGCTTTGCCTTGCGCTGTCCCTTGCCGCCTGCGGCAGTGCACCGGCATCCGCGTCCGCACCCGAAAGCACTGCATCCGCTGCACTTTCTGCAAAGCCGACTGTTGACCGCGCCGGAAATGCCATCGTTCTGCCCGAAACCGTAAAAACGGTCGTCGTGCTGGCACCGTCCATTGCAGAGACCATGATCGCGATGGGCGACGCGGACAAAATTATCGCCATCGACACACAGACACAGGCAAATGCTTATCCGGAGCTTGCCGCCGATCTGCCCGCATTTGACATGGCGACCCCCGACGCAGAGCAGCTTGCCGCGCTGAAGCCCGACCTTATTCTTGCCTCCGGCCTCAGCATTGTGGCGGGTGTCAGCCCGTTCCAGCCGCTTGTCGAGCTTGGCATTCCGGTCGCCTGCATCCCCACCAGCGACAGCATCAGCGGTGTTTACGACGACATCACGTTCCTTGGCGCAGCCCTTGGCCGCGAAAAAGAGGCCGCCGCGCTGAACAGTGACATGAAGGCGAGCATCGACGCAATTGCCGCCATCGGCAGCAAGGTGCCCGATGCCGAGAAAAAATCCGTCTACTTTGAAATTGCCGCCGCGCCCCAGCCGTACAGCTTTGGCAGCGAGGTTTATCTGAACGAAATGATCGAGCTGATTGGTGCAAAAAATGTTTTGGCTGACCGGAGCGGCTGGCTCAGCGTGGAGATTGAATCCGTGCTTGCGTCAAACCCCGATGTCATTCTGACAAACGTGAACTACATTGACAACGCCGTGGACGAAATTCTTGGGCGCGAGGGCTGGGGCAGCGTGAACGCCGTAAAGAACAAGGAAGTATATTACATTGATAATCTTGCCTCGTCCCTTGCAAACCAAAACCTTGTAACGGCACTGCGCGAGATGGCTGTTTCCGTTTATCCTGAGCTGTACGCGATGGACAAGGCCGCATGAAAACGCGGACAAAGTGTTGGCTTGCGCTGGCATGCTCCGCGCTTGCCCTGCTTGTCGGCATCGGTGTCGGCAGCGTGCTGGTTGCGCCGGGTGATATCCTGCGCATTTTTGCAAACCGTCTGCTTGGCACAGCGCTTCCCGCAGAAATGAATCCCGTATATCCCGGACTTGTCATGGACATTCGCCTGCCCCGCGTGCTGCTTGCCTTTTTGGTGGGCGCGGCGCTGGCCGTCAGCGGTGCAGTGATGCAAAGCGTGCTGAAAAATCCGCTGGCCTCCTCTTATGGGCTGGGCGTTTCGTCCGGCGCGGGGCTGGGTGCCGCACTCGTCATGATCTTTGGTCTGTCGTCCGGTGTGATGGGCGCATTTTTGCTGCCCGCTGCGGGACTTGTGTTCGGGCTTGCCACGGTCGTCATCGCCATCGCATTTGCAAGCCGCGTTGACCGCAGCCTGTCCAACAACACCATCATTTTGACCGGCATGGTGCTGTCGCTATTTTTAAACGCCATAATGACGCTGATTGCCTCGACCAGTCCTGACTACAGCTATCGTATTCTGCTGTGGCAGCTTGGCAGCTTTTCGATGAAGGAATGGCGGTATGTCTGGATTTTACTGCCCGTTGTTGCCGGCTGCACGCTGCTGTTTTTACACTGGTGGCGCGAGCTTGACATCATGACCTTTGGCGAGGAGCAGGCTGTTGTGCTGGGGCTGAATTTAAAAAAAATCAAATGGCTGCTGATTGTCACCGTGGCGGCGCTGACGGGTACTGCCGTTGCCTTTGTGGGCATCATCGGCTTTGTGGATTTGATTGCACCGCATGTTGTGCGCCGTTTTTTCGGCGCGTCACACCGCACGCTGATTCCCCTGTGTGCACTGTTCGGCGGCACCTTTATGGTGCTGTGCGATCTGGCGGCGCGCACGCTTGTCTCGCCGGTGGAAATTCCCATTGGCAGCATCACGGCGCTCATCGGCGCGCCGTTTTTTATCTATCTCTATTTTGCCGGCAGAAAGCGGGGATGACAGAATGCTGGACGCAAAGCACATCACCTGCGGCTACGGCGGCGCGCCTGTCGTGCACGACGTTTCCTTTACCGTTCCACCAAACCATACGCTGTGCATTCTCGGCCCGAACGGCTGCGGAAAGACAACGCTGCTGCGCGCTGTGGCAGGGCTTTTGCCGTGCGAGGGCAGCATTCTGGCGGGCGGCCTTGCGGTGCACGGCGCACGCCGTGTGGAGGTAGCGCGCAAGATTGCGCTGATGACGCAGCTTTCCACGGCATATTTTTCGTACACGGTGTACGATACTGTGATGCTTGGCCGATACGCACACGGAAAGCGAGGTGCCTTTACCGGGGAGAGCGCGCAGGATCGTGCCATTGTGCTTGACTGCCTTGCGCGCACAGGCACTCTTGCATTAAAGGATGCGGAAATTACGCAGCTTTCGGGCGGGCAATTGCAGCGCGTATTTCTTGCGCGCACCTTCGCCCAAAGCCCACAGATTATTCTGCTGGACGAGCCGACCAATCATCTTGACCTCAAATATCAACTGGAGCTGACGCAGTATCTGCGGGACTGGGTAAAGCAGGACGGGCGCTGCGTGATCGGCGTGCTGCACGACATCAATCTTGCGCTGTCGTTCGCGGACAGCCTGCTGCTGATGCAGGACGGGCGCGTTTTTGCAGAGGGTCCTGCGGAGGGCTTTGACCTCTCGCTCATCAGCCGCATTTACGGCGTGGATGTGGGGGGCTATATGCGAAGCGCCTTAAAACGATGGGAGTAACGACAATGGAAATTTATCGCAGCCCGTATGAGGCCTATCCCTTTTTATGCGATGCAGCCGACGATTTGCGCTGCGATTTTGAGCTATTGACCGATGAGATGGCAAGCCGCACCGGCCTGCTGCGCGCACAGACTTTACAGCTTTTGCAGACGGACGCACCGCTGTCGGATGCTTCGCTGCCCGCAGAGCTTTTGTGGCTTTGCGAGCTTTTAT
>JAVXUG010000030.1:0-25416 GCA_036642215.1 Ruthenibacterium sp.
CACGCTCCCCGCACGGGGAGCGACGCCATTTGGCGCGCGATAGATAATTGCGGCTCTTATTTCAATCCACGCTCCCCGCACGGGGAGCGACAGCAAAAACTCACAAATATTCCCCGAAATTCTTGCGAACAAACAGCACAATGCATCATCCTCGAAAAAGATCTGCTGTTCTTTGGAACTTTTCAGACCAAAAGCACCTTTTTTACCGTGGATACAGGTGCGAACCTCCCGCCACGTTTCTGGTTGCTGTGACATCGCACTGAATGCAGCATTCGCAATCTGCACGATGCCGATTCCAACAAAATCCCCTATAGAAGCAGTGTGTCTTCCGGAAAATACGTCTCTTTGCATCCGAAATGCTCAATTTTGCTTTTATAGTGATTGCCAAGATGATAAAAGCGCAGACTGTCTTTTTCAGGATCCATAATTGCGCATAGCTTTGCTTGTAAGCTTCTGCATTGCGCGGCATCTAAAAGACACTCAAAAACAGAGCATTGCACGCGCTGTCCATAGTTGACACACTGCTTGGCAATGCGCCGCAGACGCTTTCTGCCTTGCGCATCCTCTGTGTTTACGTCGTACGTAATCAGTACCAGCATATTGCCTCACTTCCATAAAAACGGCGGATATGCGTCCAAATCTCCGCGCAGATAGCGAGCGAGTAAAAGTGCCTGCACATAGGGTACCATGCCCCACTGCAATTTTTCCCCAAGATAGGGATGCGTCAGCAGCTCTTTTTTCTTTTCCTGCCAGCTCTTTAAAAAACACTTTCGGGCATCATCGGTTAGCAGCACGGCACCGCTTTCACGGGCTTCAAAATCATCCGGCTTGACCATGCGGTTATTCAGCAACGTGAGCACAAATCGATCCGCGATACAAGGGCGAAGCTCCTCCATTAAGTCCAGCGCAAGGGATGTGCGCCCCGGTCTGTCCCGATGCAAAAAGCCCGCGTATGCGTCCAGCCCGACGCTTTCAAGCGCAGAGGAGCAATCGTTCGCCAACAGGCTGTACGCGAACGACAGCAAGGCATTGGCAGCGTCAAGCGGCGGACGGCGGTTGCGTCCGCGAAAGCGAAACGCCTCCTCGGTGTTTAAAATCATATCGTCAAAAACGCCGAAATAAGCGGTGGCACCAGTGCCCTCCAGCCCGCGCAGGCTGTCGAGAGATTCCTCCTCTGCAACCATCGGCAGCAAGGCTCTTAGCCGTTCAGAGGCGCTTGCTAGCTTTACCGCATCCACCCGCAGCGCATGGTCACGGCGGGTGCGCTCAATGCTCCAGCGCGCGTTGTGCAGTTTACCGAAAATCATGGTTCGCGCGACAAGACAGCTTTGCTCCGGACTGTCCGCCGCGCGATACTGTGCGCGGCGCAGGTGTATATTTCCGCTGCTTTCGCCGCAAATGCGCGCTAAAAATTTGCCCCGCGGCGTACAAAAGGCAAGGCTGACACCGCGCTCTGCACAGGCACCCATCAGCGCGGTGGACGCGCCCGCATAGGAAAAAGAAACAATGCCGAAAAGCGTGTGCAGCGGGTAGCGCGCCACAACCTGTTTGTCTCGGTTTGCCACTACATTTTCTCCGTCTAACGACAGATAAATATCTTCTGAGGTCACAAAGAGTGTGTTGAGCAGGTGCTTCATGACTTGTCCTCCATCGCTTTCGCAAGGTAGGCGGCGACACTTTCTGTGCGCATCAGGCGGGGCAGACATAAATCCTTGAGGGAGCACGCTTCACAGGAACGCGTCGGCTTGACCTTTGGCGTATCTCCACGCTGATAAAGCCGATGCATTTCAGACAGACTGTCCCGTACAGTTTGACGCAGCTCCTGTGTAAACGCAACCACGACTCTGCGGTGCGTTTCGCCAAAATAGAGTGCGCCCTCCGGAATGTCGCAGCACAGCATTGCTTCAAGGCACATCGCCTGTCCGCATAGCTGTAAGCTGTCGCCGCTGCGCTCGTTAAAAGTGCCGCGCTTGTATTCAATGGGATACGGCTGCCACAGCCCTTCGTGTCCCTTCAGCGGAACGCCCTGCGCTCCACGATGAAATTCCAGCACGTCACATTCGCCCGACACGCCAAGTTCTGCGGAAAATACATTCATGCCGCGCGTGATCAAAAGGTCACCACGGCTTTCGCTCAAGCTCTTATCATGCGCATTTTTGTGCAACAGCGCCCCGTCTACCGTGCGGAAATTTTCCGCCCACTGGTGTTCAATATGGATAAGCGCCCATTGCCGACGGCAGAATTTGAAATGCTGCAAGCCGGAGAGCTGCAAAAAATCCTCCTCGTTATACACCGTCGATGATTTCGCAGTGCAGGCCGGGCAGCTCGTCCAGCGAAAGCTCGTAATCGTCTGCGCACACGGGCGTTTCCGCTTCGTTTTTCAGCGTGACGTGCAGTGCACGATGCACCTTTGCCGAGGAATACTGACCGCCGGCACAGTTGTGCTGCCACCAGTAAAGCTTGCAAACCTCCATAGAACCCTCAGGCCGTGCGGCGGAGGCATCGTTCTCAAACAGGGTGCGCAGACATTCCTTGATGATCTGTGCATCCTCGTCGGTAAAACCGGTTTTTTGCGCAAGCTGAACGTTGATGGAGCCTTTGACCTTGTAAAGGCCGAAGCGCACAAAGTACTTTGTCCCCATGGTGTCAGAGCTGCGCTTTTCTGCGGTTTCGCCGTTTACGCTTTTTGTAATTTGTAAGGAGCGTATCTCCACGGGGGAGACACTGATGGCCTGATGAACGGAAACCGGCCCGCGCACGCCCACGGAAACGCCGCTTTTGTCGTCTGCTTTAAATGCAAACACCTGTCCGAAGCTTCGCACGTCGAGCCATTTTTCGCACGCGATGCGTGCATATTCCTCGTCGCTTTTCACTTTGCCGACTGCCGCTTTTGCGCGCTCACTCAAACTTTTGCAGCCGTCATCGCAGCGGTCATCGGACTGCACAAAAATGCTTTTTCCCATGTCCTGCATACGGTTGCGAATTTTGCGTTTGATGCAAACGTCCGAAATTTCGCCATAGCCATCGTAATCCGTGCGCGGACGATTGCCGTTGAGCGGGTCACCGTTGGAGTTTGCCATGCTGACCGATACCAGTGCCACAAAATCAATTTTATTGTTCAGAATACTCATTTTCATGCTCCTTTGTCGTCAATGTTTCTTTTTTACGTGTCAGCGCGCTGCGCTGATGATAATACCCAAACAGATAGGTGTCATCGAGCTTTTTGCCGAGCATCGGGTCATCGGTGGGCGGCATCATCTCTGTAATTTCCCCGATGATGTTTTTAAAGTAGGCGCGCAGACCGGGCTGCATTTGCGCAAAATAGGGGAGCAACTGTCTGCTGATGATGCCCCACGCATACAGCGGGCGCTGCGTAAAAACAGCCTGCATGCGAATTGCGTTGGGTTCTCGGCCCTCGCTCTTGTCGTAGGTGCTGCGCTCTGCATGCTCTGCAACGGCAAGCAGCCGCCCGAACAGATAGCTGCGATTTGTGTTTTCTGTGTCAAGTGCCAAAGTCCATTCCTCCTTTTGCGCGCGGTCATTGCGGTATTTCCGCAGGACCGCGCAGGTTGTTGCCAAAAGCATTTCTCTGCTTTTGGGGTTATAAGCAAGCGGCGTACCCGCCCGTGAGACCAAAGAAGCGACAAGATCCTGCGGAACAGGCTGCCTGTCAACAATGCAGTGCAGCATGGTCTGCACGTGTTCGCGCAGCACCCTGTCATCCGCCTTGATAAAGTCCCCCTGCTGTGTGCCGAATGCACAGGTAACCATGCGCTTGAGCGAGGGGGACTGCACACCGTAAGCAGCGGAGTCCCAGCAGCAGGTTGTGTACCAGTCCTCAATTCTGTCTAAAAAGTCAGAACCCTTCAGCTCGTTATAATAGGTGACGGACAGCCGACCCGTGGTGGCTGCATCCAGCGCCGCTATCACGATGTCCGACTCCGGCGGCAGCTTTTGCCTGTAGCTGCCAAGCGCCAAAAGCAGCTCCTGCCGATAGCTTGTGAAATCCTTTGCCTCCGTGACCGGCAAGCCCAGCAGCGCAAACGTGGGAACAGGACAACCCTCAGGGTTCCAGCATAAAAATGTGCGCCCGCCCATCGTGACACCCTCGTTTGCCGCAACCCAGCGCAGGGCATTGTGTGCCTTTTGCGAGGCAGTGTAACCGACGCTGCCCGCTTCGCTTGCGGTGGTAAAGCGACCGCGATAGGTAAAGCCGCTGCTGTCGTTGGCAGAAATCAGCTTGGCACCGAAATTGGCAGACACAACACCTTTTGGATGCGCGTCGCAGAGGATATCCTCCTGCCCCGAAAGAAAGCAAAGCCCGCGCGCCATGTTGCTGCATTCCTGCTTATAAAAATCGGCAAAGCTCTCAAAGAGAGAGGGGTCCTGCCAACAGGCACTGGAAATGCCCTCGGGAGCGGGAATCACACGCCAGCGAATCATGCATTTGCCATATTCGATGCCCTCTATTTTTCCGCTGCACGGCACACCGTTTTCGTCGGCCGCAATGATTCCCGCAGCGGCTAAGTCGGCGACAATGGTACCGCCCTGTACATAGCGCTGCACGGCACGAACCTTTGGGTGGGAAAAGCAGGAGTCTGCCCATCGGAAAAGCTGTGCTGTATAATCGGCGAATTTCGCCGTGTCATACGGCGCAACATAACAAAGCTGGTCGCAAAGCGGATGTGCTTTGATGCCGCTTGTCCGCGAGGCAGATTTCACCGTGGCGGGAATGATTGTCTTATTGTCCTCTTTCGGAATCGTACAGGCGCTTTGAAAGCGGCCATCGACCGAGAGCGTAATTTCAATTTGCGCGTTTTGCACCATGTGTGATACGGGTGTCAGCGTTTCCTTGTTTTCCTCTGCGAGTCCGACGCGGTCTATCTGCGTCTCAAAGGTGCGGTAGGCAGCTTGTAAAATTCCCATCTATTTCGCCTCCTTTTCCCATTCGTCCACACCGCAAAAATTGCCAAGCGCGGTGCCGAATGGCTTGCTCTCCATCTCCCGCACGGCTTGCGTAACCGTGCATTCCTGCGGACGCAAAAATTCAATGACACCCTTGCGCATGACGGGATTCCAAAACCGCACGGTCATTTTGCCTTTTGTCTCGTCGGAATACGCCTCGTCCGCGTAGGTGATGCCGTGATACATCAGCCCAAATGCAAGCTGCGGGATAGCATCGTAAAAGCCTGTATCCTCGCCAAAAACGCAAGGGGTCACGTAGCCCTGACACTCGCGCGTGCCAAGAAAAATATCACGCCTGCCGCCGCGTTCAATCATGCGTTTCGCAATGTTGTGGTGCTTGTTTTCGTCGCGGTCATTTGCAAGCTCCGGCCGGTTTTCGTTCCATTCAAAATGGGCGCGCACCTGATAGCGGCAGTTTTTTAAGTAGGTGTAATAGGACAGGTCGTTGCCGCCTGCATATTTGATGGGGCGAATGCCCTTTACCTCGGTCTGAATCGGGTTCATAATGCGGACGGCATCAATGTGCCAAATGAAGGTAGGCTTCCAGTAGACGGATGCTGCAATCCCTTTCAGTGCCTCATAGGTCGGTGCTTGAAACGTGCATTTTTCGCCGCCGATGCGCGTGACGGGGTCCGCGAACAGCGCATAAGGCCCGGTCACTTCAAATTCCACCGTGTTTCTGTGGTTCATTTTCTATACCTCCATAAAAAAGTCAGCGTTTCCGCTTGCCGAAAATCCGATTTCGTCCGTGTAAAAATCCGGCTGCAGCACCAGAAGCGTGTCCTCACAAAGCGAATAAATCCCGCCGGCCTCCCGCAGCCTTTTTAGCTCGTACTCGTAGAGTGAAACACAAAACTGTGACGTTTTTTGCAGCAGCGCTGCCCGACCGGCAAGGTCATAAGCCGCGCGCTGTGACCCAAGCGAGGCAATCAGCTCGTTGCCCTCCCCATAGGGAACAAGCACATCACAGGTGTTGTCGTCAAAAACATGAAACTGCTCGCCCGCGGTGCGAAACGCTTGACCGAGGGTGTATTCCGCTGCGGTTTTGCAGTGTGCACGGGACGGCGCGTTGGTCGATAAAAGCGCAAGCAGCGTTGTGCCGAGCTTTGGCAGCGGATAGTCCTGACTGCCCTTTTTCATCTCTGCGTACAGGCTGCGGTAATAGGCGCGGATGGCGGCTTCCCCCGTCAAATCTTCCATAAAGGCTTTGGGAGCGCGCTGGAATTGCAAAAGCAACGCCTCGGCGGCCTGCTGCGACTGCCGTATTTCCGGCAGATGGCTTAAATTTTCGCCGCGAATATTCACAAGATATACAGGGCACAGCCTGCCAAATTCGCCGCCGCGATTGCAGCGCCCCGCGGCCTGCACGGCATTGTCCATGCCCGCCAAAACGCGAATGACGCAGCCAAAGGAAAAATCGACCCCCGCCTCCACCAGCTGCGTGGAGACGCAGATAACACGCGCGCGGCTTTGCAGCGCGGCGTTGATGGCGCTTAGCGTTTTGATGCGATGCGCCATGCACATGCCGGTGGACAGATGAAAAAGCAGCCCGTCCCATTTTTCGTGAATGCTTTTAAACAGCGTGCGCGCCTCGGACTTTGTGTTGCAGATGAACAGCAGACTGCTTTGCTCCGCTGCACACGACAGGGCAAAATCCGAAAGCTCCTCTGCCGTGTAGCCCTGCGGTCGGCGGAAGTCAAGCAGCGCGGTGCGGCGAAAAGCACTCCACAGCGCGGCATCATAGGGGACAAGCTCGGGTACGGCGGCATAGCGCAGACGATGCGTCGTCTTTTCAAGGCACGGCTGCGTTGCAGAGCAAAGCACCACGGTTGCTCCGCAAAATTCGGAGAGAAAATTCAGTGCAAGATTCCATTCCGACAGCATATTGCGCGGCACAGACTGCACCTCGTCGATGATCATAACGCTGTCACACAGCGCACCCATGCGCCGCACACAGGAGGGCTTGCCCGAAAGCAACGTGTTTAAAAGCTGCACCAGCGTTGTAATGACGACCGGCGCACGCCAGTTGTTCAGCAGCAGTTCGTTTTCATCCAATTCGCCGTCATCCGGCTTTTCGCGCACAACGTTGGAGTGATGCTCCAAAATAAGGCGGTCTGCCTTGCCGTTTTCACCGAGATAATCGCGGAGCACCGCTGCATTTTGTTCGAGAACGCTCAGCAGAGGAATGACAAAAAATATTCGCTTTTTGCCCTGCATGGCTGCCGCCAGAGAATAACGCAGCGCCGCCAGCGTTTTGCCGCCGCCCGTCGGAACCGTCAAACGAAAAATGCCGGAAGCACCGTTTGCCGCTGCGCGGCAAATATCAGAAATACGCCTGCGCGCCACGTTGATGTCAGTGTCTGCGGGCAGTGCAGAAAGGCGCGCCTCCACACGCGCAAGCAGCCCGCGCCAGTCGGCTTGCGTGTCCGCTTCGCGCGCTGAAAAGGGAAGCGCGTGCATAAATTCGGCGGTATCACGTCGGTCACCCTCAATCACGGCGGAGAGGAGCTGCCGCGCGAGCAATGCGAAATAAAACAAAAGTTCTTCGGCGTTTTCTGCAAACGGGCGACAGCGCTCCAGTGCGGCAGCAACCTCCGAGGTGGCTGCGTCAAACAGGCAGTCCAAAGCCTGCGCGTCGGCACAGTGCACTAAAAATTGCTCGCGCGCCTGCGCATAGCCTGTCCCCTCGGTCATCAGCCGGTGCAGAAAGCCGTCGGTGCCGTCGGGGGCGATGCAGTCAAACTGTCCGTGATGTGCGGCAACGGCAAAGGCAAGCAGCTCCGCTGTCATGCTTTGGCAGGTGGGCTGCGCACTGTTGTGCCAGCGCTCCAGTGCAAAGCGTGCGCCTGCAAAGGTGTGGTTAACGCTGCCGCGGCGCGCCGGCCCGCCCGCCGCCGCAAGCGTGATGTAGCGGGTGAAGGCCTCCGTAAATTTGCCCATGTCATGCAGCAGACCGGCAAGATAGGCCGTCTGCTTGAGGCCGGGCGGTGCGGCCGAGGACGCATAGACGGCGCAGTTTTTACAATGCTCCTCCACCGACTGCACAAATTGCCCGCTTGTGCCGTCCGCTTTTTCCTCAATGCGGATATGTGCGGGATAAACCATAGCAATCCCACCTTTTTTTGATTGTTGTGCTTGTCAGTCCATTGCCCTTTTGATTGACGCTCCGTGCGATGCCTTTTTTATCTGGTGCATCGTTTGAAGCGGCGTGACCGCAAAGCAACAAACATAGCGCTTTTCATAGAATCTGTCGTTATTAGTATACCATAATCTGCAAGAAGCACAAGAAACCCTTGCGCATGACACAGGGCGACACAAGGCAGAGAGAAAATCAACGTTTTTTCAAGTGCTTTTAACAAAAAGCCGCGTTTTAAACGCTTTGCGACAACGGGCTATTTCCGCGGGCACGGGTCCATGTGAATAAAATCATCGAGTGAGGCATTCGAAATTTCCTGCTCGTCGACCACGGGCAGATCCGCTTTGATGTGCTGCGCTGCTGCAAGCAATTCCGGCATGCTTTTTGCGCTGCAAAGCTGCAACAGCCATACGCCTAGCGCGTTGTCAAGCAAGGAGAATGCAGTTGCAAGGGTCAGCGTTTTGCCGTAAAGCGGGCGAAGCCCCTCGGCATCGGGCGCAAGAACCTCCTCCGCATATTGCCGTGCGCAGTTTACGGAGGAAAGTGCAGCATTTCTTGCGCGAATGCCCTCAAACTTAAAGGGCAATGACCCCAGAACAATGCTGCGGCAATGCGCGTAATGCGCAAGAGCACACAGGTGTACCGTTATGCTTTCGTAGAGTGAAAACCCGCCGACAAAAATGTTGACATCCGCCGATTGAAACAGACGCGTAAAAAGTCCGGCTTGCAGGGAGAGCGCCCGTGTTTTCAAAAAATTTCCTTCGCCGCGGCCCATATAATAAGACGGATACTTGTATCGTTCAATCGCTGTCACATGCGGCGTGGGCGGGTAGGTGTAATAAGGCGCGGTGAGATGATCGGGGGTAAGAATAAGCTCTATCTGTGCTGTTTTAATTGCAAGCAATTGCTCGCGCACGGCGTTTATCGTGTTGATCCCGCTGGTCTGCGCTGCCACTACGTTGATTTTAAATTTTCTGTTTGTCAAAGGCGCGCTGCTGTCAGGAGCATGTTGTAATGCCTGTGGTTCACGGGGGCACCGCCAGCTTTTTAAAAGGTCCGATGCCTCAGGGCAAAGGGGGTAGTCCGCTATTTCATCGGGAGGAATCACCAGCAATTGCTGATAGACTGCCTCGGAAAAAGCTCCTGAGACATGAACTGCGTTAAACAGTGTCGTATGAACCATAGTGCCGTCACGCTCGCAAGCAGTCTCTGAAAAAACATCGCCCACACTCAGCGTGATCCCCAGAGCCTCGCGGCATATGCGAATCAGTGTCTCCTGCCTTGTTTCGCCGGACACCACCGCACCGCCGATAAAGCCCCACAGCGGTGCGTGCGCCTTTTTGTCGCTGCACGGCCACAGCAGAACTCTATTTTCGTACCAAATCAGGGCTGCTACCTTTTGAATCATTTGACAGTCTCCTTTTCTTGCACATCCTACACAAGCATCAAAACAAGCATCAAATGACGTTGTCTCTCTTGCGCTTGATTCCAGTATAAACTGCCACATGTCTCATAAACGGGACAATGCAGCTCCGCTGTGAATTTTTGTACACTCTGTGCAAAAAAGCGGCAGTACACTGTGCACTTTTCCTCCGCGTGCACTGAAAAAACCACAAGAATGGGATGCGAAAGCTGCGGCATTTTATACATCAACCGACCGGCGGTCATGCGTGCTGTATTTTATTGTATGATATGCTGCAAATGGATCGCAGCTTTTTTTGACCTGAAGCTTGACAAACGCGAATCTTTATGATATGATTTTGATATCAAATAAAGCGGAGGAGAATCAATCATGGAAGAAAAAGTACTTAAAAATAAGAAAAACGGACTGTCGATTCTATGCGCGCTGCTGCTAGGCTATCTGGCGGCGATCGGCAGCATTATCTTGGGCGGGACATTGTGTGACGCGGGGACAATGCCGTGGCTTGCCATCCCGCTTTTGGTGCTTGGCATTGTCTGGGTCAGCATCGGATGGATTCCGTTTTTGGGTCTGAAAGTAATTAAACCGCAGGAAGCGCTTGTGCTGACCTTGTTTGGCGATTATGTCGGCACCCTGAACACAGAGGGCTTTTATTTTGTCAATCCGTTTTGCACGGCGGTCAATCCTGCCGCGAGCACAAGGCTGAGCCAAAGCGGTGATGTGCGCATCAACGGGGCAAAAGCGACGGGGGAGGCAAATCAAAACTTGACGGCGGAGATGGTGAGCAAGAAAATCTCCTTAAAAATCATGACGCTGAACAACAATCGGCAGAAAGTCAACGATTGCCTCGGCAATCCGATTGAAATTGGCATTGCCGTGATGTGGCGCGTGACCGATACGGCAAAAGCGGTGTTTACGGTCGATAATTACAAGGAATATTTGTCCTTGCAGTGCGACAGCGCGCTGCGCAATATTGTCAGACTTTATCCTTATGATGTGGCACCGAATGTGGATACAACAGGGGACGGCATTGCCGATGAGGGCAGTCTGCGCGGCTCCAGCGAAATTGTGGCGGCGCGCATCAAAAACGAAATTCTGGGCAAGGTGGCAGAGGCCGGTCTTGATATTTTGGAAGCGCGGATTACCTATTTGGCGTATGCGCCGGAAATTGCAGCGGTCATGCTGCAAAGGCAGCAGGCCTCTGCGATTATTGATGCCCGTAAAATGATTGTGGACGGCGCGGTCGGCATGGTGGAAATGGCACTGGAGCAGCTGAACAAAAATAATATTGTCGTTTTGGACGAGGAGAGAAAAGCTGCGATGGTTTCCAATTTACTGGTAGTGCTCTGCGGAAACCATGATGTACAGCCGATTGTCAACTCCGGCAGCCTGTATTGAGCATGGGTGATACAGCAAAAAAACAAATTCCGCTGCGCCTGTCGCAAACGCTGTATGATGCACTTGCGGCATGGGCGGAGGACGATTTCCGCTCTGTAAACGGGCAGATCGAGTATTTGCTTTCCGAGTGCGCAAAACAGCGCAAGAAAAACGGAAAATACGTTTCAGAGCATTTGGATCAGTCACCGGAATTTATGATAGAACAGACAGAAAAATAGTTCTGACGCTGAAGCGCTTCCCGTCAGCCTTTTTTGCAAAAGTGTCACGCACTTTTGATTTTTCTG
The DNA here is from genome assembly GCA_036642215.1 of Ruthenibacterium sp. Taxonomy (GTDB): domain Bacteria; phylum Bacillota; class Clostridia; order Oscillospirales; family Ruminococcaceae; genus Ruthenibacterium. The sequence goes on from JAVXUG010000030.1 coordinate 11,204, forward strand.
CCGAAACAAAAAAGAGAACAAAAAAGAGATAAAAAAGCGTCTTAACATTTCTCTCCCCTTGTGTTATAATGCTAGCGGTGTCCCGGAGATACGAGATCTCCGGGGCAAAGCTGCCGAATTGCCGCGATAAAACAGCGAATGCAGCGCGGCTTTCGGTCTTTAGTGCGCTTGTAAAAAAGATAGGATTCAAGAAAAAGAAAAATGATACGAGGGGAGACAACACAATGAAGCAAATCATTCGTCCGGGACTGTTTTCCGTAAGCGTTTCCGCTGATAGCCGGCGCGGCGAATTTGATTTTAAAAACCAAGTTATTGTAGAGAATGAGGTCCCGGTCGATTTTGTATTTATTGGCGACTCGATCACGCAGCTTTGGGAGCTGAACGCTTATTTTAATGCACCGGGACAGATGGTTCTCAACAGAGGGATTTCCGGCGACACCACAGAATATGTTTTAAAACGGTTTGATGCCGATGTCGTACAATTGAAACCGAAGCACTGTGTCTTGATGATCGGCGTGAACGATGCATGGGATATGGAAACCGACCCGTGGCTGCGCGAAACCTTAATGACACCCGAGGAGGTGCTTGCGCGTGCCGTGAAAAATCATCGCGCGATCCAGGAAAAAGCAAAGCTGAGCGGAATTGACCTTTGGGTGTGCTCCGTCTGTCCCACCAATATGGATTTTACAAATCATGAATTGCAGCGCAAACAGTATATCCGTGCGCTCAATGCAGCGATTCATCAGATGTGCGCTGAAAATGGATTCTCTTATGTGGATTATTACAGCCTGCTGGTACAGGAGGACGGCCTGTCCATGCGGGACGGAATGACACCAGAGGGGCTGCACCCGCATGTGCTGGGCTACAATATCATGGCAGAGGCTCTGCGCAAAGCGCTTGCCTCGCACAGTGTAACGATATAATTGCGGGAAAAGAGCTGCGGTTTGCTCTTTTGTGCAAAAATCCAAATACAGCGAGTTTTCAAACACCCCCAGTAACACAATATCTTCGCATATTTTTTGAAAAGTGAGTGTCGTTATGGACGCAAAGCAAAATAAAAGTGCGGCCTATTTTATCTGCGACTATGTGCTGTACATGGTCGTTTATTTCGTTTGCAGCGGCACGCTGCTGGCACGGTTGACAGGCTTTTTTGCAATGCCGCTGTGGCTTTCCAACGTGCTGATGTCGCTGCCCTCCATTTTGCAGATTACGCAGCTGCTGGGCGCTTATCGGTACAATAACAGTCCGAGGCCATGGGCGTTTTTAAAAAAGTGGAATCTGCTTTGGCGGCTGTGCCTGCCGCTTGTCTATTTTTCGGTTTTGCTGGTTCGTCCGGTCGGTGCCGCCGTCATGGTTACCGCCTATATCATCACCGTTGCACTGTTTCAGTTTATTGCGCCCGCGCACTCTGCGTGGCTTGTGGACACGGTGGAGGGCAGGGTAAGCGACAATTACTACTCTGTGCGCGAGCTTGCGTTTATGTCGGCGTATACGGTGGCAATGCTTGCCTCAGGGCTTTTGATTGATGCGACGGACAAAAGCGGGCGCGATGCGTCGGGCGCGGGCTTTTTGCTGATTGGCGCAGCTACCGCTGTGCTTGTTGTCGTGAATATTGCGATTCTTTTTAAAAAGCTGCCGCCGCCCCAAGTCGATGTGCCGAAAAAACGCAGAATGCCTTTTTGGAGCCTTGTAAAAACCCCTCTGCATGACAAAGGCTTTGCGCCGGTGCTGCTGTTTAACATTTCGTGGAATCTGGCCAATATGTTTCTCTCCGGCTTTGGCGCGCTGTACCAAATACGAGTCGTGAAAATCGACTATCTTTTTGTGGTGTACTGCACGATGGCGGCGAATATTCTGCGTGCGGCTTTGCTGCCGTTTTTTGCAAAGCTGGCGCGGCGCATCGGCTGGAAACGCGTCTCGCAGCTCTCGCTTATTGTAGTGGCGTTTGCAAATGTGCAGTATGTTTTTTTATCACAGCAAAACGCATATTGGCTGCTGCCCATTATTTTAATTTTATCGCAGGCACCCATTGCCGGATTTGGCATCGGCTTTTTTAAAATGCAAATTGCCGCCGCGCCCGCACAGGGCAGAAGTACTTATTTTGCGGTGAATGCCGCCGTCTGCGGCATCGCCTCCGTGGTGGGCACGCTTGCCTGCTCTGTGCTTGTGGGGCTGCTTGAACGCAATTTCGGAACCGCCTCGTTGGGGCTTATCTTTATGGTGGGCGTTGCGTTTATTGTCCCTGCTGTGCTGATGATACAAAAAGCCAAGGAGTAAAAGGGCAATCGTTTGCGGTGAAAAGATTTGTTGCACCTGGCAGCCTTAGCTTACGGATAGGGATGCCGCGTGCATGCGAAAGCAATGCGAATTTCCCAAAGCGTTTATCCAACATACTGATAGCGGTTTTATTCATGAGAAGAATGGTATGATTCCTAACAATGAAACCGCATACAGCAAAGAGGCCGGTACCGGCGGTGCTTTGCTTCCATTTCTGTAAAAAAGGCAGCAGCGTTTTAAAACGCTGCTGCCTTTTAATGGTTACGAGTGATATTTGCGGTGTGAGCACTGTGCGGCGCAGCCGCTGCAATTGCCGCAGCAGCCCTTACCCCGGCGCTTGTTTTCGTGCATACGGTACAGCACAAAAATAGCGGCGGCGAGAATCAGCGCCAGTAAAACCCAGTCAAGAAAATGCATAAAAACCTCGCTCTCGTCTCAGTGAATAAAAATGCTGCCAATGTGAAACACAAGGAATGCAACCACCCACGCAAGCCCCGTTTGCAGCAGGGCAATCCACACGGCGGCCATGCGGCTGTTCATCTCGCGCCGAACGGCGGCAATGGCTGCAATACAGGGAGTATAAAGCAGCGTAAATGTGAGAAAGCTGAACGCGGAAAGCGGCGTAAAGATCTGCGCCAGTGCGGGGGTAAGCTGCGACACGCTTGTGCCCATCAGCACCGCCATGGTGCTGACAACAGCCTCCTTTGCGGATAGCCCCGTGATGAGCGCCGTTGCTGCGCGCCAGTCGGTAAAGCCAAGCGGCGCGAAGATGGGTGCGACAAATTTGCCGATGCCTGCCAAAAGGCTGCCGCCGCTGTCGGCCACCACATTGAGGCGCGTGTCAAAGGTCTGCAAAAACCAGATGATAAGCGTGGCGATAAAGATGACGGTGAATGCCTTGGTCAAAAAGTCCTTTGCCTTGCTCCACATCAGCAGCATTACGCTGCGCGGGCTGGGCAGACGGTAATTCGGAAGCTCCATCACAAACGGAACGGGCTTGCCCTTGTACATAGTGCTTTTCATCAGCAGCGCGCATACAATGCCCACGCCAATGCCCATCAGGTACAGTGCCATCATGACAAGCGCGGCGTGCTGCGGAAAAAACGCCGCCGTAAAAACCGCATAAATGGGAAGCTTTGCGCTGCAGCTCATAAACGGTGTCAGCAGAATGGTCATCTTGCGGTCACGGTCGCTGGACAGCGTGCGCGTTGCCATAATGGCGGGCACGCTACAGCCAAAGCCAATCAGCATCGGCACAAAGCTGCGCCCCGACAGACCGATTTGCCGCAGCAGCTTGTCCATTACAAACGCAACGCGCGCCATGTAACCGCTGTCCTCCAGAATGGACAGAAAGAAAAACAGCACCAGAATAATGGGCAGAAAGCTGAGCACGCTGCCCACGCCCGCAAAAATGCCGTCGATGATCAGCGAGTGCACCACGGGGTTGATGCCATAGGCCGTCAGCGCATTGCCGACCACCGCCGTCAGCGCATCCAGCCCAAGGCTGAGCCAGTCGCTGAGCGTGCTGCCAATGACACCGAACGTCAGCCAGAAAATAAGCAGCATAATGCCCAGAAATACCGGGATGGCAAGATATTTGCCCGTGAGCACTTTGTCAATGGCAACACTGCGCAGATGCTCACGGCTTTCGCCGTGCTTTACCACCGTCTGCGCGCACAGCTTTTCGATAAAGGCGTAGCGCATATCGGCAAGCGCTGCCTCGCGGTCGGTGGCAAGCTCTTTTTCCATCTCGGTGATGGCGTGCTGCACCATCTCTCTTTCGTTGTCGGACAGGCTGAGCGAGGCCTCCATCGGCGCGTCGCCCTCCACAAGCTTTGTCGCGGCAAAGCGGCACGGCACGCCGATGCTCTCGGCATGATCCTCAATTAAATGCGCGATGGCGTGAATACAGCGATGCACTGCGCCGCTGCAAAAATCCTGCCGGCGCGGCTGCTGCTTTTGCTCGGCCACGCGCAGCGCGTGCTCAATCAGCTCGTCAATACCCTCGTTCTTGGAGGCGGAAATGGGCACCACCGGCACGCCCAGCTCTGCCTCCAGCTTGTTGATGTCCACGGTGTTGCCGTTTGCGCGCATCTCATCCATCATGTTAAGCGCAATGACCATGGGGATGTTCAGCTCAATCAGCTGCATGGTTAAGTAAAGATTGCGCTCAATACTGGTCGCGTCCACAATGTTGATGATGCCGTCGGGCTTGTCCTTGATGAGAAAATCCCGCGTGACAATCTCCTCGCTTGTGTAGGGCGACAAAGAGTAAATGCCGGGCAAATCCACAACCGAGGCCGTCATGTGCGCGCGATGCGGGGCGGCATCGACTGCGCCGTGCCCGTCGCGCCTGCCCTGTCCGCCGTTTGCCCCATAGCCGCCGCCCTCGCTGCCGCCGCGCTTTGCCGCGTTGCGGGTGCCGTGTCCCCAGCTGCGCGGGCCGTGATGATGCTCGCCCGCATAATGGTCGCGGATGACACCCTCTTTTTTGTCCACGGTCACGCCGGGAAAGTTGCCCACATGCTGGTTTGAGCCGGTCAATTGATTGAACAAAGTGGTTTTGCCGCTGTTTTGGTTGCCTGCCAGTGCAAAGTTCATAGACTGTCTGCCTCCGTCAATTTTCTGCCACTCAGCGCAGCGTTATTTTTTTTGCATCGTGCAGGCGCAGTGTCAGCTCATAGCCGCGCAAGTGCACCTCGATCGGGTCGCCCATCGGGGCAATTTTGCGCACCAGAATGGTGGTGCCGGGGGTCAGCCCCATATCCAGCAGGCGGCGGCGCAGTGCGCCTTGACCGCCCACGGCATCTATTGTGGCGCTGTCGCCCACAGGCAGCTGTGCCAATGTGTTTTGCGTCATGCTTATGCCTCGCTCTCAAATATATTAGTTAGCATATGCTAACTCTATGCTGCTATTGTACTCGATTTTGGTGCGCCTGTCAACAGGGAAAAAGACAATTTGTACAAAAAAGTGCCAAAGCTTTTGGCCTTGGCACTTTAAAATATGATGCGGTTTTTGTGGAGAGGGTGAGAATCAGCCCTTGTAGCCCACGGAATTTGCAAGCTCCTCATCAATGACGACAACAGCGTTTGTGTGCATCTTCAGCATGGTGGAGGGGTTTTGCGTTGTGATAACATCGTCTAGGATAAGGCCCTTGATGGCGGCTGTTTTTGAAGTGCCCGTGGCGACAAGCACAACCTGCTTTGCCGCCATAATGCCGCCCATGCCCATTGTGATGGCAGAGGTGGGGACTTCTGCGCGGCTTGCAAAAAAGCGCGCATTGGCATCAATGGTGCTCTCGGTCAGATGCTCGATATGTGCCACAGAAATCAAGTGGTCGCGCGCCTCGTTAAAGGCGATATGTCCGTTGTTGCCGATGCCGAGCAGCTGAAAATCAGGCGTGCCGCCCTCGTAGACTTTTTCTTCCAGCTCACGCGCGTTGGCTTCAAAATCGCCCATGCCGTTTGCCACAAAGGTGTTTTTCTTGTCGATGTTGATGTGGTCAAACAGGTTTGTGTCCATAAAATAACGATAGCTCTGGTCATGCGTGCCGGGAATGCCGCAATACTCGTCCAGATTGACCGTGTGTACCTTGGAGAAATCAATTTTGCCCGCCTTGTTCAGCTCGGCAAGCTTTTTGTAGGTGGAAAGCGGGGTGCTGCCCGTGGCAAACCCTAATTTTGCGTTTGGCTTTGCGTTTACAATGTCTTGAATCAGACCTGCGACGACGGCGCCGCTTTCTTCATAATTTTTGGTGACAATTACTTTCATGTGTATTTCTCCTTACGTCATTGGTGTGTGCGGTATGTTTGGAATACCATTCGTACAGAGTGTTTGTTGTTTTCATCATACCTTATTAAAAAGAAAAGGAAATACGCAAACAGCCCTGTTTTTTGCACAAACGTGCAAAAGGAAGGTGCGGCGCAAAGGCTTTGCTGCGCTCGACCTTCTTCTGTTACAGTATAGCAAACCAAGAGAGAAATTTCAATCGCGGCGACACATCCGCTGCCTACAGCGCCGCCAAAATTGCGTCGCCCATGGCAGAGCAGCCCACAAGGGTGCAGCCGTCACTCATCATGTCGCCGGTGCGCAGACCCTGTGAAAGCACCCTGTTGACCGCGGCTTCTATGGCATCGCTCTCGGCGGCAAGCCCGAACGAATATTTCAGCAGCATGGCGGCGGCGAGAATGGTGCCGATGGGGTTTGCCTTGTCCTGTCCCGCAATATCGGGCGCAGAGCCGTGAATCGGCTCGTACAGACCGCGGGTGTCCTCGCCAAGGCTCGAGGACGGAATCATGCCGATGCTGCCGGTTATCATGCTGGCCTCATCCGTGAGGATGTCGCCAAACATGTTTTCGGTCACAATCACGTCAAATTGTGCGGGATTTTTGACAAGCTGCATCGCGCAGTTGTCAACAAGCATATTGCTGTATTCCACCTCGGGATAATCCCACGAAATTTCCTCGGCAATGGTGCGCCACAAACGGCTTGTATCCAGCACGTTGGCCTTATCAACGCTGGTCAGCTTTTTGCGGCGCAGCATGGCGGTGTCAAAGCCGATGCGCAGAATGCGGCGGATTTCCGTCTCCGAATAGGGCATGACATCGGTTGCGATGCGCTCGCCCTCCACGGTTTGTGTGGTGTGCGCGCCAAAATAAACGCCGCCCGTCAGCTCGCGCACCACCATAAGGTCAATGCCGTTTGCCACGATGTCCGCGCGCAAGGGGCTTGACGCGGCAAGCTGCGGATAAAGGCGCGCAGGGCGGATATTGGAAAACAAATTCATCGCCTTGCGAATGCCCAGCAAGCCCTTTTCGGGGCGCTGTGCGCCGGGCAAGCTGTCCCATTTCGGCCCGCCGACGGCACCCAGCAGCACGCTGTCGGACGCAAGACATGCGTCAATGGTTGACTGCGGCAGCGCCGCGCCGCATTTGTCGATGGCTGCGCCGCCGATGTCGGCAAAATCGTAGGCGAAATGATGCCCGAATTTTTCGGCCACACCCTCCATAATCTTGAGTGCTTCGGCGACAATTTCCGGCCCGATGCCGTCGCCCTTTAAAACAGTAATGCGTTTGCGCATCCTAAATTCCTCCCAAAAGCTATTTTAAAATCCTTATCGCAGCGCTTTCAGCAGTCCACCCTTGTCGATGATGTCCTTGATAAACGGCGGGAACGGCTGCGCTTGATACGTTTCGTTTTTTGTGAGATTGACAATGACACCCGTGTCAAAATCCACGCGGATTTCGTCATTTGCGGCAATGCGCTCACTCGCTTGCTCGCATTCTAAAATGGCAAGCCCGATATTGATGGCATTGCGGTAAAAAATGCGCGCGAAGGTCTTGGCAATGACGCACGACACACCGCAGGTCTTGATGGCAAGCGGCGCGTGCTCGCGGCTGGAGCCGCAGCCAAAATTATAGCCCGCAACGATGAGATCGCCCGGCTGTGCGCGGTGCACAAAGTCCGCATCAAGATCCTCCATGCAGTGCGCCGCCAGCTCTTTTGCGTCCGGCGTGTTCAAATAGCGCGCGGGAATGATGACATCCGTGTCCACATTGTCACCAAACCGGTGTGCTTTTCCTGTTATTGTGCTGCTCATAAGCCCGCCACCTCCTCAGGGTTGCTGATGTAGCCCGTGACGGCGCTGGCGGCTGCCACGGCCGGATTTGCAAGGTATACCTCGCTGGTCGGATGCCCCATGCGCCCGACAAAATTGCGGTTTGTCGTGGCAACGCAGCGCTCCTCCTCCGCCAGAATGCCCATGTACCCGCCAAGACACGGGCCGCAGGTGGGCGTGCTGACAACGCAGCCCGCATCAATAAAGGTGTCGATGTAGCCCAGACGGATGCACTCTTTATAAATGTGCTGTGTGGCGGGAATGACAATGGCGCGCACGTTTTTGGCAACGCACCGCCCTTTTAAAATTTCTGCCGCCGCCGCCATGTCGGATAAGCGTCCGTTGGTGCAGCTGCCGATGACAACCTGGTCAATTTTTACTTCCTGCGCACCGATGCTGTCGATGGTGCGCGCGTTTTCCGGCAGATGCGGGAACGCGACAATCGGGCGCAGCGCAGAGAGGTCGATTTCGATGGTCTGCTCGTAAACCGCGTCAGGGTCGGGGGCGTAGACCTGATAGGGTCGTGTGACGCGCGCGTCAAGATACGCGCGCGTCACGCTGTCCACTTCAAAAATGCCGTTCTTTGCACCGGCCTCTATGGCCATGTTCGCCATGCAAAGGCGGTCGTCCATGGTGAGGCAGGCAAGCCCCGCGCCGCCAAATTCCATGCTCTTGTAAAGGGCACCGTCCACGCCGATTTGCCCGATGATGTGTAAAATGACATCCTTGCCGCTGACATATTTTTGCGGCTTGCCGCGCAGCACAAAGCGCAGGGCGGCGGGAACCTTAAACCAGCATTTTCCGCTTGCCATGCCGGCGGCCATGTCGGTGCTGCCAACGCCCGTGCTGAACGCGCCCAGCGCGCCGTAGGTGCAGGTGTGGCTGTCCGCGCCAATGATGCACTCGCCCGCGGCAACAATGCCCTTTTCGGGAAGCAGCGCGTGCTCAATGCCCATATTGCCCACGTCGTAAAAATTTAAAATATCATATTTGTTCGCAAAATTGCGGCTCTGCTTTGTCTGCTGGGCTGCCTTGATGTCCTTGTTCGGCACAAAGTGATCCATCACAAGGCTGATTTTGGTCTTGTCAAACACGGACGAAAAGCCCGCTTTTTCAAACTCGTTGATGGCGACGGGGCTTGTGATATCATTGCCCAGCACCATGTCAAGCTGCGCCATAATAAGCTGCCCGGCCTCGACCGTGGCAAGCCCCGCGTGCGCCGCTAAAATTTTTTGTGTCATTGTCATGCCCATGGAAACGCCTCCGATATTTTTGTTTTGCGCAGAGATACGCCTGCGATAAGCGCCTTATTTTTTGTCGTGATTGTTGACGGCAGAGGCCAGCGCGTTTACGCTTGCCACCATAATGTCGTTGTCGGTGCCCGCACCCCAAGATACGCCGCCGTCGGCCCACTGCAAGCCCACATAGGCAACCGCTTGACTGGTGCTGCCTGTTTCCAGTGCATGCTCTTGATAGTTCAGCACAGAAAAATCGCGCCCGCTGCCCGCCTTGACCGCATTTGTCACAGCGTCAAGACGACCGTTGCCCTTGCCCGTGTACTCCACGGGGATGCCGTCCTCGCTGGCAGTCACCATGGCGTAGATGCGGTCTTTTTGATTGTCCTTTTGAATGTAATGCGCTTCCGGAATGGCAAACGGCGCTTTCAGGTTGACAAATTCGCTCTCGAAAATGCCGTACACATCGCGCGGGGACAATTCCTTGTGCAGGTGGTCGGACACGCTTTTCACTGCATAACCAAGGGCTTCGCGCATTTTTGCGGGCAAATCGTAGCCGTAGTTCTGCTCCAGCAAATACCCGATGCCGCCCTTGCCGCTTTGGCTGTTGATGCGGATGACATCCGTTTCGTACTCGCGCCCGACATCGTGCGGGTCAAGAGGCAGATACGGCACCGTCCACTCGTAGAGGTTGTTTGCCTCGCGCCATTTCATGCCCTTGGCGATGGCATCCTGATGGCTGCCGCTGAACGCCGCAAAGACCAGCGCCCCCGCGTAGGGTGTGCGCTCGTACACATGCATCCGCGTGACCTTTTCATACTCGGCTGCGATGGCGGGCATGTCGCTGAAATCAAGGTGCGGGTCAACGCCGTGCGTGTACAGATTCATGGCAAGCGTTACAATGTCCACGTTGCCCGTGCGCTCGCCGTTGCCGAACAGCGTGCCCTCCACGCGGTCGGCACCCGCCAGCAGGCCAAGCTCGGTGTCCGCCACGCCGCAGCCGCGGTCATTGTGCGGGTGCAGGCTTAAAATGACGTGCTCACGGTATTTCATGTGGTCGCTCATGTATTCAATCTGATTTGCATAAACATGGCTCATGCTCATTGCCACGGTGACGGGCAGATTGATGATCACGGGCTTTTCCGCCGTCGGCTGCAATACATCGAGAACCGCGTTGCACACCTCTAACGCGTAGTCCGGCTCTGTGCCCGTAAAGCTTTCGGGGCTGTATTCAAAGCGGAAATTCCCCTCGTATTCGGCGGCAAGCTGCTTTACAAGCGCGGCACCCTCTGTTGCTATTTGCTTGATTTCATCCCGTGACTTTTGAAACACCTGCTCGCGCTGAACCACACTGGTGGAGTTGTAAAAGTGTACAATGGCATGATGCGCGCCCTTCAGCGCGTCAAATGTTTTGCGGATAATATGGTCGCGGCACTGCGTGAGCACCTGCACGGTCACATCGTCGGGGATGAGGTGCTGCTCAATCAGCGCGCGCAGAAAATCGTATTCCGTCTCGCTTGCGGCGGGAAAGCCCACCTCAATTTCCTTGAAGCCGACCTTGACAAGAAATGTAAAAAATTCCAGCTTTTCTTCAAGGCTCATGGGCACAATCAAGCTCTGGTTGCCGTCGCGCAAATCAACGCTGCACCAGAGGGGTGCCTTTTCGATGTGGTCTTTTTTGACCCAGCGCATTTCACATTCGGGCGCGGGGTAGTAGGCGGGCTTGTACCTGGTTACATACGGCATTGTCATTGTTGTCTCTCCTTTACGTTCCTGCGGTGCAGGCGTTTGGCTGAAAGGAAAGCTTTGCATACAAAAAAACCGCCCCTCAGCCGTTACAATTCGGCTAAGAGACGGAGATAAAGCATCTTCGCGGTACCACTCTTATTGCTGCGCTGTGCAGCCACTTTGCGCCATCCGCCTTAAAAAAGGCAACAGCCTGACCATGATAACGGTGTCAAACCCGTGCGCACCTACTAAGCCAAAGCGGCGGTTCAGCTGCCTGCTCCGGGGCCAGTGCACAAATCCTCCGGCGCTGCCTTTCACCAAAACGGCAGCTCTCTGCGGCGCGGCGCAATTTGCGGATTCCCCATCCCAGCATTTTTCGATATAATCATTATAATATACGTATGCGGCGCATCTGTCAAGCATAATTTTGTAAAAAAATGCGAAGGAGAAAAAACAGCTTTCACGCGCCGCTTTGCGTGGCACAGGTGTGCCGTGCAAAATAAAAGCATTGTAATATTCGACAGAATATTGTAAAATGTTTCGTAAAGTATATCGTTATGACAGTTCGCCGCAGAGCAGCGCCTCCCTCAAAGGGCGGGCGCAAAGCACGAGAGGAGCAACTATGGCAAACATTTGGCACGACATCAGCCCCGCGCGCATCAATCCGGACGATTTTATCGCGGTTATTGAAATTGAAAAGGGCAGCAAGAAAAAATATGAACTGGACAAGGAAACCGGTCATATTATTTTGGATCGTATTTTATACACCTCCACCCATTATCCCGCCAACTATGGCTTAATTCCGCGCACCTACGCGGACGACGGCGACCCGCTTGATGTGCTGGTGCTGTGCAGCGAGGTCATCAACACCATGAGCCTTGTGCGCTGCTATCCCATCGGCGTGATCACGATGATGGATCAGGGTGCGCTGGACGAGAAAATTATTGCGATTCCGTTTGAGGACCCCGCCTATAACAGCTACCGTGACATTGAGGAGCTGCCCAATCATATCTTCACCGAGATGTGTCACTTTTTTACCGTGTACAAGACGCTGGAGGGCAAGGAAACTGTGGTGGATGACGTACAAGGCTCCGACAAGGCAAAGGCAATCATTGAAAAGTGCCTGAACAATTATATTGAAAAATTCTGCCGCTGATCGGCGGCTGTCAGGAGGAGCGTTTTGTCTGTAACAGAAAAAAACGGTGCGGTACAGTTGAGCGAGCCGCAGTCTTTGCCCGACACGGCGAAAGGCGAAGGGGACAAGATGCCTAAAAAACGCCGCAGACGCGAAAAAAAACCGCGCGCACCCATGAAGGAAAATCCGGATTCCTTTGCAGCCGGAAAAAATATGTATAAGCTCATCTGGGTGTTTTTTATCGGCTGCATTCTCGGCTACTGTGCCGAAATGGTTTTTGCCTATGCAAAAAACGGCACATGGGTGAACCGGCAGGGCTTGCTGTACGGCCCGTTCAACCAGATTTACGGCATGGGCGCGGTGCTGTTTACCATCACACTGTACCGCCTGCGAAACGCGAACGGCGTTCTTGTATTTGTCGCCAGCGCCATCGCGGGCAGCGCGTTTGAATGGATGTGCAGCTTTGCGCAGGAGATGCTCTTTGGCTGCGTCTCGTGGGAATACAGCGACACGCCTGCCAACCTCGGCGGGCGCACCAATCTGTTTTTTGCCATCTGCTGGGGCGTTATGGGCTTTTTGTTCATCCGCAACCTGTACCCGTATCTGAGCGAAAGAATTGAGCGGATTCCAAACAAAATCGGCAAAACGCTCACCGTTATCATCGCGGTGTTCATGGGCGTGAATATTTTGCTCAGCGCCGCCGCAGTGACACGTCAAAGCGCGCGCAAGCAGGGCGAGCCGCCGCTGACCATCCTTGGCGAGTGCCTTGACCGATGGTATCCGGACGAATTTTTGGCAAAGGTTTATACCAGCATGGAATTTGTGGAATAGGGCAAAGCGCCCACTCTTGCGCGCCACGCCGGAAAGTAGTATACTTTCCTTATGAAATGGGTAGCATTAGAAGGTGCATTTTACACAAAAGGAGTTGTGACACATGAGAAAAGGTGGAGCATTTCGATTGGTAGGCTTGATTTTGGGCATTGTCAGCATGGCGGTTTCCGTCACGGCGCTGGTATTCAGCATCGTTGGCATGCTGATGGGCAGACACACGGTAACGCCGCGCGTGCGCCGGTAACAGCTTAGCATTGGAACGGCAGCCGGAGGCGAAGGTCTCCGGCTGCCGCGCTGTCAAGACAAATTTTGACGAAAAGACCCAAGCGGAAAACCGCAAAGAAACACAGAGGGAGGCAGAACGGATGCGCATTGCACCGCCCGATTTACCGCTGCGGCTTGAGACGGACGTTTCTCTTGAAGAAGTGCTGTCCATGACTGCCGCGCGCGATGCGCCGCTGGAGGGATTTGCCTTTCACGGTGCGGATGGGAGCGCCGCGCAGCTTCCGCAGCTTGAAGTGCGCTTTTGCACCTTTACGGCGTGCCGTTTTACGGCGGCGGAGCTGAAAGGCGCGTCTTTCCGCTGTGTGCGCTTTAAAAGCTGCGATTTTTCTGCGGTGCGCGGGATGGAGATGTCCTTTACGCAGTGCGCGTTTGACGGCTGCAAGCTGGCGGGTGCGAATTTTGCCGCGGGCGCGTGGAATGACGTGAGCCTTACGGCGTGCAGCGCGGGTGACGCGGTGTGGGCAGAGTGTCTGCTGAAAAACGTTTCCTTTGCGGACAGCCTGCTGCCGCGCGCAGTGTTTTCGGATTTGCGCCCGCGCAGCGCGTTTGCGTTTGAGCGGTGTGATTTGCGTGCGGCGGAATTTTGCCATACGCCGCTCAAGGGGCAGGATTTAACCACCTGTGACATCGACGGGCTGTGCGTGACGGACGGCGTGCTGCAGGGCGCGCGCGTCACGGCCTTGCAGGCATGCGAGCTTGCAAAGCTGCTTGGGGTCATCATATAGCAGCTTATCTTAACCGAGCGAGAATTGATAGCGCGTTTGAATCGGGCGCGTGTGGCACCGGATTCCCTCGCGGGGCAATCGTGATCAAATAAAAAGGGAGCAAATTATGAAGCAGTATATCGAGGCGGGCGAAATTGTCACAACACACGGCGTGATGGGCGAATTAAAGCTGTATCCGTGGTGCGACGGGCCGGATTTTGTCGCCGCGCTGCCGCGTCTGTTTTTTACGCCGGACGGCGGCGCAGAGAAGAAAATCGAGAGCGTTCGCGCCCACAAAGGCATGTGCATCCTCAAGCTGGCGGGTGTTGACGGCATGGACGCAACGCGCCCGTATCTGCACAAGACAGCCTATTTTGCGCGCGATGATGTCAAATTGCCC
>JAVXUG010000031.1:0-25094 GCA_036642215.1 Ruthenibacterium sp.
CTTTTTACAGCTTGCGAAACCGCGATCCATCCCCGCGCGGGGCGGTTCTATGTGCCGGCCATAGCCGATGCGCAAGTGCAATGTGAACTCACATTGCTATACAGGAGGACGCATGACAAAACGCATTTTGGTGGTCAGTCAGCATTACTGGCCGGAAAATTTCCGCATCACCGATATTTGCCGCGGCCTTCTTGAGGATGACATCGCTGTGGACGTGCTGTGCGGCCTGCCGAATTATCCGCAGGGCGAATGGTTTGACGGCTATTGCTACACGGGGCCGCGGCGCGAGATACACGACGGCATCGAGCTGTTTCGCGCAGGCGAAATTCGGCGCAAGGGCAACACGGGCGCACGTATTTTTTTAAACTATGTGTCGTTTCCGCTGTGTGCGCTGTTCAGCCTGCCGCGTCTGCACGGGCGGCGCTACGACGCGGTGCTGTGCTATAACACAAGCCCCGTTTTGATGCTGCTGCCCGCCCTTGTGTATGCAAAGCTGCATCGCATTCCGCTGATTGACTATGTGCTCGATTTGTGGCCTGAAAATTTATACTCTGTCCTGCCCATAAAAAACCGCGCGCTGCGCGCCGTTGCAAGCGGCGTGTCCCATTGGTTTTACCGCCGCTGTGACGGGCTTATCTCCATGTCTCCCGCCCTGTGCGAGCGTCTGCGCACCCTTGCGCCAAAGGCGCGGCACACGGTCATTGCGCAATATTGCGAGGATTTTTATTTTTCCGACACGAAGGATGCTGCGCTGGAGGCGCGCTTTGCCGGACGCTTTAACGTATTGTTTGCCGGAAATTTCAGCCCTGCGCAGGATTTGGATTTGCTCGTGCAATGCGCGGCGCGTTTAAAGGCAGAGGGTCGCCGCAACATTCATTTTGTGCTTGTGGGCGACGGCATGAGCCGCGCTGCGCTGGAAGAATCCATTGCCTCACAGGGGCTTTTCGACTGGTTTACGCTTGAGGGGCAGCAGCCTGTGACAGCCATTCCCGCCTATCAGTCGATGGCGGACGTGCTGTTTTGTGCGCTGTCGAAAAGCGCTGACCTTGGCCTGACGGTTCCCGCAAAGCTGACAAGCTATTTTGCCGCCGCAAAGCCGTGCCTTGTCGCCATTGACGGCGAGGGCGCGCGCGTAGTGAAGGAGGCAGGTGCGGGGCTTTTCTGCGGTGCGGGTGACGCAGATGCGTTGTATCGCAATCTGCTTTCTCTTGCGGATATGCCGCCGCAGCAGCGCGCAAGCCTTGGAGAAAACGCACGTGCCTACTGCAAACAGCATTACGGCCGCGCAGAGCTTCTGCGGGCGCTGGAGGCTTTCCTGTTTGACGCGGATGCACGCCGGGTACAAGACCCGCGCGCATGAGCCGAAAGCTGTCAATTCAAATGTTATTCTTCAGCAAAAACACTGTGAACCGCCGCGCCGCAGCGCAGCACGTAAAATAGGTTTCCTTCCATGGCACTTCTGTGCTTTGAAGGAAATGAAAAAGCATCGGAGAGGAAGCCATTGTGAAAACACTTGTCATTATCCCCTGCTATAACGAAGAAGAAAACCTAGAGCGTGTCATCGGCAATCTGCATACTGCCGCCCCGGATGTCGATTACTTAATTGTAAATGACTGCTCCACCGACGGCAGTGCTGCGCTTTGCGCCGACAACCATTACAGCTACCTTTCGCTTCCCATCAATCTGGGGATCGGCGGCGGCGTGCAGAGCGGTTACCTCTATGCGCGCGAGCACGACTACGACATCACCGTGCAGATGGACGGCGACGGACAGCACAATCCGAAATATCTTGCGGATGTCATCCGACCCGTTTTGGACGGACAATTCGATATGTGCATCGGCAGCCGTTTCATCACAAAAGAGGGCTTTCAGACAAGCTTTATGCGCCGGATCGGCATCAATATCATCAGCCTCATGATTCGCCTGCTGTGCGGCGTGCACATCCGGGACACCACAAGCGGCTTTCGTGCGTGCAACAAACAGCTTACATGCTACTTTGCCGACCACTATGCGCAGGATTATCCCGAACCGGAGGCCATCATCACCGCCGTGTTAAACGGCTGGCGCGTGGGCGAGGCCCCCGTTGTCATGGAGGAGCGCCTTGCGGGAAAATCGTCCATCAGCCCCTTGGCATCCGCCTATTATATGGTAAAGGTCACGCTCGGTCTGATTGTTTTTCGCATCACAGAGGGCCGCAGAAAGGAGAAACGCGCATGAACATTCACAGCATTGACCCCATCACACGCATTGCGCTGCTGGTCGGTGCCATTGTCTATCTTTTGACCATTCTGTTTCTGCTCAAACACAAAAAGCTCACGGTGCGCTACGCCATCATCTGGCTTGCCTCGGCGGGTGCGTTTCTTGTTTTTGCCGTGTGGCCTTATACGGTGTTGGTTTTGCGGGATTTGCTAAAGATGGAAATGCCGGTGAACGTAGTGTTCACGCTGGTCATTGCTTTTATGCTGCTGCTGCTGCTCAGCTTGTCCAGCATCGCAAGCGGCTTTGCCGAAAAGCTGCGGCGCATGGCACAGCAGCAGGCGCTGCTGGAACGGCGGGTGCGCGATTTGGAGACAAGCCTCGCGGAGAAAAACCGTCACAAGGACGACTAAAATAGCTGAGGGGTATCGAAAGCATGAATTTTGTATCATTCGCTTACATTGTGTTTCTGGCGCTTGCGGGACTGTGCTATTTTTTGCTGCCAAAGGCAACGCGCCCGTTCTGGCTTTTGGCTTGCAGCTGCGTATTTTATTTGTACGATGCGGCAAATGCGCCGTTCCTTGTGCTGCTGCTGGCAATGACACTGATGACCTATCTTGCGGGGCTGCTGCTTGACAAGATTGACGCTGCGCACAAGCTTGTGCGCATTCTTGTGCTTGCCGTCACGCTGATTTTGTGCTTTGCGGCGCTTGTTTACTACAAATATGCCTCGTTTTTCTTTGGGAAGTCGCTCAGCATCGCCGTGCCGCTCGGCATCAGCTATTTTACGTTTTCTGCCACCAGCTACTTCTTTGATATCTATCGCGGCAAAATACACGCCGAGAAAAATCTGCTGTATTACGCGCTGTTTGTCACCTTTTTCCCGAATATCGTCGCCGGCCCCATCGAGCGCGCCGGCAATATGATTCCACAGTTTAAAACGCCGCAGCCGTTCGATTATAATCGCGTATGCGGCGGGCTGTTTCGCATTTTGTGGGGTTTTTTCAAAAAGCTTGTCGTCGCAAATATGCTCCTGGGCATCATAAAACCGGTGTTCCGTCACATGGAAAATTATTCCGGTCCCATGCTGGTTTTGGCAGCGCTGCTGTTTGCCTATCAGCTATACATTGATTTTTCTGCCCTCAGCGATATTGCCATCGGCAGCGCTGCCGTGTTCGGCTTTACCGTTATGGAAAACTTTAAACGCCCGCTTGCCGCGTGCAGCATCACAGACCTGTGGCGGCGCTGGCACATCAGCCTTTCGACATGGTTCCGCGATTATCTTTATTTCCCGCTCGGCGGCAGCCGCAAGGGTAAGCTGCGCGCGCACCTAAACCAGCTTATCGTGTTTGCGGTGAGCGGTCTGTGGCACGGCGCGTCATGGGGCTATCTGCTGTGGGGATTTTTAAACGGTGTGTTCCTGTGCGTCGGAAAGGAAACCGCGGAGCTTCGCTCCCGCCTTGAGCAGCACAATCCGCTTTACGCATGGAAACCGCTGAAGCACTTTTTACAGGCGTGCATCACCTATCTGCTGTTTGCGGGGGCGCTTGTGTTTTTTTGTGCCGAGTTGTATTGCAGCAAGGATACCGGCTGGACGGGCGGGCTTTATCTGTACGCGCATTTGTTCAGCGGCTGGGGCACGCTGTTTGACGGCACGCTGCTTGCAACGCTTGCAAAGCTTGGCTTCGAGGGTGTCAGGCTGTGGGTGCTGCTGGGCAGCATCGTGACCATTGAGGGCTTTGAGTACTTACAAATTCCGACCAACACGCTCATTCGCCAAATGCCCGTTTATCTGCGCTGGCCGCTTTATTACATCCTCTGTCTTGTCATTTACTTCTGGGGCGAGCTTGGCGTTTCAAGCTTCGTCTATCAGATTTATTAGGGGGGCTGCGTTATGAAGCTTTTAAAATTGATCGGCAGCCGTTTGCTTTCTGCGCTGCGTATGGTGCTTGGCGCAGCCGTGCTTTGCACCGTGCCGCTGTTTGCCATTTACTACAGCTACACAACGGATTGCTCCGGCTTTTTTCAGGGCGATGTCGAGCTGCGCGCAACCGCCAATATGGTGCTTTCGGGGCAGGATATCATCGGCTACGAAAAGCTGAACAACAGCGAGCGGGATATTATGAAAATTCTTGCCGCCAATATGGAGCCTCTGCCGCAGACCATTGCGCTCGGCTCCAGCCGCATTTTGCAGCTAACAAAGGAAATTGCGCGCACGGACAGCTTTTTCAACTGCGCGATGACGGGCGGAGACGCGGCGGATGTGCTGAGTACATTTTATTTATTTGACCGCGAAAACCGCCTGCCGGATACCGTTATCATCGGCTTTGACCCGTGGCTGCTGCGCGACGATGTAGACGGCTTTGATAAGCGCAGCGACAAAGCGCTGTATACCGAATTTTTAAACGAGAAGCTGGGCTTCGATTTGACCTATGAAAAAGAGGACAACCGCGCGGCCTATGAGGCGTTATATTCTCCGATTTATTTCCAGGACAATTTGACGTTTACGCTGCGTGACAGCGCCGGCATCAATAAGCCGCAGCCCGTAACGGGCGATCTTTACAGCCAGACAACCGAGGTAAAATGCAGCGACGGCAGCCTTTTATACGACGCGGAATGGCGCAACCGCACGCAGGAGCTGCGCGACTCCGATGCCTACTATCAGACCGAAAACCTCATTCATATGCAGGACTATCCAAAGCTTGGCACCTTTATGCCGCAGGTGTTTGACCGCTTTTTTGCCTATGCGCAATCGCGCGGTGTCAATCTTGTCATCGTGCTCACACCGTTTCATCCCATTCCTTACGATTTTGCCGTGGGCACTGCCGCCACCGACCCCATGCGCTACGGCGGATTTCTTGCCACGGAGCCAAGCATCCGCCAGTTGGCAGCAAAGTACAATATTCCGGTGTATGGCTCGTATAATCCGCACGCGATTGAGGGTGTCACCAGCGCTGATTTTTACGACGGCCTGCACTGTACCGGCGAGGCACTGGAAAAGCTGATGTGGGGACATACATCGCCGGACGGCAGCAATCTGCCCGCAGCGGAGGCCGACGATCAAAGCGGCGCGGCGGCATAGAATCGCCCCGCGCGGGGATTTATCGCAGCTTTGCAGGCTGTAAAAAAGATCGATGTCTAGGGTGTGTTTGAAAACTGCTCTATTGCCATAGAATAGGAAAGCCACCGCAAGAGAACGCCAGTGAGGAATGAAGTTATGACCATTGACCCCTGTATGCTTCCCCGCTTTTGCGGACAAGAATCTGCAAAAAGCAGTGCTGTGCCCGGCACAGGCGAAATTATTTTGTTTTGTCATCCCGACGCTGTCCTTGCGCCCGATGCGCTTGCTGTTCTGAGCGATGAAATTCAGCAGGCACCTGCAGAATATGCCGTGTTTGAGCTGCGTCGGCTTCCTTTTGAATCCCCAAAATATTACGACCCCGTCACACGGGAAACCCCGTGGGGCGGCGGTGCTTGCTTTGCTGTGCGGCGCAGCGCGTTTACCGCCGCGGGCGGGTTTGACGATGCCCTGCTTGCCAACACGTGGGGCTGCGGTGCCGATACGGAGCTGTCGTTTCATCTGTGCACCATGGGCTTTCGCGCACGCTACGTGCCCGCCGCCACCTATACCCTGCCGGCTGCTGCGCCGGCTGCCTTGGAATTGCAGCGGCAGACGGCAGGCGCAGTGCTTGCCAATTTCTATCTGCGCTGCAAATACGGTGCGCCGCAGGATGTTTTTGAGTGGGATTCCCTGTGCCGTGATGCCATTTTGCGCTTTGCGGCTGACACCGCGCTTGCCCCCGTGCCGGCGCTGCTCCTCTCGCGGCTGCCCACCCTGCGCACGGCCGCAAAAAGCGCGCGTGACTTTTACAAAAAAAGAGTGCGACACACAGGATTTACGGTTGCGTGGAACGGCTTTGACACCTCCTTTCTGCGTGGCGGCGCAGCATTTAAAATTGAGCTGCCGCCACCCACAATTCGTTTTTCTGTGCTTGTGCGCACCTATCGCCGCCCCGCTGCGCTTGCGCTTACCCTTGCCAGCATTGCAAACCAAACGTACCGCTGCTTTGATGTGGTTGTTGTAGAGGACGGCGAACAGCCCGTCGCCGGACAGACGGTGTACGAGGCACAGCAGTCGCTGCCCATCACCTATCTGCCGCTGTGCAAGGCTGCCGGAGAAAGCGCTGCGAGCAATGCAGCCATTGCTGCTGCCACGGGGGATTGGCTTGTTTTTTTGGATGATGACGATTTCTTTTTTGCAGATCATTTGGAAACGCTGGCACAGGGCATTCTTGCAAATCCGGGCTGCGGCCTTGTTGCGGCTGGCTCTGTAGAGGCTGTTTCCTTTGATACGCCCGACGGTCTGCACACGGTTGTAACGCGGCGCAACTGGATAGAGGACAGCTTTTCGCTGGCGCGACAGTGCTGCCACAATCATTTTTCTGTGCAGTCCGTCGCTTTTTCCAAGGATTTACCTCGTCTGTACGGTGGTTCCAACGAGGCACTGCGCGTTTTGGACGATTGGGATCTCTGGACACGCTACGCCTGCCACACCGCCGTGGCACTTGTGCCAAAATGCACCAGCGTATATCATGTCCCTGCGGATGCCGAGCGGCGCAAGGCGCGGGATGCCGCGCTGTACACCGGTCACCTTGCTCTTTTGGAGCACTGGAAGCAATATGCACTGCCGCAATTGACAGCCGGTGACATCCTGAGCACAGCGTGGAATCCGCAGCAATGTGCTGCACAGCAGGACGAGACGCATCAGCGTGAATTGCTGCTTACCTCCCTGCACGCCATGCGCGCAAGCCGCCGCTGGAGGCTGAGCGCGCCCCTGCGCGCGCTGCCCGCTTTGCTTGTTTTTGTCACGCGCAGCCGCTGCGCGGCGCTGGTTGCGTGGCAAAGGCGCATCGGTCCACCTGCGCTGCCCGCCTGTACAAGCGCCGATACCGGCACGCTGCGCGAGCAGCTGCGCGCCATGCGCATCAGCCTTTGCTGGCGCATCACGCAGCGTCCGCTTGTCTGAATTTTCTGCCCCGCCAAGCGACATTCGTGTTGCGTTTTGCGTTTTAATTGAACCTTCGCAGCAAACGCCCCTTATTTTACAGCTCTAAACAGAGCCGCCTCTGTGCTTATTCAGCGCAGAGGCGGCTCTGTTTTTTTATTTTTGCACAGTCGTTAAACCGCGCTTTCCCTTTCCTGTCAGCCCATGCTTGTAATGGCTGTGCCCGGATAATAATACTTCAAAATGGCATCATAGCCCCAGCCCTGCTTTGCATAGCCCCATGCGCCCCACTGACTCATGCCAACGCCGTGACCGTTGCCGCGCGTGACAAAAGTCCATGTGCCGTTGCCGTTATACGACATGTTGAAGTTGGGCGAATACAGCCCCCAGCAATTATCGTAGAACTTGCCCGCACGAATGCGCGTACCCATAACCGTGATGTAATTCAAGTAGCCGTTTGCATCGTATTCGGGATTTGTAATCCAATTTTCATAGTCAGAGCGTCCGTTGGTGGAGCCGGGAAGCATCTGCTCAATGTTGCTTATCATACGTGACAGCTTAATGGTGTTGCTGTAATTCTGCCATGTATGACCGCCGTTTGCATACACCGTCGCGGACAAATCGCCCGGACTGTCAATTCCGGCCACAAGATACGGATATGCGCCGCCCCACATGGCTTCGGTGCTTTGCGTTTTTCCGCTGTTGGCGGCACCGTACATCGTGTTGGCCACCGTGCCGTTATAGGTGACAATTTTACCCGCCACCTCGTTCACTGCACTTGTGACTGCACCGCTTGGCGCAGAGAGCGACACGCTTGGCGTAGTGCCGGACTGCGACTGGTACATAATATAGCTGTGCGCGGCAATTGCCTGTGCCTTATAGACCTCGGCGTTGTTAAAGCCGCCGACCTCCGTCTGCACAATTTTTGCAAGAATATTTGCCGCTGTGTCGGTGACGATGCGCCCGCTGCTTGTATCGTACACTGTCAGCATATCCTGCGTCACCGTGCCGTCCGGCGCATTGGGCAGCGTCGTGGACGAGCCTGTGCCGTAAAATTTATGCACACGTGTGGGCACATCGTCATACACATAGTTCAAATCGAGACTGGTATAGATGCCGTTTACGTGCGGCTGCATTGCCGGATTTGTGTTTCCGTCGCTGCAATACTGCCAGATGCTTACATTTGCGCCGATGCTGCCCGACGGATTGCTGGGCGGATTCGGTGCCAGCGGGTAACGCGCGTACCAGAAGTCGTAGCCCTCGCTCACAAGCTGCGCCACATTAAAGTAGTTGCAATAGCTGTGATAGGTATAGAAGCCCGGATAGTAACCCGCGTTGCGCAGCTGTATCATGGCCTGACGCACAAAATCGGTGCGCTGGTCATAGCTGGTGCCCTCCAGATTCAAGTTGGATTCGTAGTCGATGTACACCGGATAATCGAGCGTAATGCCGCTGGCTTTCAGGTTTTTAACCTGCGCGCTGTTCAAGAAGAAATTGATTTCATCGTTTACATCACCATAGCTGCGCGCATAGCTAAAGATGTACAGACCCACGTCGATACCGGCTGCCTTGGCGTTGCGCACGTTCGATTCAAAGTACGGGTCCACATAATAGCCGGAGTTGTTACAGCTTGTCGCACGAATGATGGCAAAACGAATGCCGCTTGCTTTAACCGCAGGCCAGTTGATGACACCGTTATATTGCGATACGTCAATGCCATAGCTGCCGGGGCCGCTGTTGCCGCTGCCGCCCGGAATGACAACGACCGGTGCCAGATAGACTGTCTGCGTATATTGTATTACCTGTCCCACGCCGTCGCGCACACGGATTTTTCCCGCGCCCAGCGTGATGCCCTTGTCGGCAGGCACTGTCATGACGTTGCTTGTCTGCCAGGTGCGACCGCCGTCAAAGCTGAACGAACCGCCCGCATTGACACCTGCCGCCGTGCTGATGCTGCTGTCAATGGTGATGGAATACAGCTTTTTGGCTGCATCATACAGCGTATTGACCGCCTTGATGGCAGGCGGCGTGCAGTAGCGGCCGTCCGCCAGCAAATAGCACTGCTTGCCGTTTACAATATACCAACCGGAGGGGCTGCTGAACAGCCTGCCGGAGGAGAGGAAATAATACATTTCGCTGCCAATCGGCACAATTCCTTTTGCCAGCGTGTACACGCCGTTTGTGACGCTTTGATAATATTTTGCGCCGGAGGGCGAATCTGCCCAGCCCGTGGGCGCTGTGCCGTCCGCGCCGTAGTAGGCTTTTGAGCCGTCCGCGCGGGTCAATACAGCGTCAAGATACAGCACGCCCGCCTCGTCGGCACCATAGGCCGCGCCCTCATAGACAAATTCTCCCTTTTGGACAAGACCGTTCGCGTCGAAAAGATAGGTTTTCCCATCAATGACTTGCCTGCCCGTCACGGGCTTGCCGTCCTTCAGATAATGACCGTCCACCCAGCCATCCGACTGCTTTTTACCGTCATCTCCAAAGTAATAGACCTTGCCGTCGATGGTTTGCTGACCCGTCACAAGGCAGCCGTCCGCGCCTTGATAATAGGTACTGCCATCCGTATGGTCGATAAAGCCCGGCTTTGCCGCGCCTGTTTGATCAAGATACCGCAAGCGTCCGTCGGGCAGCGTGCGGATGACTTCGGTAAACAGCGCGCCCGTCTCATCGGCACAGTACCACACGCCCTTGTACTGGAAATTATCCTTTTGCACAAGCCCGTCAGCATCCCCGAAAAGATACAGCTTGCCCTCCAGCGTATGCGGCCCGCCCGTCAGCACCTTGCTGTCTACAAGATAGTAGCCGTCCGCCCAACCGGTGCCTGTCTTGAGCTTTCCGTTTGTCTCGAAGTAATAGGTTGCATCCCCAAGGGTCTGCTTTCCGGTGGCAAGCAGTAGCCGATCTGTCTGATAATATTTTGCGCCGTCAAGCTCCACCCAGACATTCGCCATGGCCTTGCCGTCCTTGCCGTGATACCGGCTTCCGCTGCCGTCCGCGACGGCGTGAATGCCATCGCGCAGCACGGCACCGGTGACGGGGTCGCCGTAATAGACTGCATTATCCCACGTAAAGTCGCCCTTATACACGACACCCTCGTCGCTAAAGACATAGGTGCCGCCCTCAAGATTTTCCTGCATACCGGTCAGCGCCACGCCCGCCTTGACGTAGTAATCGCCGGCCCAGCCGTCGGTTGTTTTGCGCTTGCCGTCCGCTTCAAAGAAGCACAGCTTGCCGTCAATGGTGCGTTTTCCCACGGCCAAAACCATGTCCTTGTCCTGATAATATTCGTCCGTTCCGCGCTGGAACCAGCCCGCTGTCACGGCCTTGCCGTCCGCGTCGTAATAGCGCAGCGTACCGTCCTCTCGCGTGCGCACGATATCGCACTGAACCACACCCTTTGCATCGGCATAATAGGTGTCGTTTTGCCACACAAGCTCGCCGCGCTGCAAAATACCGTCTGCGCCAAAAATATACTTTGCGCCGTCAATGGTTTGCAGCCCCGTGACGGCAGCGCCGCCCTTGACGTAGTAATCCCCCGCCCAGCCGTCCGTTGTGGACAGCTTTCCGTCGGTGCCGAAGAAATACACAACCTTGTCGATGGTCTGCTGACCTGTCAAGAGAACATAGTCTGTCGTCTGATAATATTTTGCGCCGTTCGCACGGGTAATCCAGCCGGTGTGCGCCGCACCCGTCTCGTCGTAATAGGTTGTCTTTCCGCCCGTTGTCAAGAAGCAGTTTGTGTACAGCACGCCCGTGCCGCTGGCGTAATAGCGCAGCTTTTCATAGGTGAACACATACTTGTACGCAATGCCAAGCTCGCTGAAAATATACTTTTTACCGTCGATGATCTGCGGACCGGTGACAACCAATCCGTCCTTGACGTAATAGCTGCCTACCCAACCTGCCTTGATTAAACGCCCTGTGTCATCAAAATAATAAGTCTTTCCGCCGATGACCGTGCTGCCGGTGGCAAGCGTCAATGTGTCAAGCTGATAATATCTGCTGCCGTCGGGCGTATCAATCCACTTTGTGGGGGCTTTGCCGTCCGCACCGCAATAGCGAAGCTTGCCATTCGCAAGCGTGCGAATGACCTCGGTGTACAGCTTGCCCGTTTCATCAGCGCAATAGCCGCCGTTATTGTACATAAATTCGCCCTTGTGCACAATGCCGTCGCTGCCGAAAATATACCGCGCGCCGTCGATGGTTTGCGGGCCGGTCACCACTCTGCCGTTTTTCACGTAGTAAAGATCAGCCCACCCGTCACCGGTCTGCTGCTTACCGTCCGCCATGAAAAAGTAGGTTTCTCCTGCAATGGTTTGCTTGCCGACGGCGAGCAAAAGCGTGTCAAGCTGATAATATTTTACGCC
Source organism: Ruthenibacterium sp. (assembly GCA_036642215.1). Classification (GTDB taxonomy): domain Bacteria; phylum Bacillota; class Clostridia; order Oscillospirales; family Ruminococcaceae; genus Ruthenibacterium. The sequence continues at coordinate 11,575 of JAVXUG010000031.1, forward strand.
GGAAAGCTCTACCCAGCCCGGCACAGCCTTGCCGTCCGCGCCATAGTAGGTACCTGCGCCGTTTGCCTCGTAGGCCACGGCGTTTTGATACAGCGCGCCATTTTCATCGCCGCTGTACTTTGCGCCGTCAAGCGTAAACGCGCCGCGCACGCGCAGACCGTCCGTGCCGAAGTAATAGGTTTTCCCCTCCAGCTTCTGCATCCCGGTCAGTGCCGTTCCCGCCTTGACGTAGTAATCGCCGGCCCAGCCGTCCGTTGTGGACAGTCTGCCGTCAGAGCCGAAAAAGTAGGTTTTCCCGTCAATTCCCTGCCGCCCGGTAAGGATGACAAGCTTTGCCGACTGGTAGTAGTCGCCGTCGCTGCGGCGCACCCAGCCCGCCTTTGCCTGACCGTCTGCGTTGTAATAGCGCAGTGTGCCGTCCTCCATCGTGCGGAATGCGTCCATGCAGACAACGCCGTTCGCATCCGCAAAATATGAGGTGCCGCCATAGGTAAATTCGCCCGTGTTCGGCGTGCCGTCCTCTTTAATAATATAGGTTTTTCCATCGAAGGTCTGCTTACCCGTGCTGACAATACCCTCGTTGAGATGCACGCCGTCCACCCAGCCGCTGCCGGTGTTGCGCACGCCGTTTTTGTCAAATAAATAGCTCTTTTTGCTGCCGCTTGCATCCGCAATCGCCACAACGCCCATGGCAAGCGCATAGCTACCGCCATCGTTTGCCTGCTGATAATACTGCTTGCCGTCCAGCGCATCAATCCAGCCCGTGGCGGCCGCGCCATCCGCATTATAAAACGTGCGCGAACCCTTGCGGGTCAGAAAACAGTTGCGATACAGCGCGCCGTTTTCGTCCGTCAAATACCAGCAGCCCTCGTAGAAAAATTCGTAGCGAAGCACTGCGCCCGTCTCATCGAACACATAATATAAATCGTCAATCAGTTGCTTGCCGGTGGCCTTTGTGCCATCGGGCTTGAGGTAATAGCGCTTGCCGTTTTCCGAAAGCCATGTGCCGCTGACCACAATGTCCGGATCGGAAACCGTTCCGCTTGCGCTGTTACTTGCGCTTGCAGAGGAAGAACCGGAGCCGCTGTTCGCGCCGCTTCCCGATGCAGGCGCATCGGACGACGGCGCAGACGCACTCGACGACGACGCTGCCGCATCGGACGATGACGCAGGCGCACTCGACGATGACGCAGCCGCATCAGACGATGATGCAGGCGCACTCGACGACGGAGCCGCATCGGACGATGACGCAGGCGCACTCGACGACGACGCAGCCGCATCGGACGACGACGCAGGCGCACTTGACGATGATGCAGCCGCATCGGATGATGCTGCAGGCGTGTCCGCAATCGCGTCTCCTGTCACCTTGACCGGCGCGCTGATGAGATACGTTGTATAGGGATCATCGCCGCACCGGAAGCTGACACTGTACTGTACATCGCCGGATTTCAGCGCGGTGTATGCGCCGCTGGCCTTATCCACGGTCAGCACGTCAGTTTTGTCGCTTGTGTAGGCAATGCCCGCATTCTTTGCCGGAGCTGCGGTAAAGGTTACAGGCTTATCGCCCTTATCCCCTGTTTTCAGCGCTGCGGGCATTGCAACGCACACGCCGATAAAGCCGTCGCCCGAATAGGCGGCAACGCTCTTTTTCCCTGTCTCCTTGTCCGTTTTCGTCTGCATTCCGGGGATAGCATTTTCTACGCTCTCCACCGGATAAAATACGTTTTTCGCAGTAAAGTCAGCTGCCGTCGTGTTGGCGAACACCGGTCCGGTCACGCTGTCGCCTTTCTTTTCGCCGGTTACCTTGCCGCCCGCAAAGCAGTTTTGGATGGCTGCGCCGGACTCTACCAACCCGACAAGCCCGCCCGCCTCTGTGCCCGCAACGGACGCTGCACTGACACACTTTTGCACGGTGCCGCCCGCAAGACGGGCCGCAAACGCGCCGGCACGACCCACCGATTCTTTTGTGCCGAAGCAGGTAATTTCGCTGTCATCGTCCACCTTGATATTGCTGATATACCCTTCGTTGATACAGGCCACAACAGCCGCCGCATCTGTTCCGATGACTGTGGCATTTTTAAACACAATGTTTTTTACAACACCTGTGGCGTTGCTGCCCTCGTTCGCAATCTTGTAAAACAGAGCCGCCGCCTGATCCCCAATGGTGAGCGTTGTAATTGCATACCCCTTGCCATCCAGCGTGCCGGTAAACGGCTGCTGCACGGGGGTAAACTTTACGCCCGACATATCCACATCGCGTGTCAAGACAAAATACGCATCCGGGTGCGCGCGCAGCTGCTCCATATCCTGCGCGGACGCAATGCGATACGGATTATTTTGGCTGCCGTCCGCCGTCCTTGCAGCGCTGTCCGCCTGTGTGTCCGCGGCTGTCGCAAAGCTGCTGAGCGGCAGCAGCCCCACGCTCAATATGACCGTAAGGCAAAGTGCGCACACGCGCCTCCCCAGGTGATTCGTCCTATATTTCAAAGCGGTTCTCCTCTCCTATTCCGGTGAAAAGTGAGCCATTTCTTCACGCACTTTTACAATTAGCATTATTATACTCTATTGCCATTTTCTTTTCAATACAATTTGTCGTTTTTTCACACTTGTAAACAAATGGTAAAGTTGTTACAGCTTTTATGAAAAAAGGCAGAAATTCCGCAGGAAAAAGAAGGATTGCGAAGCACCTGCGGACATGCTACAATAAGTAGCATCCGCACACTGAAAAGTGCGTTCTCTCAAAAATCAGCGCGATGGATGGGAGGCGCTTTGAGAACTTCCGTTCGTTTTGTTCTATTATAAGGAGGCGATCCTATGACAGAGCGCGAAAAAATGCTTGCCGGGGAGCTGTACGACTGCGGCGATGCAGAATTGCTGGCACAGTGGCATAAGGCCAAAAATCTGACGCGGGCTTACAGCGATCTTGCGTCGGAGGATTTGCCTGCGAAAGAGCAGCTGCTGCGGCAGCTGCTGGGCGGGTTTGGAAAAAGCTTATGGGTTACACCGCCGTTTTTCGTCGATTACGGCTGCAATATTTTTTTGGGCGACAATTGCGAAATCAATGCGAACTGCACCTTTTTGGATTGCGCTTCCATTCGCATCGGAAGCAACGCACTGGTTGCGCCAAACGTACAAATTTACACCGCATTTCACCCTGCAAGCGCACAGGAGCGCTTTGGCACACCGCGTGCGGAGGGCAGCTTTGCTTTTTGTAAAACGCTGACCGCGCCCGTCACAATCGGCGACAATGTATGGCTTGGCGGCGGCGCAATCCTTTTGCCCGGTGTCACCTTGGGCGACAATGTTGTGATTGGCGCGGGCAGTGTTGTCACGCACGATATTCCATCCAACAGCGTAGCGTATGGAAATCCCTGTCAGGTGATACGGCAGAATCTATAGAGCGATTTTCCCAGACCTTGATGCTTTTTACCGCTTGCGAAGCTGCGATCCATCCCCTTGCAGGGCGATTCTATGTGCCGGTCACAGACGATGCACAAATACAATTACAATGTGAAATTACATTGCTATCACACCACCTTTGCAGCATTGCTGCATACACAAAAGAACAAAAGCGATGTCGGCTGAGCCGGCATCGCTTTTGTTCTTTCATCGCATGGCAGACAAGTCTTTTGTATCTATAACCATGACGCAAGCTTTTATTTTTTGACCAGCTTCGGTCCCTGCGGCGTGTCCTCCACCGCGTAGCCCTTTTGCGCCAGCTCGTCGCGGATCGCGTCGGCTCTTGCCCAGTCCTTTGCCTTTTTTGCGTCGGTGCGCGCCTGCACAAGCTCCGTCACATCGGCGGGCACGCCGCTTTTTTCGCGGTGCTGCACAATGCCCAGCACGCCCGCAAGCGTGTCAAACATTGCCGCCGCCTGTACCAGTGCGGCAGGGCTGCTGCTTGCGGCAAGCGTGTTGCACTCGCGCACAAAATCAAACAGCGCGGCAAGCGCGTTGACCGTATTGAGGTCATCGTCCATTGCTGTGCGGAATTTCTGCTCTGCCTCCTGCGCTTTTGCAAGCAGCGCGTCGCTTGTGCCCGCCGCATTTTCGCGCGCAAAATCAAGGTTGTCGCGGCAGGTGTACAGCCGCTCGAGCGCCGCCTTGCACGCATCCAATAAATCGGGCGTATAGTTCAGCGGGCTGCGGTAATGCGCCGTCAGCAAAAAGTAGCGCAGCGCCTCGTAGCCGTAGTGCGATGCGATGTCGCGCACGGTGAAAAAGTTGTTTTTGCTCTTGCTCATCTTCTGGTTGTCAATGTTTAAAAAGCCGTTGTGCATCCAGTAATGGGCAAATTCACAGCCGTTGGCGCACTCGCTCTGGGCAATCTCGTTTTCGTGGTGCGGGAAAATCAAGTCCTCGCCCCCGCAGTGCAAATCAATTGTTTTTCCAAGGTGCTTTCGCGCCATGGCACTGCACTCGATATGCCAGCCGGGGCGGCCATGCCCGTAGGGGCTGTCCCAGTACGGCTCGCCCTGCTTCGCTGCTTTCCACACGGCAAAATCCGCGGGATCCTCTTTTAATTCCTCCGCAAGCTCGCTGCGCAGCGTGCGGTTGCCGCTCTCTAAATCCTCAAGCACAAGGTGGCTCAGCTTGCCGTAATCCTTGAATTTTTTGGCGCGGAAATACACATCGCCGTTCTTCGCCACATAGCCGTAGCCTTTGTCCACAATGTCCCTGATGATGTCGAGAATCTCCGCAATGTGCTCGGTGGCGCGCGGGTGTACCGTGGCGCGCTTTGCGCCAAGGCCGTCAAGGTCGGTGAAGTATTCGTTTTCGTAGCGCTGCGCAAGGCTCTGCATCGACACGCCCTGCTCCGCCGCCGTGCGAATCAGCTTGTCGTCAATGTCCGTGATATTGGACACATAACAGACCTTGTTGCCGAGATATTCAAGATATCTGCGCAGCACGTCGAACACAACGACAGGGCGCGCGTTGCCGATGTGGATAAAATTATACACGGTGGGGCCGCAGACGTAGATGCGGTATTCCCCCGGCACTTGGGGGATAAATTCTTCCTTTTTGCGCGTGAGTGTGTTGAAAATCTGCATTTATTTTTCCTCCAGCTTCAGCATGTTTTCTGCGCCGAGCAAAATTCCGGCGCGCGCGGCGTGGAAATTGATGCCGCCCTGCATGTACACGGTGTACGGCGGGCGAAGCGGCCCGTCGGCGGACAGCTCGATGCTGCTGCCCATGGTGAACGCGCCCGCCGCCATGATGACCTTGTCCTCGTAGCCGGGCATTTCGTCCGCAATCGGCGTGGCAAAGCTGTCGACGGGACTGCCCGCCTGCACGCCGCCGCACAGCGCGATCATGCCCTCGGGGCTGCCCGTTTCCACGCTGGTGATAATGTCGTTGCGCTGTGCGCCAAAGGTGGGCGTGGCGGCGTAACCGAGCTGTTCAAACAGGCAAGAGGAATAGACGCTGGCCTTGAGCGCCTCGCACACAACACCCGGCGCGTAGTAAAGGCCAAGATACAGCTGGCGCAGCAGATCCAGCGTGCAGCCGATTTCGCCGCCGACACCGGGTGCCGTCAAGCGATGGGCGCACAGCTCCACAAGATCAGCGCGCCCCGCGATATAACCGCCTGTGGGCGCAATTCCCCCGCCCGGATTCTTAATCAGACTGCCCGCCATCAAATCCGCGCCGCGCTGGGTCGGCTCCTCGCGCTGGGTAAATTCGCCGTAGCAATTGTCCACCATCACGATGATATTCGGGTTTGCCTGTTTTGCGGTTTTGCTGATGCGCTCCATGGCATCAAGCGACAGCGCGGGGCGTGCGGCATAGCCGCGGCTGCGCTGAATGTAACACATTTTAGCCGTTTTGCACTGCGCGGCAATGGCGCTGTAATCGGGCGTGCCGTCCGGCAGAAGGTCGATTTCCGCGTATTTTACGCCAAATTCCCGCAGGCTGCCGCAAGGCTCCCCCGTGAGGCCGATCACGCCCTGCAAGGTGTCATAGGGTCTGCCCGCGACAGCAAGCAGCGTGTCGCCCGGTCGCAGCACGCCGAACAGCGCCACGGCAAGCGTGTGCGTGCCGCTGGCAAAATTGTGGCGAAACAGCGCCGCTTCGCTGCCTGTCAGCGCTGCGAACACCTGCTCTATTTTATCGCGCCCCTCGTCGCCCATGCCATAGCCCGTGGTGCCGACAAGGTGATTGCCGCCCACATGACTATCGGTAAAGGCGCGCAGCATTTTCAGTTGATTGTATTCCTTGATGTCCTCAAGCTGTGCAAAACGCGCCGCGCAAAGCGTCAGCGCGGCATCGTCCGCGGTCAACAGGCGCGGGGACAGATCATAAAATTCGCTGATGGTAGAAGCTTTTTTGCTCATCATGTGTATTTTTTCTCCTGTTTTTGGGATATTTTATGTTTTCGTGCGGCAGCCCTCAAGCTTCCGGCGGCGCGTGATATTCGCACACGGGACGTGCAAGCACAAAGCCAAGCTGCTCGTAAAAGCTGCGGCGCTGCGGCGCGCACAGCAAATACGCATCCTTGTCCGCATAGCTGCGCGCAAGGCTGCTGAGAATTGTACACGCAAAGCCGCGCCCGCGGTATTCCGGTTTTGTGGCGACGGCGGTAAGAAAAACGCTTTGCGTGTCAATGGCATAAGCGCCTGCGGTGGCCGCGTATTGCAGCGCGCCCGCCGCATCCGGCATTGCGACAGCGCGAATGTCCGCAACCCCGTGATTCACGCGCGCGCACGCGTCCGCGTACCATGCGTCGGGGTCGATGTCCGCAAGCACGCCGCTGTGCGCCAAATTCCACAGGCTTGGGTGTTCGTCCACCGCGGCGGCTGTCACGTCCGGCAGCGTGCCCGCGGGCAGATGCATCAGGTATCGCGGCATATCCGCCCAGTCCGGCAGCAGCATGCTGTTGCTTTGAAACGTCTTGATTTGCAGAAGCTGCAAAAAAGCCTCCAGCTCCTGTGCGTCCTGGATCGGCCCCGCGTACAGCGCGCTGCGCCCCTGCACATAAAGCAAGCCGTCGCTCGCTTTGCCTGCGGACGGCACAGCTTGCCCGTCGGACGCGCGGCTTTTTTCGTCCGCCTTGTCCGCAGTCTGCACGCTTACAAAATAAAAAGCGGCATTGGTGTGCTGCGTGCCGTAGCAGCGGTACGCGGCGCGCATGCACAGCGTAAAAACGTCCGATGCGAGGGGGGCCGCTGTGCAATCCGCGGGAACCGGTGCGTTTGCGGCGCTCTTTTCCTGCGCGATCCTCAGCATGGCACAAAGTCTTGCCGCATCGGCGGCGCTTGCCCTTGTAATCAATGTTACACGTCCTTTGCTTTGGTGATTTTTGCGCGCGGTTCACCGCACCTTAATCCGCAGATTGTACTGCTGCGCGCCGTCAGCCGTCTCGGCAAAATTTGTCGCGGTCGCTTCGTCCGCTGCCGCCCACACGGTGATGTTCGCGTCACCGCGCGGCTGCGCAGTCAGCGTCAGCGTATACGCCGCGCCCGCCTTCAGCGGAATGGGCGCATCCGTGCCGCTTTGCACAAAGGTGAACGCATTGTCCATCATATCCGCGCCGTCAACCGTCCATTCACGCAGCATTTTCCCTGTCGCATCGTCCGTCAGCGCCACATGTACCGTGCCCGTGTAGGGGCGGCTGTGCGTGCCGAACTGAATAGAAAGCGTTTTTATTTCGCCGCGCGCAGCGATAAAATGCTGTCGCACTTCGCCCAAAGCAAGCGCGTCGCCGCAGGTGATGTTCGGTTTTGTCGAGCCTACCATATCGCTGTCGTCCGCAGGCAGCTTGGCGCGCGCCGCAGACAGATAATCGTTTCGCACATAAAAATACGGTGCATCGCTGTATAAAAGCGTGTAGTTTTTGTGCACGAACGCATCCAGCTCCGGCGCAAAATCCTCTACGACATATTCGCCAAACGCCGTGTACAGCGGGTCATAGATAGCGACGCGCGGCGGGTTCGCCGTGATGTCCGCCATGCTGTCAGCACGCGTTGCCGCCCACCACCACGGCGAGGGTGCCGTGTTATAGCTAGGCGCGCGCACATGCGTCTCAAGGAACAAATCCTCGCTGTTGATATTTTGTAAAATATACTCTCCGTCATCCGTCAGCGCTTGCAGCAGCACCTCGTTGCTATGCGCGTCGTACACGGGATTCCGCTCAAGCTCTGTGGGCAGCACCGACATACGGTGCTGCCAAAAAAACGTGCCGCCCGCGAGCAGAAATGCGCCGCAGCAAACGACAAACAGCGCGCCGCTGCAAACGCGCAAAGCAGCGGACGGGCACGCGCGCCGCACGCCGTTTTTTGCCTCCTGCGGCGTTTTATCCCCAAAAAAGCTTGCAGCACGCGCGGCCTTTTCCGCGCCACAGCCCAGCCCAGCCGCATTGCCCGACAGCGCGCCGCGCGCATCCGCCGGCACAGCGAGCGCCGCTTTTTGTCTGTCCTCCCATGCGCCGCGCCACAGCAGCCCGCACAGCAGCGCCAGCATCACACAGCCAAGCGCAAAGCATTGCAGCGAGTGATAATTATAAAAGCCGCGGCTGCCGCAAAGCAGAAAAAACACCTGCACCACCGCCGCCGTATACACGCGCTTTTTCAGCACGAGCACAAGCAAAAACACATACTGTGCGGCAAACAGCAGCGCCACTGCCGCCGGCACGCTTGCCGCACCTTGAAACAGCGTTTGAATCAGCGTTTTCACCCACGCGACATACTGTGTAACGCAGCCCAGCAAAGCGCTGAGCGGGCTTGCACCAAAGCCGTTCTGATATTCGCTGTACACCTGCGTGTTAAACGTGACGGCCTTGTACCAAAAATCGCTCCACATACCGTTTAGCCCAAACCACAGTGCAAACAGCAGCATCGGAGCAAGCGTCAGAATGATGGTTAGGCGGTATTTTTTCCATAAGTACCGTACCGACGCGCCAAAGCTGCGGTGCGCGCGCACACACAGCGAAACCTCGCACAAAATATAGCCCAGCACAATGCCCGCGCAGGCAAACGCCGCAACAAACGCCGACAAAAACGAAAGGTTGATGGCGAGGGCAATGCACACGGCGCTTGCCCGGGAAACCTCATGCGTTTTGGTATAGTGCAAAAATTCAAGCAGCAGCATCACCATGCCGACCGCTTGCAGCTGCTCTGCCAAAATGGACGTGCACAGCGGCACCGTTGTGATGCTGCATAAATAAAACACAGGCCACAGCAGCAAGGGCACGCGCCCGTACCATTTTGCATAGCGCAGATAAAGCGCCACATAGCACAGCGACAAAAGCACATACCAGCACAGCCTGAACGACAGCACGCTGCGCGCGCCCAGCCTTGCCAGCAGCGCGCTGATGTAGTACATCAGCGGCATATGCTGTGAAAACAAAGAGACATAAAGCGTGCCGCCCTGCGTCATTTGCAGACCGACGGAGAAATTGTCCATCTCGTCCATAAAACGGATATTGTTTCGCATCATAAAAAACAGTGTGACGCACAGGCAAAACAGCGCGGCCGCACAGAGCAGCGTCTTTGCGCGCGGCGGCAGCGGGCGGCGCAGTGCACGGCTGCGCTTATTTTCGGGAACAATGGCCATCGTATGGCTCCTCTCTCGCTGTTTTTTCGCGGGCGGTCATTGCCGCGCCGGGGCAGAGGTTCTGCTCTGCCGCAGCGCGCCGCTTTTTTGCGCGACCCGCGTGTCTTTGTGCACCTTTGCATCTGTGCGGATTTGAAAATCGCCTTTACAGCGCATTGACCAGCTCTTTATAGTGCTTGCCCCGCACTTCAAAATTGGGGTAGCTGTCAAACGACGCGCACGCGGGCGACAGCGACACAATGTCGCCGGGCTTTGCGGCCTTTTGCGCCTGTGCAACCGCTTGCGCCATGTCGCTTGCGCGCTGAATGACAAGACCGCTTGCGGCAAAGCCCGTATCCGCGCGGATGGCGCTTTCCAGCTTGTCCGCCGTTGCGCCGGTGAGAATGATTGTCTTGACATGCGCGAGCAGCTCCGGCACAAGGGGCGCAAAGCTGATGCCCTTGTCAGAGCCGCCCGCAATGATAATCAGCTTTTGGTCAAACGCGCGCAGCCCCGCAATCACGCGCGTGGGGCTGGTGGCGATGGAGTCGTTATACCACTGCACGCCGTCCAGCGTGCGCACCGGCTCGATGCGATGCTCAACGCCCTTAAAATCGCGCGAAACATTGGCAATGTCCCCGACAGGCACAAGCCCCCACACCGCCGCACAGGCCGCCAGAACGTTTTCAATGTTGTGCTCGCCGCGCAGACCAATTTCACTCCTGTGCAAAATGGGTGTCAGCGCGCCGTTTTCCGCCATGACCAGCATGCCGTCATCCCGCAGATACGCGCCGTTTTCAAGCACAGCTTTGCGTGTAAACCACCGCATTTTTCCCTTTACATCGGCCTGCATGGCACGGGTGATATCATTTTCGTAGCCCAGCACCGCCCGGTCGGCTTTTGTCTGATACAAGAGAATGTTCCGCTTTGCGTCAATATACTCCTGCATGTCCCTGTGATGGTCAAGGTGGTTCGGCGATACATTGGTCACAACCGCAATGTGCGGTGACGCGTGCATGCTGATGAGCTGAAAGCTCGACAGCTCTACCACGGCAATGTCCTGCGGCTGCATCGTTTGCGCCACGGGCAGCAGCGCGCGCCCGAGATTTCCGCCAAGGTGCACGGTGCGCCCCGCCTCCCGCAGCATCTCGGCAATCAGCGTGCTGGTCGTCGTTTTGCCGTCGCTGCCCGTCACGGCAATCACCATGCAGGGGCACAGCTCAAAAAACAGCTCCATCTCACTGGTGACAAGGCTGCCCGCTTTTTTGGCCTCCTGCAATTCCTTGGTAAAATATTCAAAGCCCGGCGTGCGCAAAATCATATCCTGCCCCGCAAGCGCATCCAGATAATGCTCCCCCAGCGACAGCGTAATGTCCAACCGCGAAATTGCCTCGGCATACGGGCCGAACGCGGCAAGATTCGGCTTTTTATCGCACAGCGTAATCAAAGCGCCGTATCGCGAAAAAAGCTCGATACAGGTCTGATTTGTCACGCCTGTGCCGATGAATGCGATTTTTTTGCCCGCAAGGCTGTTATAAAAGTCTAAAATTTTGTCTGTCATGTTGCACCTCGGTATTTAAGATCGGATATAGTATAGCATAATGCATGACTTTTTAAAAGGTGTCTTGTGCGCTTTTGCAATGCATGATACAATAAACACAATGCAAAAGCAGATAGAGGAGTCGTCGGGGCGGCACAGCGGATTCGGCTGTGCGCCGCGAGCAAAAAAAGGGGTAAAAAAATGGCAAAAAATATGTTCGACCTGTTTGGCAAGCACCTGTTTGATGACCGCGCCATGCGCGAGCGTCTGCCCATCACCGTCTATGACAGCCTGCGCGAAATTCGCGACGAGGGCAAGCCGTGGAATCCCGAAGTGGCGGACGTTGTGGCGGACGCGATGAAAACATGGGCGATGGAGCTTGGCGCGACGCATTACACCCACTGGTTCAGCCCCATGACGGGCACGGGCAGCGGCAAGCATGACGGCTTTATCGACGGCGTGAAGCAGGGTGACCCCATCATGCGCTTTTCGGGCAAGATGCTCGCGCGCGGCGAGAGCGATGCCTCCAGCTTTCCGTCCGGCGGACTGCGCGCAACGTTTGAAGCGCGCGGCTATACCGCGTGGGACCCCACATCGCCCGCGTTTGTGCTGGGCACAACCCTGTATATTCCCACCGCGTTCTGCGCGTACACGGGCGAGGCGCTCGATCAAAAAACACCTGTGCTGCGCAGCATGCAGGCGCTTAGCAAGCAAACCCTGCGTGTGCTGCGCATGCTGGGCGACACCGCGTCCGTCTCTGTACAGCCCACGGTCGGTGCAGAGCAGGAATATTTTCTTGTGGACAAAGCGCAGTTTGATAAGCGCCTTGATTTAAAGGTGTGCGGTCACACGCTGCTGGGTGCCCGCCCGCCCAAGGGACAGGAGCTTGAGGATCACTATTACGGCAGCATCAACGAGCGCGTGCGCGCGTTCATGCGTGAGCTTGACGACGAATTGTGGCTGCTTGGCGTGCCCGCCAAAACCGAGCACAACGAAGTTGCGCCCGGCCAGTATGAGCTGGCAAGCGTGTTTGCCACGGCGAACATTGCGTGCGACCACAACCAGATTATGATGGAGCTGATGCGCAAGGTGGCGCTGCGCCACGGGTTTGCGTGTCTGCTGCACGAAAAGCCGTTTGCGGGCATCAACGGCAGCGGAAAGCACAACAACTGGAGCATCGTGACAAGCACGGGCAAAAACCTGCTGGAGCCGGGCGACGCGCCTGAGTGCAACAAAGTATTTTTGCTCTCGCTGTGCGCGGTGCTCACGGCAGTGGACAAGTATGCGGATTTATTGCGTCTTTCCGCCACCTGTCCCGGCAACGACTGCCGTCTTGGCGGCAACGAAGCGCCGCCCGCCATTGTCAGCGTGTTTTTGGGCAACCGTCTAACCTATATGATGCAGGAGCTGGCGGAGGGTCATGCGCTTGCGCAGGAGGAGCGCGGTCAGCTTTTGATGGGTGTCAAGGCGCTTCCGCTGCTGCTGCTGGACGATTCTGACCGCAACCGCACCTCGCCCTTTGCCTTTACCGGCAACAAGTTCGAGTTCCGCATGGTCGGCTCCAGTCAGAGCATCGGCCTTGCAAACGCGGTGACAAACGCGATTGTGGCGGACGCGATGCACGACTTTGCCGACAAGCTGGAGGGTGCTTCCGATGTGGATGCCGTCGTGCGCGAAATTGTAGCCGAGACGTGGCACAACCACGGACGCATCGTATTCAACGGCAATAATTACAGCAGCGAATGGGTGACCGAGGCCGCGCGGCGCGGTCTGCCGGACATTTCGACCATGGTGGATGCGGCGAGCGCATTTATCGACGAAAAAAACATTGCCATGTTCGGCCGGACAAAGGTTTTCACGGAGACAGAATGCCGCTCGCGCTACGAAATCATGCTGGAATCCTATGCCAAAACCATTCATATTGACGCGTCCACCATGCTGGAGATGGTTGGGCGCAGCCTGATTCCCGCTGGCTATGCCTATCTTGAGCGCGTGAGCCGCGCGGAATATTATACCGAGAAAAACGCCTGTGCCTGTGCCAGTGCCAAAGCCACCATAGAAAAGCTGTGCTTTACGCTTGATACCGCCGCGGGCGCGGTCGAGGCGCTGCGCCGCGCACTGGCGGAGCTGGACGCATCGGCAACCGATGATTTAACGCGCGCACACACCTGCCGCCGGATTGCAAACGGAGAAATGGCAGACTGCCGCGCCGCCGCCGATGCGCTGGAGCTGCTTGTCCCGCAGAGCGACTGGCCCATCCCCGATTACTGCGAGCTTTTGTTCGCCTTGTAATCCGGGCTGCGCCGCAGAGGGCAGCAGAATATGCAATGTGATTTCACATTGTAATTGTATTTGTGCATCGTCCGTCTATAATCGGCACATAGAATCGCCCTGCAAGGGGGGATTGATCGCGGCTTCGCAAGCTGTAAAAAGCATCAAAGTCTAGGACAAC
>JAVXUG010000032.1:0-24924 GCA_036642215.1 Ruthenibacterium sp.
CGCGCCCAATCAGAATTGCATACTTTCGCGTGAATCGCGCCGTGGCAAGCGCGGCCTTTTTTGTCCATGCCCACGCCGCTTTTGCGCCCTTGACAACAGCCGCCCACACAATGGGCGCGTAGTGCCGGCAAAAAGCCACCGTCGCAAGCCACGCCTTCTTTAAAAAGCGGCCTGTGGCTGCGCCTGCAACAGCCAACGCATGACCGGTGGCAAGCGCGGCTTTTTTAAGAAAGCGCCCGGTGGCAATCGCAGCTTTTTTCAGCGCGCGCCCAATCAGAATTGCATACTTTCGCGTGAATCGCGCCGTGGCAAGCGCGGCCTTTTTCGTCCATGCCCACGCCGCTTTTGCGCCCTTAACAACAGCCGCCCACAGACGCGCCGCATTTTTTTGCACACTGCACACAAAGCGCCGCCGCGCCTCGCCCAAAAGCATTGCGGTTGAAATATCCGACAATTCAGCCGGTGCGGATTTTTGTATTTCCGCACTGCGCTTTTGTGCCCGCAGTTCCTCCGGATTTTTCACAGCATTTTCTCTTTCTTCCGCTTCGAGGCGCACCTGCGCTTCTTCCGCCCTATCCTGCATCTGCTTTTTGGGCAAATTATTCACCTCATCATTTGCACTTGATTTCCGCATTTTACCGTCTGCTTTTTATACGGCAAAAGGCAGATACACCATTTGGGTGCATCTGCTTTTATTATATCTGAATTTGTCCTTTATGTCTATGACAAATGTATGGATATCGACAAATATCGTTCTGCCGTCAGTTTACAAATGCATCGTGGATAGCATTTACTGCGCGGTCTGCCTCTGCCTTGCTGATGAGGACGGATATTTTAATTTCACTCGTCGAAATCATACGGATATTGATATTGCTGTCATACAATGTCTCGAACATTTTAGATGCCACACCGGAATGGCTTTGCATCCCGGCACCCACAATAGACACCTTCGCGACATCCGTGTCCACCAGTACCTGTGTGCCTCCAAAACGCGCCAGATTTTCCTCCAGCACAGCCTTTGCCATCCCCGCGTCCTCCAGCGGCACCGTAAAGATCAGATCCTTATTGCCCGCACGACCGGAGGACTGCAAGATAATGTCAACGTTGATCTTTCTCTGCGCCATCAGACTGAACACTTTGAATGACATGCCCGGCACGTCGGGAACCTCTAAAATAGAAATAACCGCGACATTGATGTCCTTTGCGACACCTTTAATTAACATCCCTTCCACGGACGCAACCTCCTTCACCATTGTACCGGGCACGTTCGCCAGTGACGAAAGCACCTCAAGATTGACAGAATATTTTTTTGCCAGCTCCACGCTGCGGTTGTTCAGCACCTGCGCGCCAAGGCTGGCAAGCTCCAGCATTTCGTCAAAGGTGATTTCATCCAGCTTTTTTGCACGCTTTACAAGGCGCGGGTCAGCGGTATAAATACCGTCCACATCCGTGTAAATCTGGCACAAATCCGCGTGCAGCTGTGCCGCAATGGCAACGGCGCTTGTGTCGGAACCGCCGCGCCCCAGCGTCGTAATATCCTCGTAGCGGTTAATGCCCTGAAAACCGGCCACAACAACAACACGGTTTTTAGAAAGCTCGGTTTCGATGCGCTCTGCCTCCAGCTTTTTAATGCGCGCGCGCGTATAGGCTGTGTTTGTGTGAAAGCCTGACTGCCAGCCCGTCAGACTGATGGCGGGGCAGCTCAGCTCTCCCAGCGCCATCGCCAGCAGCGAAATGCTGATTTGCTCGCCCGTAGAAACCAGCATATCAAGCTCGCGCTGCGAGGGCGTATGCGTAATTTCTGCCGCCTTTGCAAGAAGGTCGTCCGTGGTATCCCCCTGTGCGGACACCACCACAACCACATCATTGCCGTCGGCGTGCGTGCGTGCAACAATGCGTGCAACGTTGAAAAGCCGCTCGCGATTTGCCACGGAGGAGCCACCGAATTTTTGTACAATCAATGCCATATTCTTTCCCCATCCCCTTTATTTGCTACCCCTGCACCACCGCTGCGCCGGTATTGTCGGCGGCAAAGCGATGCAGAGTAAATGCGCTGAGTGTTCTGTCCTCTTGCAGCGCGACCCTCGCCTGCTCAAAAAAGGTGTCGTTCTCTGCGGGCAGCACCGATAAAATGGTCGGCCCCGCGCCGCTGATAAACGTTGCCGGCGCGCCAAGCGAATGCGCCAAATCAAACACGCGCCGCCCGCCCGCAATCAGCGGCAGACGGTACGGCTGGTGCAGCACATCCTTCACTGCCACGGCAAGCAAATCATAGCGCTCCTCGCAAAAGGCAGCACTCAGCAGCGCCGCGCGCGACACGTTATATACTGCATCCCTATGGGCGATCTGCTGCGGCAGCGCCGCGCGCGCTTTTTCCGTCAGCAGCTTAAAGCTCGGAATAAAGGCGGCAAACACCAGCTTTGTTGAAATTGTCTTTTTCAGCGCATAGACCTTGCCCTCATCAAACGCCGACACCACAAAGCCGCCCAGCAGCGCGGGCGCAACGTTGTCGGGATGCCCCTCAAGCTCTGTCGCCAGCGTCAGCACGTCCTCCGCGTTCAGCGGGTCGCCCAGCAGCGCATTTGCGCCAAGGATTCCCGCTGCAATGCAAGCGCTGCTAGAGCCGAGACCGCGCGCCATAGGCACTGCGTTCGTCTGGACAATTTTCAGCCCCGGCAGCGGTTTTCCGCATAAATGATACACGTGCTTTGCCGTTTGATAGACAAGATTCGTCTCCCCCTGCGGGGTAAAGCTTCCGTCCGCCGAGGAGATCACAACGCTGTCCGCCAGTTCAAATGCGGCAGTGTTGTACAAATTGAGCGCAAGACCGCAGGTGTCAAAGCCGGAGCCGATATTGGCGCTTGTCGCGGGTACTTTTACCGTTACCATTTCGCACCCCCACCTATTCTGGCAGGCGCTTGAGCGTGTTTTGCACCACAAGGCCGGCGGCACGCGCCTTGCCGCAGCAATCCAGCAGCGCGTCACCCGTGACGCTGCGCACAAGAAATGCCACGTCACCGTCCAAGCCATCCGCCCCGTCGAGCACCTCCAGTGTTCCAAGCGCGTCAAACGCTGTTTGCACCGTCGCCGCGGACGCGCGGGAAACTCTTACATAAAAATCATATTCTCCACTGTCGCGGTATGTTCCTTCCATGGGCAGGCTCTCCCGCCAGAACAGGCTGTCGTGAATGCTTGTGCCGTTTTTCAGTGCGTCAATGACATCCGCCACCACAGCGCTGGCCGTGGGCAGCTTGCCTGCGCCCTTGCCGTAAAACACTACATCTCCCAGCATATCGCCCTTGACGAGCACCGCGTTAAACACGTCCTCTACCCCCGCAAGCTGGTTTGTGCGCGGCACAAGGCACGGCTCCACGCCGCAGGACAGCGCGCCGGTCTCGGTGTGCTTTGCCCACGCGATGAGCCGCACCGCGCAATTCAGCTTTGCCGCCATGGCAATATCGTGCACGGTCACATCGCGGATGCCGCGCGTGGGCACATTTTGCGGATACACCTGAGAGCCGAAGGCAAGGCTTGCCAAAATGGCAATTTTGCGCTGTGCGTCAATGCCGTCCACGTCCGCTGACGGGTCGATTGTCTCGGCGTAGCCAAGACTTTGCGCCGTTTTCAGCGCCTCGTCAAAGGTCATGGCATCGTGCGCCATTTTACTCAGCATAAAATTGGTTGTGCCATTCACAATGCCCATGATTTCGCTGACGACATTTGCCGCCAGACACTGGTGCATGGGCGTGATGACAGGCGTGCCGCCGCCGACGCTGGCCTCGAACAAAAAGCACACGCCGTGGTCGCGGGCAATGCGCAGCAGCTGCGCGCCGTGCGTTGCCACAAGCTCCTTGTTAGAGGTGACAACATGGCGTCCGCTCTCAAGGCTTTGCTTCACATACAGATACGCCGGTTTAAGGCCGCCGATGGTCTCCACCACCACGCGCACCTCCGGATCGTTTAAAATTACGTCGATGTTATTGACAAATAACGAGGCATCCGGATGACCGTGAAAGTCGCGGATGTCACAGATATATTGAACCGTGACGGGCTGACCCGCGCGGCGGGCGATATTGTCCCCGTTGCGGCGCAGCACCTCAAGCACGCCGCTCCCCACTGTGCCATAGCCAAGAATTGCAATTTTAGCCATCGTGAAATCTCCCCTGTCTTTTCTATTCATTGACCCGCTGTCATGCCGCACCGCCGCAGGGCATTTTTTATGCCGTTAGACCGCGCGGTGTACGTCCACCACGGCCGGTTGACTGCGCAGAGCCATCAGCAGCTCATCAAAGGTCATCTGCATCCCGCCCGTGCGCACGCTGACCGCCACCTGCGCAATGCCGTTGGCGGGCGTTGCCTGATTGATGGTGACAATGGACGCGCCCGCAGCGGAAATTCCCGCCAAAAGCGCTTGCAGCGCACCGGTTTCATCGCGCAGCACCGCACTGACCGTCAGCACCTCCTTGCTGTTTTCCGCGTCGAAGATGCAATCCTTATATTTATAAAATGCACTGCGCGAAATGTCCGCAAGCTTTGTGGCGGCGGACACATTTTTCGCGGTGCCGTCTGCCAGCATTTCCTTGGCCTTCAGCACCTTTAAAAAAACCTCCGGCAGCACATCCGTCTCGATCAGCAAAAAACGCTTCTCCATGCATTTACCCCTTTGTTGTGCGCGCATGGCGCACAAGCTTATCCCTTGTTTTTGGTACGATGCAAGTTTATCATGTTTCTTTGCGGAGCACAAGTGTAAACCGCACAAAAACACATTGTTCTGCGCCTTGCACAAAAAGATGCAACAAAGAGCAAAATTCGTGCACATTTTTTCCAAGACAGGGTGCGCTTTTTCTGAATGGATCGAGTCGTTTTCTTAGACATGGATGCTTTTTGCAGCTTGTGAAGCTGCCTTATCCCCCTCACAGGGCGATACTATAGCAGTTTTTCTAGACCTTGATGCCATTTATAACTTGCGAAACTGCTATCAATTCCCTCGCGGGGCGATTCTATGTGCCGGCCATAGGCCGATACCGCGCACAATTTTTTGTTCTTGTTTCATGGACAGCTTCTCTAAAACAAGCCGCACAAAAAAGCGGACACCGCCCTGCAAGGACAGCGTCCGCTTTTTCAGCTTTTCTATGCCGTGGCTTATGCCACCGGTGCCGGCGCTGCCGCCCCGTGGGTGATGCAGGTGCCAAGCTGTGTATCCTTTTTGTAGTAGCCCTTGTGTGCGGGGCAGCCCGGACCTGCGGCGGCTCCGGACACGGTGCAGAAATTCTTCTCCACCACCGCACCGCTCTCCAGCGCTGCCTGCGGGAAATCAATCACCGGGTAACGCACCGCATCGGCCTGCTCTGTATTCATAATTTCCTGCCACGCGCGCAGCCCCGGATGGCGGCGGGAGCCAGCCACATAGTGTTTCATCGGCTCGTTTTCGTCATAGCCGTACCAGAAGGAGCTGACATAATACGGGGTCAAGCCGACAAACCAGATGTCCTTGTTTTCGTTGGTTGTACCCGTTTTACCAATGCTGTCCATGCCCGCCTTATCCGCGGACATGCCAACGCCGGTACCGGACACCATAACCTCACGCAGCAGGCGGTTCATGATAAAGGCCGTGTCCTCGCTGATGGCCTGCACGCGGTTGACATCGGGCTTCATCACCTCCTTGCCGGTGGAATCCTCCACGCTGGTATAGGTGTGCAAGCTGTAAAACTGACCGCCGTTGCCGTACATCATGTACGCGCCGGCCAGCGCATACGGCGACATGCCATGCGTCAATGCACCCAAAACCATAGGGGCAAGATCGCGGTCATCATTGACAAGGCTGCTGATTTCCAGCGTATCATGTGCAAAGGTGTACATCTCGTTCGGCCCGACAAGCTTGCCAAACCAAACAGCGATTGTATTCACAGAGTCCTTCACGGCCTCCCACGTCGTCATGGCGCTATTGGTGTAGCCGGGGTTATAGTTGCGCGGCCAGCCTGTTTTCGGCTTGCCGTCGTCGCCTATCACGGGGTCCTTCAGCGGGGTATCAATCTGTGTTTTGGAGAACGTTGCCAAATCGTATTCGATGGCAAGCGGGTAAACCGCAACGCCCTTCATGGTGGAACCGACGGCGCGCAGCGAATCGACCGCGCGGTTCAGCGTGCGGTCTGCCGTCTTGGCACCAAGGCCGCCCACAACGGCACAAAGCTCGCCCTTGTAGTTGATGATGGCACCCGCAGCGTTGGTGGTAATGGTTTTCGGCTCCGGCTCGGTGCCGTCCGCATTGAGAATAATGTTGCCCTTGTTGTCCTTGGGCTGGTAGTTTTCAATGGGATCCGGGTTCCAATATTCGCCGCGGTTAAACACGTCCTCCGCCTCGGTCTGCAGGGTGGGCACAACGGTTGCGTAAATACGCAGACCGCTGTTGTAAACCCAGTTGAGCGCCGTGGGCTTATCGACATTATTTTGGGTCATATAATCTTTTACAAGATCGTTGATGAGCGTATCGGTAAAATAGCTGTTGTTGGACTGCTTTGCCGCATCCTCTGCCACAACCGTCTCGTACAGCTTCAGCGGGGTGGCAAGCGCCTCGTCGCGCTGCTCTGCCGTAATATAGCCCTGCTCGAACATATTGGTGATGACCTTGTTGCGGCGCACCAGATGCTGCTCCGGGTTACTGATGGGGCTGAAGCTGGTGGGGTTTTTGGTGATGGCTGCAATGGACGCGCACTCCGCTATTGTCAGCGGCTGCTCGCCGTGCTCGATGCAGTCCGCTTCGCCCACGTGCTTGTTAAAATAGCGGTTCGCGCCCGCCTGCACACCGCCAATATTGCCCGTAAGGCTGATGGTGTTAAGGTACGCCTCAAAAATTGTATCTTTTGAGAAGCGATTATGCAGCGCAAGCGCGCGGAAAATCTCGCGGAATTTGCGCAGATAGCTCGCGGTGCCCGTGTCCTCATCATCGCCCGTCAGGTTTTTGATAAGCTGCTGGTTGATGGTGGACGCGCCCTGCTGTGTGCCGCGCAGATAGCTGCCCGTCAGTTTTTTTGCCACCTCGTTCAGCATGGCATAAATGGTGCGCTTATAGTTCACGCCGCCGTGCGTCCAGAAGGTCTGGTCCTCAATGGCGACAAAAGCATTTTGCAGGTTTTTGTCAATATTGGCCCAGTCCACCCAGATACGGTTTTGCTCCGGGCTGTCAAGGCGCTGATACTCCAGCCATTCCTCCTGCCCGCTTGCATTGATATTTTTATAATAGACAATACTCGTAAACGTCAGCTTAATGGCATCAAGGTTCAGCAGCGTATCATCGTCCTTGGTCGCCTTGACAATATACATACTGAGCATGACCGCCACAACCGACGACAGAATAACGGCAAGGCAAAGACACACCGCGACAAACTTTAAAAAGCCCACGCCAATGCGCTTTGCGATATTGCCCTGTTTCTTTTTCGGCGAACGCCGCGCACCTTGCGGTGCAGGACGACCGTTTGCGCCCTGCGTTTCGCGCGGGCGCGGGTTTCTGTTGTTCTGTTCTATGATAGTTCCCTCCCGAAGGTAGAATAAAGTGATGCGGTTCATGTATGCCGCGGTAAATATCGAATGCGGAGTATGCTAATGATATAGTATACCACATTTGTTGGATTTTGAACAGGAGCAAACCTACAGAAATAGAAAAAAAACGCATGTTTTCCTGTATAAACCATACAAATTCGCCTATACTGCACACAAAAAGAGGTGACATCATCCATGGCAAAACGTTGGTTTTGGCTTCCCCTTGCTGCGCTGTCCACAGTGCTGATGGTCGCGTGTGTATTTGCAATGTTTCTAAACGCTGCAGCGCCCGCGCCGCAAAATGCTGCTTACACGCTGCGTGCGCAAAACGGGCAGATTGTGCTTTGCCGCGCGCAGGAAACCGCCCCCATTGCCTATTACGAAATCTACACCGCACTTTTGCCGCAAAGCGACGTGCAGGATTTGCAGCGGGGCATTGCCGCGCGCAATTCCGCCGAGGTACAGCGTCTGCTTGAGGATTTCGGGCTTTAGCACTTTCCGCGCAGATTTCATTATACCGTTTTTATCCGATCCACGCAAGACGGAAAAAGTCACAAAGGGGTGTAAAACTGTTCCTCTCTATGATATAATGTAGGTTAGACCGCCGTTATCCTTTTTATTATGATGCTTACAGACAAAGGGCGGCAGTGCGAATGAGACAAAACAAAGGGGGCTGCTTCCGTGGAGGAACTCGAATATCCGTTTGACGGTGCCTATATTCTGCAAAAAAAGCGCAGCATCAAGCGCGCTCTATCTGAAAAGACAGGACTAATCCCCAAAAAGATCGCCATCATGAGCGGCTCCACCATTGGAGAGATCAAAAATATTCTGGAGCTGTTTTTGCTCAACGAGGGAATCCGGCCGGAATTTTATGTGGGCGGCTACGCGCTGTACTACGAAAATTTAATGTTCGACGACGGCAGCCTTGCCGCCTTTGCGCCGGACATGATCTACATACACACCTCCTCGCAAAATATCACCGACTGGCCCGTGCAAAGCGACGCGCCGCAAGCGGTGGAGGAAAAGCTGAACGCAGCCTTTGCGCGCTTTGAGCAGCTGTGGCAGGCCGCGGCACGCTTCGGCTGCCCCGTCATCCAGAACAATTTCGAGCAGCCGCCCTATCGTTTGATGGGCAATATGGACGCGGTGGACGTACATGGGCGCGTCAATTTTGTGAACCGGCTGAACGCCAAATTTTCCGCATACGCAGCGAAAACGCCGAACTTTTACCTCAACGACATTCAGTATCTGTCCGCAAGCGTCGGCATTGACAACTGGTTTTCCCCCGCGACATGGTACGCATATAAATATGCACTGGACACGCCCTATATCGCAACCCTGTGTCACAGCGTTGCGTGCATTGTGAAAAGTCTGTTCGGCAAAAACAAGAAAAGCGTTGTGCTTGACCTTGACAACACGCTGTGGGGCGGCATCATCGGCGACGACGGGCCGGAGGGCATTGTGCTGGGCAAGGAATCCCCTGCCGGCATGGCGTACAGCGAATTTCAGCGCTATTTAAAGGAATTGACCGGTCTTGGCGTTGTGCTGAACGTGTGCAGCAAAAACGAGGAGGCCAACGCGCTTGCGGGCTTTGCGCGCAGCGACAGCACGCTGAAGCGCGACGATTTTCTTTGCTTTAAAGCCAACTGGGAACCGAAGCACATCAATGTGGCGGCCATTGCAAACGAAATCAACATCGGCACGGACGCGCTTGTGTTTCTGGATGACAACCCCGCCGAGCGCGAGATTGTAAAAAACGAGCTGCCCGGCGTGAGTGTACCGGAGCTGACCGCGCCCGAAACCTATCTTCGTTCTCTGGATCGCGCGGGTTATTTTGAGGTGACGCTGCTGTCCGCCGATGATAAAAAGCGCGGCGAAATGTACAAGCAGAATTTGCAGCGCGCAGCGGCGCAGCAAAGCTTTGGCGATTACAGCGACTATCTGCGCAGCCTTGCCATGCGTGCCGAAATTGGCAGCTTTGACGCGCAGCACGCAGAGCGCATCACGCAGTTAATCAACAAAACAAACCAGTTTAACATGACGACGCGGCGCTATACCGCCGCCGAGGTGGAGGCGCTGCTGGGCAGTCCCGACTGCATCACGCTGTACGGGCGGCTGCTTGACAAATTCGGCGACAACGGCATTGTCACGGCGCTGATTGCGCATGTGCACGGCACCGAGGCCGACATTGTGCTGTGGATTATGAGCTGCCGCACGTTCAAGCGCAATTTGGAGCACGCGATGTTTGACCGGCTTGTGGCGGAATGCGCCGCGCGCGGCATCACGCGCATCAACGGTTTTTATGCACCGACCGCAAAAAATTTGCTCGTTTCGGATTTTTATGCTACAATCGGATTTGAAAAAACGGACGAGGACGCAAACGGCAATAAAACCTTTGCGTTCACTGCGTTTGACGGCTACACACCGCAAAACACGGTGATGGAAACCGTACTTTTATAAGAATGAGGAGACAATCCGTATGGAAAACAAAGAAATTTTCGCCGCGGTCGAGCAAATTTTTCGCGACAACTTTGACGATAACACCCTTGTCCTCACGCGCGAGAGCTGCGCGGACGACATCGAGGACTGGGACAGCCTTGAGCAGATTAACCTGCTGACCGCCATGGAGAAAAAATTTGGTTTAAAATTCAAGCTGGAGGACGTGCGCGGTCTGTCCAATGTAGGCGATTTGCTTGACCTCATCGAGCGGCTGAGCGCGTAAAGCGCGACCGCCCATTCCCTGTACCACAAAAAACGACACACGCGGGCCGTGTGCGGGACAAGCGGACACGCCATACACTCTTTGCTTTGCACAAGGGCGGCGGACGATACCGCGCCGCACACGGCTTTTATGGGTTGCCGCCAACCGGCCGGAGGGCGGCTTGTCCTTGCGGGATTTTTTGCGCTTCGCAGGCTCTGCTTTTTACAGCAATGTCACAAAACAAGAGCAATGCCTCCTCCCATCTTCTTTGCTGCATACGATTTCAGGGAAGGAAACCGCGCTACGTCCATCCGCTCTATTTTTTAACAACAACCGTAAAGGGGGACTGCCGCATGAACAGCTATACGCTTGCCGCGCTTGGTGTCGGCGTGACGGAGAGCTTTACCGCCGAGGTGACGGCTGAAAAAATGGAACTGTTTTACCGAATGACGGGCGATGACAGCCCCATCCATCGCGACGAAATTTACGCAAAGCAGCGCGGCTATCCGGGGCGCGTTGTTTACGGAATGCTGGGCGGCAGCCTGTTTTCAACGCTGGCGGGCGTATATCTGCCGGGCGAAAACTGTCTGCTGCACAGCGTGGAGTGCAAGTTTGCAAAGCCGGTATTCATCGGCGATACGCTGACCGTGACAGGCATCGTGACCGAGGTGAATGAAACGTTCAGCGAGGTCACCATCAAGGCAACCATCACAAACCAGAACGGTCAAAAGGTGACGCGCGGCCTCATCAAGGCGGGCGTAGCAAAATAGATTTGTCTGCAAAGGAGAAAGCACAAATGGGTCATGTATATCTCATAACCGGCGCATCCAGCGATGTAGGCACCGCGCTGATAGAACGCATCTATCAGGAGGGCGATTTGTTCATTGCGCAAGGCTCCGGCGACCTTGCGCATCTGGCGCCGCTGTGTCAAAAGTACAAAGGCGCCATCCGCACCTACGATGTCGATTTAACCGACCCCGCAAAGCTTGCGCTGTTTTTGGACGACGTGGCTGCGCACTGCCCCACGCCGACACATCTTGTCCATCTGCCCGCGCTGCGCGTGGTGAACACCAAGTTTAAAAATTTTGACGAGGAGCGCTTCGAGCTTGACATGAGCGTGCAAATCCGCAGCGCAGTCAAAATCTGCAAGGCGTTTTTGCCGAAGATGGCAAAAGAAAAGCGCGGGCGCGTGCTGTTTATGCTGACAAGCTATCTGCTTGGCGTACCGCCCAAAAACACGGCGGCGTACATTATGGTGAAAAGTGCGCTGCAGGGTCTTGCCAAAAGCCTTGCGGCTGATTACGCACCGTTCGGCATTACGGTAAACTGTGTGATGCCCAGCATGATGGAGACAAAATTCCTTGCGGAGACGAGCGATTTGATTGTGCAGGCCTCCGCCGAGGCAAACCCCATGAAGCGCAACGCGCGCGTGTCCGACGTTGTGCCCGCCATGGAGTTTTTATTGGGCGAGGATGCAGGCTTTATCACAGGTGTGGTGCTGCCCGTCACGGGCGGGAGCGCTGCTCTGTGAGCGGCCCCTTGTCGTTTCGCCTGTGCACCGCGGAGGATAAGCCCGCCCTTGTGCGTTTTCTTGACGAAAACTGGGGCAGCCGCCATCCGCTGGTGCACTGCGAGGATTATTTCACCTATTATTACGAAAGTGACGCGCAGGATGCCCTTGCAGAGTGTGAAAATTCGCCGGGAGCAGCCTGCGGCGGGTTCGATGGCGGGGCGCACGCCGGCTTGCCTTCGGGCAGCAGCAGGAAGAAAAGTGCCGCGCCACTGCAATTTGCCTTTGCCATAGAGGATGGCGTTCTCGTCGCAGTGGCGGGCTATGTCTGGGCAAACCGCACGCCCCCGCGTGATCTGTGGGTGTCTATTTGGTGCGCCCGCAAGGGCAAAAACGGCGCAGGACTAGAGCTGATGGACGCTCTGCCGCGTCTGACGGGCGCACGTGTGATGGCCTGTAACAACATCCGCCCCAAGACAATGGCGTTTTATACGTTTCTGGGCTACACCGCGGCGCGGCTCCCCCACTTTTACCGCCTTGCAGACCGCGCACACTATCAAGTTGCGCTTGTGGCGCACAAGATTATTTTGCCCGCGCAGGGCGGCGCAATTCTCACGCGCATTCCCGACAAGCAGGTGCTCCTGCGCGATTTTTTGCCTGACGCATCGCTGCGCCCCGCAAAGGACGCATGGTATCTTGCACGGCGCTATTTTGATTTTCCGCGTCAGCACTACGATGTGTACGGCGTGTATGAGGACAGCGGCAAAAAAATTGTCGCGCTGCTTGTGACCCGCACGGTGCCCGTGAACGGCACGCAGGTGCTGCGCATTGTGGACTACGTGGGCGCGCCGGAGCGCTTTGCGTCGCTTGGCACGGCTCTTGACGGGCTGATGCAGGCTGCAAAAGCGGAATACGCAGACTGCTACTGCTACGGGATTCCCGCCGCCGTCTTTGCCGCGGCGGGCTTTGCCGAGCGCGCAGCAGACGATGAAAACATCATCCCGAACTATTTGACCCCGCCGCTGTACGAAAACACAGAGTATTACTTTTTCACAAGCGATACGGATCATTTCACCCTGTTTAAGGCCGACGGCGATCAGGACAGGCCGAATCTCACGGTGTAGGCGCTGCCGCTCCGCTTAAAATTTTGAAAGCAATGAAAGCACAAAGCAAAACACGCCCCCGGCGCTTTTAAAAAAGCGCCGGGGGCGTGTTTTTTACCGGTGCGGCACGCGGGTATGCCTGCCGCTTCTCAATGCCTTTGTGCAAAAGCTCCTTGCTCGTCCGCGGTGACAGCATTGGTCAAAATGCCACTCTGCGCATAAGCCCATGGCTTGCGCAGAGAATTGCCCCGCGAGGGGTTTGACAGCAGCTCATCAAGCGTTCAAGATCAGCTGCTATATCACGCTGCTCAGAAGCGTTTCCGTCAGCAAGTCGGGGTCCTCCGAAAGCGCATCGCTCGGCTGCGACAGGTTCGACACTTGACTGAGCCGCCGCTGAATCTGACGCGTGCGCACGCCCACCAGCTTTTCAAGCTCATCGTTTGCCTGATTGATACGACTTTGCGCACTGGTCAGCACCTTGCCAAACATGTCAAATTCGGACTTTACATTGCCGAGCACCTTCCACACCTCGCTGCTGCTTTTTTGAATTGCCAGCGTGCGAAAGCCCATTTGCAGGCTGTTCAGCAGCGCAGCCATTGTTGTCGGCCCCGCCACAATCACCTTGTACTCCGTCTGCAGCTTCTCCATCATGCCGCGGCGCACCACCTCGGCGTACAGCCCTTCAAACGGCAGAAACATAATGCCAAAATCCGTTGTGTCGGGCACATGGATATATTTTGTGTGGATGTCCTTGGCAAAGCCGCGCACGCGCTGCTCCAGTGTGCGCACGGCAGCATCAGCCAACGCTTTGTCGGTTCCCTCCTGTGCCTCCAGCAGCGCGCTGTACGCGTCGATGGGAAACTTTGCGTCAACGGGCAGCCACACGGGCGTATCGCCGTCGCCCGGCAGACGCACCGCATACTCAACGCGCTCACTGCTTCCGGGTACGGTCGCAACATTCTCCGCATACTGCTCCGGTGCCAAAATCTGCTCTAAAATTGCCCCAAGCTGTATTTCGCCCAAAATACCGCGCGTTTTGACGTTGCTGAGCACCTTCTTCAAGTCCCCCACACCCGTCGCAAGCGTCTGCATCTCGCCAAGCCCCTTGTACACACTCTCAAGCTGCTCGCTGACACGCGCAAACGACTGCTGCAGCTTTGTCTCCAGCGTTTTTTGCAGCTTTTCGTCCACGGTTTGGCGCATCTCGTCCAGCTTTTTGGCATTTTCACCCTGCATCGCAGTGATGCGCGTCTCCATGGTAGCGCGGATATTCTCAAGCCGCTGCTCGCTTGCGTCACTGCTGTTCTTCATGCGCTTTTCCACAAGCACAAGCTGGTCGCCCACGGTTGCCTGCAGCGCGCGCAGACTGGCGTTCTGCATATCGGCAATCTGGCGCTGCGCGTCAATTTGCAGCTTTGCCGTCGTCTGCATGGTCTGATTCATTGCGGCAGAAATCTCTGTGCGCAATTCACGCATCGCCTTGTACATCTCCTGCGTCTGTGCTTCCATCCGCGCATGGGTCTCCTGCGCGGCGGTATCCAAATCGCTTTGCGTTGCGCTGTTTTTTTGGCGCAGTAAAACAGCCAGCAGCGCCAGCACCGCAGCCGCACCTGCCAGACAAAGTGTCAAAATTTGCATCCACATATTGTTCTCCCTGTGATATGTCGCTCGAATTGATAATATGTATAGTATAAAAGATTCTGCGCACATAAGCAAGGGAGGATTTCACATGGATGACATTGAGCAAAAGTGGAACCGTATTTTTTGGCGCAGCCTTGTGCTGTGCGGCTGCCTTGGCATTATTTTTGCAGAGGCTGTGTATTTCGGTTGGGGCGTGCCCGTCGGCTGTGCCAACGCGGATCTTCTGCCACAGGAATTGCTTGCTGCAGAGGCATCGACCGACACCCCCGCACCGCTGGAAAAGGTTGTTTATCTCACCTTTGACGACGGTCCGTCGTCCACCACAGAGCTTGTGCTTGACGTGCTGAAGGAAAAGGGTGTGCGCGCGACATTTTTTGTAGTCTCTGCGGATTGCAATCAGAAGCATCTGCCCACGCTGGCGCGCACCGTTGCCGAGGGACATGTGGTGGGGCTGCACAGCCACTCGCACGAATACAGCGACATTTACAAAAGTGACGACGCGTTCTGGAACGACATCGACCGGCTGCGCTATGCGATAGCGCCTTACGGCTGCGGCAATTCTATGCTGCTGCGCTTTCCGGGCGGCAGCACCAACACCGTAAGCCGCCGCTACGGCGGCAGCGAGCTTATGACCAAGCTGAAAGCCGAGGCCGAGGAAAAAGGCTATCGCTGCTTTGACTGGAACGTGTGCGGCGAGGACGCTGTGGGCAACCACCCCGACGCAAGTGAAATTTACAGCAATGTCGTGCGCGGAGCAAGCGGCAAGGCCGTATGTGTGGTGCTGCTGCACGATACCGCCGCCACCAGAAACTCTGCCGCCGCGCTGCCGCAGATTGTTGAGTGGTTTCAAAACGCGGGCTATCGGTTTGACACGCTGGACAATCAGCCGTAAGCCTCTGCAGATGCGCACGAATTATGGACGAACCGTAAATTTCCCCTGTTAAAAATTGAAAAGACACGCACAATAGAGTATAATAATTGCATTGTGACTGCTATTCTGCCATTTTGATTGGTTTTATACCGGTTTCATTGAAAAGCGCCGCAGGCGTTCAAGGCTGCCGCAGCGTGTTGATCCCTCGCGGGGCTGCTGCTGCGCGGTCGGCGGCAATGCTTCGTTTCTCTGTGGTTTGACACCGAGAAGCCTTTGACGCGGATGTTTTTTTTGATTTTCAGCAAGGACGGTGTAAAATGTTCGGTTATGTGGTGCCCTGCAAGCCGGAGCTTAAAGTGTGCGAATGGCAGGCCTACCGCGCGGCATACTGCGGTTTGTGCAAGGAGCTGAAGCGCGAATATGGCTTTGCATCGCGGCTGTTTTTAAATTACGATCTTGTCCTGCTGGCGCTTGTGGCCGACGGCCTTGCCGGAAGCGCCGGCACGTGCACGCCGGAGCGCTGCATTGCAAACCCGCTTGAGAAGCGCCCCGTCTGCGCACACACGGACGGTCTTTCCCTTGCGGCGGACGCGCTGGTGCTCACCGTCTATTACAAGCTTCTGGACGATGTGGCGGATGAGCGCTTTTTCAAGCGGCTGCCGGCGCTGCTGCTGCGACCCGTGGCGGGGCGCTGCCGCAAAAAGGCCGCCGCGCGTCACGCAAAAACGGACGAGCTGCTGGCGCAGCAAACCGCCGCACAGCAAGCGCTGGAGGCCGCGCGCATCAGCAGCCCTGACGCGGCGGCAGAGCCGACCGCGCAGATGACCGCCGCCCTTTTTTCCGAAGCGGGCGATGCGCACTGCCAAAAAATTCTCGCGCGCTTTGGGCTGTTTCTCGGCAAAATTATCTATTATCTTGATGCAGCCGAGGACTATGAAAAGGACAAAAAAAACGGCGCGTATAATATGTTTTTGTTGCAGGGGCTCACCAAGGACGAGGCAGTGGCCGAGACAAAGCGCCTGTGCCGCCTGTGCGCCGGCGAGATGAGCCTGTGCTACAATCTGCTGCGGTTTACAGCGAACAAACCGCTGCTGGACAATATTTTATTTCTTGGTGTCCCACAGAGCATTGCCCGTGCGGGGCAGCCCGCACAGCAGACAAAGCATTCTCAAAACAATCTGTAATATTTCCGGAAAATAATACGAAACGCACACAAGAAAGGACTTACCATGAACGCAAACGACGCATACAGAATCCTTGGTCTGCGCGAAGGAGCCGCAGCCGACGAAGTAAAAGCCGCCTATCGCGTGCTGGCACAAAAATACAACCCCGAAAGCTACGACGCCGGCCCCTTGCGGGACGACGCTGCTGCGCGCATGGATGAAATCAACGCCGCGTTTGACGCAGTGATGACGGATTTGCGCACGGGTGGCGGCGCACAAACCAGCGCAGGCAACGCAGCAGACAGCACCGGCACGTCAAAATATGCCGCCATCCGTCAGATGATTAACAGCGGCAACGTGGAAAACGCACTGGCTCAGTTAAACGCCATCGCGGGCGGTGCAGAGGATGCGGAGTGGAATTTTCTGGTCGGCAGCGCTTACTATTACAAGGGCTGGGTCAACGATGCGCTGCGCTATTTCAGCACAGCCACGCAGCTTGACCCCTCAAACCGCGAATACGCCGCAGCGCTGCAAAATTTGCAAAGCAGCCAGCGCGGCAGCATGAACGGCAATCCCTATCAGACCGCCACCTCCGGCTACGGGATGCAGGGCGGGTGCAGCTGCTGCGATATGTGCACCGCCATGATGTGCATGGACATGTGCTGCGGCTGCGGCGGAAGGGGCTGCTGAAATGCAGCGCCGTAATAACGAGAGCCGCAAGCTGGCGCTGTGCGGTATGTTTGCCGCGCTTAGTCTGACGTGTATGCTGCTGGGCAGTATTTTACCTTTCTCCACTTTTTTGGCACCCGGCATCAGCGGTATTTTAATTTTGCCCATCGTCATCGAATTTGGCAGCGGCGCGGGACTTACGCTGTACGCGGGCATTTCGCTGCTGTCGTTCTTTATGGTGCCCGATAAGGAGATGGGGCTTATCTTTATTTTCTTGCTGGGCTGGTATCCTGTTGTCAAATTGAAGCTTGACAGAATGCGTCATAAGGTTGTACAATGGTGTACGAAATTTGCACTTTTCAATCTTGCTATTGTCAGCATGTATGGCATCATTCTGTTTTTGTTCCCAATCGCTGCCGTTGTGGCGGAGTATCAGCAGGCCGGACTTTTATTTACAATGCTGCTGCTTGCAGCCGGCAACGTCACGTTTGTGATCTATGATATTGCCCTGTCGCGGTTTTTGGGGTTATATCTGCACCTTTGGCGGCCAAAGCTGATGAAAATGCACTAATATTTTGGGCGGCATACGAATGCTTTGCCCCTGTTTTGTGCAGCTGCAACGCGGCGCACGACCATTACCTGCAAAAAATAAACTACATCGGCAAAGGATGCAGCCACGCGGTGCACCTCTGTTTTGCTGCACCCTTTTGGGGGCGCAGCGCGCAGCGGCGGCACCTTGTCCGCATGGATTCCGCGCGTCGGTTTTGCTTTTTTGTCCGATGGCTTGGAGGATTTTATGTGTGGTATTATTGGATATACCGGCTCGCGCGTGAGCACGAATGTCTTGCTGAACGGCCTGTCAAAGCTTGCCTACCGCGGATACGATTCCGCAGGTGTGGCGCTTTTTGTAAAGGATGAGATCACTGTAATTAAGGCGCAGGGCCGCTTGCAGGCGCTGACGGAAAAAATACAGCAAACACCGCAGTCAAAGGCATCCTGCTGCGGCATCGGACACACGCGCTGGGCAACGCACGGCGCGCCCAGCGATGTGAACAGCCACCCCCATTCCTCGGCACGCATCAGCCTTGTTCACAACGGCATCATCGAAAACTACAGCTCTTTAAAAAAGCACCTGATTGAAAAGGGCTGCTGCTTTTGCAGCGAAACTGACACCGAGGTTTTGGTAAAGCTGCTGGATATCAACTATGTGGGAGAACCGCTTTCTGCCATTTCAAAGACGCTGCAGCAGGTGCGCGGCAGCTATGCCCTTGCCATTTTGTTTCGCGATTTTCCCGGCAAAATTTTTGCCGTGCGCAAGGAAAGCCCGCTGATTGTCGGCTACGGCACGGGCGAAAATTTTCTGACCAGCGACATTCCCGCGCTGCTGCACTACACGCGCGATTATGCCATTCTGGAGGAGGGGGAAATTGCCGTGCTGAGCGCCGAGGCCATTGCCGTGTACGATGCCCTCGGCCGCCCGGTGCAAAAGCGCCATCTGAGGGCAGACTGGGACACACAAGCCGCCGAAAAGGGCGGTTATCCCCATTTTATGCTCAAGGAAATTCACGAGCAGCCCGCCGCGCTGCGCAGCACCATCAATCCGCATGTGACAGCCGGACTGCCTGATCTTTGTCTCCCCGATCTGACCGATGCTATGCTGCGCGGTGTGCGCAACATCCATATTGTGGCGTGCGGCACCGCCATGCACGCGGGCATGGTGGGAAAAACCGCCATTGAAAAAATAGCGCGTGTGCCTGTCATTACAGATATCGCCAGCGAATTTCGTTACCGCGACCCGATCTTGAACAAGGATGACCTTGTCATTATCATCAGTCAAAGCGGCGAAACGCTGGACACGCTTGCCGCGCTGCGGCTTGCCAAGGAGCGCGGCATCAAAACGCTTGCGATTGTAAACGTGGTGGCCTCGTCCATTGCGCGCGCGGCGGACTGGGTTTTATATACCCATGCGGGGCTTGAAATTGCCGTTGCCAGTACCAAGGCCTACAGTGTGCAGGTGGCAATGCTGTATCTGTTTGCGCTGCGGCTTTGCCTTGCGCGCGGCGCGCAGGACCAGAGCATTGTGCGCTGTCTGACCGCGCAGCTGCAGCGTGTTCCCGATCTGCTGTCCCCCATTTTAGAAAATTGCGACACCATTAAATATCTTGCCAGCCAGTTTATGAATAGCGATGATTTTTTCTTTATGGGGCGCGGCTTTGACTATGCGCTGTCGCTGGAGGGCAGCTTAAAGCTGAAGGAAATCAGCTATATCCACAGCGAGGCCTATGCCGCCGGCGAATTAAAGCACGGCACCCTCTCTCTGATTGTGGACGGTATGCCCGTGATGGCGCTTGCCACGCAGGATGACGTATTTGAAAAGACCATCAGCAATATAAAAGAGGTGAAAACGCGCGGTGCCCGCGTCATTCTGCTGTGCAAGCAGGATGCCGTTGTGCCGGAGGCCGTAGCGGATTACATTGTGCGTCTGCCAAATTTTGAGGGCATTTTCATGCCGCTGCTGATGATTGTTCCCCTGCAGCTGTTTGCCTACTATATGAGCGTGCTGCGCGGCTGCGACGTAGATAAACCGCGCAATCTCGCCAAAAGCGTCACGGTGGAGTAGCTGCCGCAGCCGTTATGACCCTTTTCGCGATTCCTCTGTGCCAAATTTGCAAAACATATTTACTTTTTCCTCATTTTGAGGCATTATATAAGATAAATCATTGATTTTTTGTTCTTTCATTCAAGTTTCGCAAAGGGTGAAAGAGTCGGCGAAAGGGAGACTGTAACACTATGCCGAGTCACTCTCAAAAAGCGCAGCATAATTCCCGGCATATCGGTGCCGCACTTTTGCCGGAAATGCCGGATGCCGCCGCGATTTCCTTTGTCAAAAGCATTCTGATTGTTGATGACGACAGGATCAATCGCGCAATTCTGAAGAAAATTTTAAGCGACGACTACCGTATTCTGGAGGCAGAAAACGGTCAAGCCGCCCTATCTCTCCTGCGCGCAAACCACAAGGACATCTCCGTGGTGCTGCTCGACATCGTCATGCCTGTTTTAGACGGCTATGAGGTGCTGCGGCAAATGCGCCAGGATTCTTTTTTATCTAAAATGCCGGTCATTGTCACCAGCGGGCAGGACACACAGGATGCCGAGGTAAAGGCCCTGTCTCTTGGCGCGAATGATTATGTCCTAAAGCCCTATCAGCCCGATATCATCAAGCACCGCATCTCCAATGTTATTTATCTGCGCGAAACCTCCGCGTTTGCCAATTTTGTGCAGCACGATTCTCTGACGGGAATTTATGTCAAAGAATATTTTTATCTTGAGGTCAGCAAGCTTCTTCAGCTCAATGCTTCAAAGCGCTATGATCTTGTGTGCATGGATGTGGAGCACTTTAAGCTTGTCAACGATATTTACGGCATTCAGGTTGGCGATGCCCTGCTGCGCTATATTGCCGCGGCGCTGACACAGGCCGTTGACGGACAAGGGATCTGCGGGCGCATTGTTGCAGACGAATTTATTTGCTTTATCCCGCACCGCGAGGACTATCGGGATCAATATTTTACGGATTTTACTGCGCAGATTAACAGCTTTTCCGATGCGATTCAACTGGATTTAGTCGTGCGCTATGGCATTTACTGCATTGAAGACAGCACAACGCCGGTCAACATTATGTGTGACAGGGCTATTTTGTCAAAGGAGTCCATCAAAGGCCAATATGCGCGTTGCTTTGCGTATTATGACGACAAGCTTCGGCAAAAGCTGCTGGACGAACAGCTCATCACCTCAAGCATGAGAACCGCGCTGGCGCAAAAGCAGTTCAAGGTTTATTATCAGCCGAAATACGATTTAAACACAGAGGAAATTGTGGGCGCGGAGGCGCTTGTGCGCTGGGTGCATCCGCAAAAAGGCTTTATGCGCCCGGATGAATTTATTCCGCTGTTTGAAAAAAACGGCTTTATTACCGACCTTGACTTTTTTGTCTGGGAGGAATGCTGCCGGAATTTAGGGGCATGGATTGCGGCAGGGCACACCGCGACTCCCCTTTCCATCAACGTTTCCCGCATGGATATCTACAATCCAAAGCTGCCGTCTCTCCTGCTTTCTCTGCTGCAAAAATATAAAATCAGCCCAAAATATTTGCATCTTGAAATTACAGAGACCGCCTACACCGAAAATCCGGAGCAGCTGATTGAAATGGTGTCAAAGCTGAAGCGCCTTGGCTTTATCATCGAGATGGACGATTTTGGGACGGGATATTCCTCCTTAAACATGCTCTCGGAGCTTCCCCTTGATGTTTTGAAGCTGGACATGCGCTTTATTCAGCAGGCGGACACCGGAGGCGATGGCAAAAGTATTTTGGGCTTTGTCATCAATCTTGCAAAATGGATGGATTTGAAGGTGGTCGCAGAGGGCGTTGAGACAAAAGCACAGGTGCAGCTTTTGCAGTCGCTGGACTGCGAATATGCGCAGGGCTATTATTACGCAAAGCCCTTGCCGCAAGAGGAATTTGAGCAGCATCTGCTGCGCTCCAATATTCAGGCCCTGCACAGAATTTCACGGGAACAGGCGTGCCTTGCGCATCTGGCTGATGACGGGCGTGACATTCTGCTTGTGCTGGACCCGGATTCTGTGGATTTTCCCCTTTTGCAAAAAAATTTGTCGTACCGTTTTTGCGTAAGACAGGTTTCCAATCCCGCCGAGGCCACCAGCTTTCTCAGCGATTTGGAGGGAAAGCTTTCTGCCATTGTCATTTCTTTTTCCGCGCAAAGCGACCCGCAGCAGATGTCAAGGCTGTTGGCTGTATGCAAAAAGAATAATGTGGCCGCCATCGGGCTGTGCGATAAAAACGCCAAAAATACAAACGATATTCTGGCGCTTGGTGTCTCCGATTGCATTACGCGACCCTATGTAGCGGCAAAGCTGGAGCTTCGCCTGCAAAACGCAATTGCCTTTGCTCGCATGGAAAAGTTTGAGCAGGCCAAGGCGGTCAATGCCGCGATCCTAGAGATGCGAAAGCGCTCAGAGCGTGATTCTCTGACCGGATTGCTGAATCGCACGGAATTTGAGGAGAGAATCGACAGCTTTTTCCACAGCAATATGGACCCAAGCGGGATCTTCATCATTGCGGATATCGATAACTTCAAGGTGATTAACGATACGTTCGGTCACGTGGCGGGCGACAATGTGCTGCGTTCCGTAGGCAGTCAAATCAGCCGTATTTTTGATGAAACGGACATGATCAGCCGCCTTGGCGGAGACGAGTTCGCCATATTTATTCCCTATCCGCTCGATTCTGACCAGTTGCAGGAAAAGCTGCATCACCTGTGTGAGCGCGTTTCTTTTGAGACGCACGATATTGTTGTTTCCTGCTCCGCCGGCCTCTGCCTCTCTCCTGAGCACGGCACGAATCGGAAGGATCTTTATCATCATGCGGACAGGGCATTGCTTGCGGCAAAGCGTCACGGCAAAGGCCGGTTTGAGTGCTTTAGCCCGGATATGGTGCTTCCGATCCCCACCCTGCCGGAAAATGAGACAGCGCGTCTGCTTGACTACGTTTCCGACTCTGTTTTTGTATGCGACAGCGTAACCGGAGAAATCATTTACATCAACCAAACCGCATGCAGCGCGCTGGGCAAAACCAAGGAAGCTTGTCTGGGACTGCGGTGCTACCAGCTATTTTGGGATCAGTGTCACCACTGTAACCGCTGCATTGCAATTGCCCCCCACCTAGAGGACTTTTACGAGGAGTCCACCTATCTGACCGACCACAAAACCCCTGTGCACATCCGTGCGCGGCAGGAAAACTGGGATGGCAGAAATGTAAAGGTACACTATCTGCGAATTGGAACGCCGGAGCCGCCAAAGGCATAGCCGCCGCACCCGCCGTCCCTTTCTTGGGAAGCTTCTATTTTGAGAGAGCCGTGTGGTTTCACGGGAAATTGCCCCGCGCGGGAATCGAGTGCAGCTTCACAAGCGGTAAAAAGCATCCTACTGTCCAGAAAAACTGCGCTTAAACGGATGCCAAACAATACAATATCAAAAATCCCCTCCGTGCTTGTAAGCGAATGCGCTACTGCTCACAAGACGCGAAGGGGATTTTTATATTTTGCGGAAGACCCCGCAAGGTGCCCTGCGGCAAAAGCGGTGTGCGTTAAAACTCGATTTTCTTTTCGATGTATGCGCGCAGCTCGCTGATGGGAATGCGCTCCTGCGCCATGGTGTCGCGGTCACGCACCGTCACGCAATTGTCAGCGGGTGCACGGTCATCCCCAACCGTTTCAAAATCCACGGTGATGCACAGCGGCGTGCCAATCTCGTCCTGCCGGCGATAGCGTTTGCCGATAGAACCGGCCTCGTCGTAGTCAACCATAAAATACCGGGACAGCTCCGCACGGATTTCCTCTGCCTTTTCACTCAGCTTTTTTGAGAGGGGAAGCACACATGCCTTAAACGGTGCAAGCGCCGGATGCAGCCGCATAACAACACGCATATCGTTTTTCTCTGCGTCGACAAGCTCCTCGTCGTATGCCTCGCATAAAAAGGCCAATGCAACGCGGTCTGCGCCAAGAGACGGCTCCACAACATAAGGGATATAGTGCTCGTTTGTCTCGGGATCAAAATACTCAAGGCTCTTGCCGCTTTCCTCTTGATGACGGCCTAAGTCGTAATTGGTGCGGTCGGCAATGCCCCACAATTCACCCCAGCCAAACGGGAACAGATACTCAATGTCCGTGGTGGCCTTGGAGTAGAACGACAGCTCCTCTTTTTCGTGGTCACGCAGGCGCATATTACCCTCTTGCATGCCAAGGCTGAGCAGAAAGTTTTTGCAGAAATCCTTCCAGTAATAGAACCAGTCAAGGTCGGTGTCGGGCTTGCAGAAAAACTCGCATTCCATCTGCTCAAATTCACGGATACGGAAAATGAAATTGCCCGGCGTAATTTCGTTGCGAAACGACTTGCCAATCTGGCACACGCCAAACGGCAGCTTGCGGCGCGTAGTACGCTGAATATTGGCATAGTTGACAAAGATGCCCTGCGCGGTTTCCGGGCGAAGATACACCTCGTTTTTTGCATCCTCGGTCACGCCCATAAAGGTCTTAAACATCAGGTTGAACTTGCGAATATCCGTAAAGTTTTTGCCGCCGCACTCCGGGCAGACAATGCCGTGCTCACGGATATAATCCTGCATCTGCTCAAAGCTCATGCCCTCGGCAAATCCGCCTGCATCCTCAATCAGCTTGTCCGCACGATGGCGTGCATGGCAGTCGCGGCAGTCCATCAGCGGGTCGGAAAAGCCCCCCACGTGGCCGCTTGTCACCCATGTCTGCGGATTCATCAAAATAGCGGAATCAAGTCCCACGTTGTACTTTGACTCCTGTACGAATTTTTTCCACCACGCCTTTTTGACGTTGTTCTTAAATTCGACACCCAACGGGCCAAAGTCCCAGCTGTTGGCAAGGCCGCCGTAAATTTCACTGCCCGGATAAACAAATCCTCTGCTCTTACAGAGGGTCACAATTTGCTCCATGGTTTTTTTGTTGTTTTGCATGTGCCGCACCCTATTCCTTAACATTTTTGACAGACCTATTATATTGTACGGCAGGCTGCAAGATTCGTCAAGGCTTTTCCTTGACTTGGGCGACTTGCGCAAAAGCCCGCCGGAAGCGACCTTCCGGCGGGCATCGCATTTCATGTTTTAGCCATTTTGCACATCATGCAAAGCC
>JAVXUG010000033.1:0-17560 GCA_036642215.1 Ruthenibacterium sp.
GAACAAATTTTGTGAAAAAATCCAAACACAGCGAGTTTTCAAACACGCCCTAGAAAAACTGCTATAGAGTGAGCACAAAGCGCATACGCATCAAAGCGATAAGCACAGGCGCTGTGACCTTCACAGCGATGCGGTGCGCAAAGAGGCAATACAAAATCCGGCTGTGGAAACGCCGCCTTGCGGGAGGCAGAAGGGAGCGGGAAATGCAAGAAATGATGCGCACAGGAGGAACAGTCCGTGGGACGCAGCTTTTTTTTGATGCCGGATACCGCCCCGCTCCGCCGCAGCGCCATGCCGCCGCGCCGCAAGCGAATCCGGCACCACAGCGCCATGCTGCCGCACAGCAGAAAAAACGCGCGCAGGCTGTCCGCAAGCGGATGCGCCGGCGCGCGGCGCTTGTCGTTTTGCTGATGGTGATCTCGTTTTTACTGGGTCGTTTTTGCGCTGCGCTGTCGCGCCCGCAGGACGGTATCTTGTCCGTGGAGGCGGTGCGGCAAAATCCGGAGCTGCCCAATGGCTGTGAAATAGCTTCGCTTGCGGCGGCGCTGCAATACAGCGGCATAAAAGCCTCTGCGCTGTCGCTGTACAGAGAGGTCTTGCCGAAAGCGGATCTTGTCGCGGGCAAGGATGGTACCTATACCGGGCCTAATCCGGAGCTTGTTTATGCCGGCAACGCAGAAAGCGTCACAAAAGGGTGGTACTGCTTTGAACAGCCGCTTGCCGCCGCCGCAAACGCGTGGCTGGCACGGCAGCAAAGCAACCGGACAGCAAAAATTATCACGGGGGAAAATCTGGCCATGCTGCAAACCCATCTTGTCGGCGGCGCGCCTGTCATTGTGTGGGTCACACTCAATTATGAAGCGCCACGCTACAGCACTTTCCACTGGCGCATTGAGGGGACAGGCGAAACCTATGTGCCCTATGCAAATCTGCACTGCGTCCTGCTCACGGGCATTGCACAGGATACCTGCTATGTAACGGATCCCGTCAAGGGGAATACCCGCGTGCCGCTCGCGCTTTTTCAAGAGAGCTATACAGCCATGGGAAGCCGCGCTGTTGTGCTGCTGTGACGCACACAATAGGCGCTTTTACGCAATTGACAGCTTGAAAAGCGATGCCTGTTTTATGCTGCCGCCCCATGTACTTTATGTCCTTTTTATGGTATGCTTTAATCTGTTTTATTTTTGATAAAGGACGGAAAGTAATATGACATGGTTTATTTTAGCTTTGATTGCGATGCTGTTTTGGAGCGGCAGCGATGTGCTCAGCAAGGTCGGCTCAAAGCCCGACGACAAATACAGTCACTGGAAAATGGTGATGGCGGTCGGCCTTGTGATGGGTGTGCACGCCACCATTCTGGTGTGCATGGGCACCCCGTTTTCACCGATGGACATTCTTACCTATATGCCCGCGTCTGCGCTGTACATTCTCGCTATGATTCTTGGATATGTGGGGCTGCGCTATATTGTGCTGTCGGTTTCTTCGCCCATCTGCAACTCCTCCGGTGCGGTGGCAGCCATTTTGTGCTTTGTCTTTTTGGGCCAGCGCATGAGCGGCCTTCAGATTTTCGCCGTGGCGCTTGTGTGCGTGGGCGTATTTGCACTGTCGTACATTGAAAAAAAGCAGGACGACGCAGCGCGCGTGGCGCTGGGCGATCCGGGCGATGCAAAGCATACACGCAGCGTCATTGCGGTGCTGTTTCCGCTTTTGTACTGCTTGATTGACGGTCTTGGCACCTTTGCCGACGCGCTGCTGCTTGACACGGTCATCGGCGAGGCACAGGCCAATATCGCCTACGAATTTACCTTTCTTGCCATGGCGGTGCTCGCGTTTCTTTATGTGGTGGTCATTAAAAAGCAAAAGCTGCGCGTTCCCACCGAGGCACCAAAGCTTGCAGCCGCCCTATGCGAGACAGCGGGTCAGTTTGCCTACATTTTTGCCATCGGCGCAAACGCGGTTGTGGCGGCACCCATGATTTCGGCCTACTGCATTCTGTCGCTGCTGTGGAGCCGTATTTTCCTGAAAGAAAAGCTGACGCGGGGGCAGTATGCCGTCATCGCTGTCGCGGCGGTGGGAATTGTCATTTTGGGCATAGAATAAGGGCATTCGCAATCATTCTGACACATTTGCCTGTTATACTGACAGCGGAATGCAAATTCGTTCCGGAAAGGGCAGCCTGCGCAAAAGGTGCGAAGAATTGCCCGGTTTTCGATCGTTTTATGATACAGAAGGAGTTCACAGATGCAGACGGATCAGCAGTCCGCGCGGCGCACGCACGCGCGCAGAAAAAAGCAAAGACAAAAGCGCATCCTCGTCATAATTCTGGCGGCGGTGCTGCTTTGCATTGCCCTGCTTTTGCTGCTGCGCGGCTGCACAGGACAAAAAAACGGGACAAACAGCGCAAAAAAGCCGGACGGCTGGCAGTATGTGCTGCCCACGCAGCCGCCCTTTGCCATCGCGATGGACGCGGGGCACGGCGGCAAGGATTTAGGCGCTGTCGGCTGCATCAACGAGGTGGATCTGACGGAAAAGGTGGTCTATTTCTTGAACGGCTGGCTGAAGAATGACCCAAATTACACGCCTGTCTTTTGCCGCGCCGACGGCGAGGGGGCGACGCTTGCGCAGCGCGTGGAGGCTGCAAACAGCGCGAAAGCGGATTTGCTCATCAGCATTCACGGCAATTTAGAGGCGGGCGGAGACACAGCCTATGGCTTTGAATGCTATCCGGCACCGCCGGGCAGACCCTATCATGAGCCGTCGCTGCGCTTTGCGCAGCTGGTTGCGCAGGGGATGCAGACAGCCGGCGCGACCCTGCGCGGGGAGAGCGGTGTTCGCTATTGCTATTACATTGCCGTAAACGGCGAGGAGAGCGGCGGCGAATACAACAAGCGCATTGCGGAGGAGAGCGACACCACGGTGCAAACCGCCGAAAGCTTTGCCATGGTGGACAAGGTGGACTGTCCGGCGCTGCTTTTGGAGCAGTGCTTTTTGACCAATGCGGACGATGTTGTCGCGTGGGGGTTTGAGGACGGCTGCGCCCGTGCCGCGCGCATTTATTACGAGAGCATCTGTGCCTATTTTGGCACGCAGCCGCTTGCCGCAGCGTAGCGTTCACCACGCAAAGGATCGCAAAAAACGACAAAACAGCACCGTGTACTTCCTTGCAAAGGAGACACGGTGCTGTTTTTTTAACCTGTATTTTCGCGGGCGTGCGTCTATTTAAACCAGTGCAGCTCGCCCGCGCGATTTAACTGCACAAAGATGGTCACCAGAATCGGCAGACCGAACATTCCCACAAAGCCAAACAGATACGCGCCCACAAACATGCACACAAGTGTGATTAGCGGATACAGACCGATCTGCTTGCCCACCACACGCGGCTCCAGCGTTTGGCGCACCACCGTGATGATGGCATATAAAATCAAAAGACCGAAGCCCGCGGGCAAATCGCCCAGAATCAGCATCGAAATGCCCCACGGGATGAGAATGGTGCCCGTGCCGAGCACCGGCAAAATATCCACAAGTGCAACGCCAAACGCGACCAAAAGCGCATTGTGAACGCCGAGCAGCAAAAAGCCGATGGACAGCTCCACAAAGGTGATGGACAGCAAAATGGCATACGCGCGGGCAAAGCGCAGCAGAACGTCCACGCCCTGCGATTTAATTTTAAACAGCAAATCGCGCGCGCCCTTTGGAAGCTGCCGCATGAGAAAGCTTGTGATTTTATAGTAATCCGTCACAAAGAAAAATGACGAGATGATCGTGAGCAGACAGTTGACAAACACGGACGGCAGCCCCGTGGCAAACCCCGTTACGCCGGTGATGGCGCTATTGGAGATGGTGGTGACAAGCGCGGAGAGCGAGGCGGTTATCGTCTCGCCAAAGCCGTCCAGCAGCAGCTGCGCGCTGGGGTTGATGCTGTGAAAAAACGACTCGATATTCTGCTGCACCTGTGCGATAGCCGGCTCTAAAGTCTCGGCATAAAAAAGCGGCAGGGCAGAGAAGCCGTCACGGATGGTCACCACGGCTCTTGTGCCAATCAGTACGACCAAAGTGATTAAAACAGCATAAAATGCGACAAGCACCAAAACAGCCAAAGCCTTGCGAGAGGCCTTGGTGTGCTTGCTGCACCAGGTGATGAGCGGCTGCAGCAAAAAGGCAAAGAAAAATGCCAGCAAAAACGGCGTGAGCATCGGCAGAACATATTTCAGCACGCAGTACGCAAGCCCAAGCAGCAGACAGTAAAAAACAAAACGGATAATAAATGCGCGCATTTTTTCAACGGACATGGCTTTCCCTCGTGATTTCATTATTTGGGACGGTAAGGTATTTGACAAGGTGTGCTTTTAAAAAATTGCAAAGCGGAAAAATTACGGCTGCTCCTGCGCGGCAGGAATCAGCTTTTGTGCCAGCGCCTTGCCCGCGCACGCCAGCGCAGCCGCGTCCACGGCCAAATCCGCGCGGCTGTGAACCGCGCTCTCCTGCTGCGCGGCCATCTTTGCCACGCGGCCGAACGAGCACTCCTGCGCCGCGCAAAACATGTCGTAACCGACGGGCAGCTCACTTTCGGGGCGGCTGGTAAGGCAGGTGCACAGCAGCATTTTTACCTCGGGAATGCTCAAGACCTGCTTGAGCAGGCAGATGACGACAAGATGCGCCATATGCACGCGGCTGTAGCGCTTTTTTACGGGCGCGGGCAGCAGCTGCTGCTTGACATAGTTGTTAATCATGCTGGCTGTGACAAAATGCTCGTCGCTGCAGGACTGCATGGGCGCAAGATATTTGTCAAGCTGACTGATGACCTGATCCATGTATAAATCCATATCCGGTAACTCGCACCAGCGGGGAATGTGAAAGGCAGCCATCTGGCTGCTCCAAGCAGATAGCTCCTGCTCCATCGGAATGCACCGCCTTTAAGGTATAGTATGGTCTGAACTTTATTCTAGTATAACATGGTGCCTCGGAACATACAATGTACTTTTTGAAAACAGATTGTGACCGCGCAAAGCGTGCGTGGCGGGCACTTGACAAAAATGCGCAGAAAGCATATGATAGATACCAGCGGTATGTATAGGGGGCAAGCAATGGCACGAAATAAATATCCTGAGGAGACAGTCCGTCTTATTTTGGAGCAAGCACTGGCGCTTTTTATCCAAAAGGGCTACGATGACACTTCAATTCAAGACATCATTGATCGGCTGGGCGGACTTTCCAAGGGCGCGATTTATCACCATTTCAAATCGAAGGAGGAAATCTTTGAGGCAGTCTGCAACACAATCGGGCAGCAGAACATGGCTTATTTTGATGGCATTCGGGA
Source organism: Ruthenibacterium sp. (assembly GCA_036642215.1). Classification (GTDB taxonomy): domain Bacteria; phylum Bacillota; class Clostridia; order Oscillospirales; family Ruminococcaceae; genus Ruthenibacterium. Next base: position 5,318 of record JAVXUG010000033.1, read on the forward strand.
TGATCAGTCCAAAAGCGGCTTAGAAAAGTTAAAAATGATGCTGCGGGCGGGCTATCAAAATCCCAATTGCAATGCGGTCATAGCGGTGGGCAGACGAATTATGAATGACCCGCGCTTTTTTCAGAACGAAATTACGGAAATTTATAAGCTTGTTGTGCCGTTTTATGTGCAGCCGGTCATTCAGCAGGGCATTGCGGACGGCTCGCTTAAAACAGAATATCCGAAAGAGCTTGCAGAGGTGCTTATCACGCTGATCAACATTTGGGCAAACCCCGCCATCACAAAAACAACGCCGGAGGAAATGCGCAGAAAGCTTTTGTTTCTTGATAAGCTGCTGCACGGAATCGGGCTTGCGCTGCTGGATTCGGAAATGCTAGAGCAATATGTCGAGCTGTGCAGGAGATACAACGAATAATGCGTTTCCCCAAAAAGCCGGAACCGCACGGCAGCCCGCCGGAGGTGCTGCGGTGTGCGCCGCCAAATTGACAGCAAGGGAACAAAATAAGGGCATTTCCCATATCGCTGCTTTGCCGTATGCGGTTTCATGCAAGGAGGATTCCCGTTCCAACCAGTCATGAAACCGCCATGAAACCGCGATCCTTGCAGCAATACGGAGGAATGAGGCTCGCAAAGGATCGCAAAAATCGCAAAAATCGCAAAGGCTCGCAAAAATCGCAAAAATCGCAAAGGCTCGCAAAAATCGCAAAGGCTCGCAAAGGCTCGCAAAAAATTCGTCTGACTGCTTGGATTTCACATTCCCTGCTGATGCAGAGCCTTGTGCCAAACAAATGCCAAAAACAAAGCTGTGCCCGCCCCGCAAATGCCGAAAAAGGCGTTTATTTTTTTATCAAATCACATACCGACGGTCGGTATTATAAGGAGAAAATTATGACATCAAAAGCACTGTTTACAAAGGACTTTACACTGGTGGTCATCGGGCAGGTCATTTCGCTGTTCGGCAATGCCATTCTGCGCTTTGCCCTGCCGCTGTATCTGCTGCGCGAGACAAACTCAGCGGCGCTGTTTGGGCTTGTGTCCGCCTGCTCTTTTTTGCCCATGGTGGTGCTGTCGTTTTTGGGCGGCATTCTGGCGGATAGAGCCAACAAACGCAATATCATGGTCGCGCTTGACTTTTTGACGGCGGGTATCATCACGGCACTGTCATTTTCACTGGAAAAGCTGCCGCTTGTGCCGCTGCTGATCGTGGCGCTCATGCTGCTTTATGGCATCAGCGGCACCTATCAACCCACCGTGCAGGCGAGCATTCCCGCATTGGTCACTCAGGAAAACATCTTGCCCGCAGGGGCCGTCGTCAACCAAATCGGTGCGCTGGCGGGGCTTTTGGGGCCGATCATCGGCGGGATGCTGTTTGGCGCTTTCGGAATTGCACCCATTCTGGCGCTTAGTATCGTCTGCTTTTTTGCCTCCGCTGTGATGGAGCTTTTCATCACCATTCCCTTCATAAAACGAAAAAGTGACAGCGGCATCTTCAAAATTGTAAAAAACGATGTGCGCGACAGTGTGCACTATCTCAAAACCGAAAAGCCGATGCTGATGCAAATCATCGCTCTTGTGGCACTGTTTAACCTTGTCCTGTCGGCAATGCTAACCGTGGGCACGCCGGTTTTAATGATAAACATCCTGCAACGGAGCGATGCAGCGCTGGGCTTTTCGCAGGGAATGATGGCGCTGGGGGGTCTGTGCGGCGGGATTTGCACGGCGCTGTTCAGCAAAAAGCTGCGGCTTGCAAAGTCCCATTTGCTGCTGCTTTCATGCAGCGCTTGCGTGGCGGCTATGGCGGCACCGCTGCTGCTGGGCGCGCAGCCTTGGGTCAGCTATCTTGTTGTTACCACAGCCTGCTTTCTCATCATGGCGCTTGCCACGGTGTTCAGCGTGCAGATGCTTGCCACCGTGCAGACACAAACGCCGCCGGAGCTTGTCGGAAAGGTGATTGCGCTGATGATGTCGCTCTCCCTGTGCGCGCAGCCGGTCGGTCAAGCAATTTACGGGCTTTTGTTTGAAAAATTTGCCGGGCACATCGGCGTTTTGCTCTTGTGCGTGGCGGCGCTGTCGGCCTTTATTTCGCCTGCGCTGAAAAAAATTGTCGGGTCGGTACAAGGGGACAGGGGCACTTGCGGCAGTTGAAAGAGTCCCACCGAAAGTGCGCGCGCGACAAAGGTGCGCAAAATCCGGCGATCGCTTGCGCTTTTTTGTGTAAAGTGCTATGCTATACAAAATAAAAAAACGATGCTTGCGCACGACACCGAAGCGATGGCGGCACAGTAGAGGGCCTTTCGCCACAGAAAGGCTCTTTTTGTATCATTTAGTCAGGAGGCTTTTCGTGAATAAAAAAGATGGCAGTCCTCAGCAGGAAATTTTAGCGCGTCTTGCCGCGCACAGCGGCGACGCGTGCTTTTATTATGAGAACCTTGTCACGGGCGACACGCTTGCCTATGGCGCGGACACGCCGCTTGTGGCGGCGAGCGTCATCAAGCTGCCCGTGCTGATAGAGGCGTTTCGCCGCATGCGCGAGGGCACGCTTTCGCCGGACGAGAGCTTTGTCATCACACAGGCTGATAAGCTGCCCAGCTGCGGCGCGCTGAGCTATCTGCACGACGGCGTGCAGGTCACGCTGCTCGATTTGTGCACGCTGATGATTATTTTATCGGATAATACGGCGACCAATCTGCTCATAAAGCGCCTTGGCATGGACGGCATCAACAAAAATCTGCGCGCGCTGGGTGCGCGGACAACAACGCTCCGCCGCCTGCTGTTCGACAGCGCCGCATCGGAGCAGGGCATTGAAAATTACATCACGGCGCGCGAAATGGGCAGCCTGCTCAAGCAGCTTTATCACGGCGAAATTGTCAGCGCGCAGGACAGCGCCGCCATGCTGGAAATTCTTAAAAAACAACGGCTCAACGGGAAAATTCCGTTTTATCTGCACGGCGTTCCCATCGCCCATAAAACAGGCGAGGATGACGGCATCACGCACGATGTGGGAATTGTGTATGCGCGGCAGCCTTTTGTTGTGTGCTTTTGCGGCGCGCAGGTGCAGGTGCCCGAATTTGAGCGCACGATGCAGGACATTGCACGCATTTTATATGAGATATGTGAAAAAAGCTTATAAAATTATTGTAATGGAAGCAAATTTTTGCTATAATAACCAGAAATACATATTTTTTAATTTGATAAAGCGCTAAAGCGTCGGGGGGGGATTTCGGTTGCGGATTGCGAAAATAGAGCTGGGCGAAGTATTTGTGCCGCTGGCGCGTCCGTTTAAAACGGCGCTGCGCACGGTGGAAAACGTGGAGGACATCGTCGTGAAAATCACGGCGGACACGGGCGAAGTGGGCTACGGGGAAGCGCCGCCGACCGCTGTGATCACGGGCGACACAAAGGGCAGCATTCGCTGTGCCATCGCTGATTTTATCGCGCCCGCCCTCCTTGGGATGGAGCTTGAAAACCTCGACGGTATCATGAAAAAGCTGCACGGCGCGCTTGTGAAAAACACCTCCGCCAAGGCGGCGGTCGATATGGCGGTGTACGACCTTTTTGCAAAGCGCTTCGGCGCGCCGCTCTATCAGCTTTTGGGCGGTGCGCGCAGAAGCTTTGAGACGGACCTCACCATCAGCGTGAACGATGTGCAGCAGATGGTGGACGACAGCACGGACGCGGTGAGCAAGGGCTACCGGATTTTGAAAATCAAGGTGGGCAAAGAGGGTCTTGCCGACGTGGAGCGCATTGCCGCCATTCGCGCGGCCGTGGGCGGCGGCATTCGCCTGCGCGTGGACGCAAATCAGGGCTGGGGCGCAAAGGAGGCCGTGCGCATCATCACCGCCATGGAGGATAAGGGTCTTGACATCGAGCTTGTGGAGCAGCCGGTCAAGGCGCAGGACTTCGCGGGGATGCAAACGGTCACAAAAGCTGTCTTTACGCCGATTCTTGCGGATGAAAGCGTGTTTTCGGCAGAGGATGCCATTCGCATTGTGCAAATGGGCGCGGCGGATCTCATCAACATTAAGCTGATGAAAACGGGTGGCATTTATGGCGCGCTTAAAATTTGCGACATCGCCGAAATTTACGGCGTGGAATGCATGATTGGCTGCATGCTGGAGACAAAGCTTGCGGTCAGCGCGGCGGCGCATCTTGCCGCAGGGCGCAGCATTATCACGCGCGCGGATTTAGACGGGCCGTCCCTGTGCAGGACAGACCCGTTCACGGGCGGCCCGCTGTATGAGGGCGGCACCGTCACCATGACAGACGCACCGGGCATTGGCATTACGCGCGTGCCCGCGTTTTTGTAAAAAAGCCGTTCTGCGCGAAAAGCGCGCTTACGATAAGAGGAAAAACGTTATCAATGGAGGGAAAATACATGAGAAAGCTTTTGGCACTGTCTCTTGCCTGCGCACTGGCGTTCAGCCTTGTGGCGTGTGGTACCCCATCCGCGTCGGGCGGCACGTCGGCTGAACCCGGCGAGGCAACCTACCGCAAGCTGTATTCCTCAGAGGTCTCCACCATCAACTATCTTGTCACCAATACGCAGCTTGAGCAGCAGGTTGGCGCAAACGTCATCGACTGCCTTGTCGAGTACGACGCAGCGGGCAAGCTGATGCCCGCACTGGCAGAGAGCTGGACGGTCAGCGAGGACAATTTGACCTATACGTTTAAAATCCGCAAGGGCGTTAAGTGGGTGGACAACACCGGCGCAGAGGTCGCGGATGTGACCGCGAAGGATTTTGTCAGCGCCGCCCAATATGTGCTGGACGCAAACCACGAGAGCGGCACCGCCGCCAGCTATTTTGGCGTTGTGGCAAATGCGGAGGAATATTACAACTACACCTCCTATTTGCTCACAAGCGAAAACGGTGCCAAAACCACCGACGCTGACGGCAACGCCATCGAGCCGGCGGCAGAGATTGCCTTTGATGCGGTGGGTGTGAAGGCGCTGGATGATGACACGCTGGAATACACACTGGCGGCCCCCACGCCGTACTTTCTGTCGGCGCTTACCTATGTGTGCTTTATGCCCGTGTACGAGCCGTTTTTGACGGAGCAGGGCGATGCCTTTGGCACGGATGCCACCACCATGCTGTACTGCGGCGCGTATTACCTCAGCGATTTTGCCCCGCAGCAGACCCGCGTTTTCACCAAAAACCCCAGCTATTGGGACAAGGACAAGGTGTTTATCACCACCATCGAGGAAACGTACAATGCCGAGTCCGGCACCATCGGCCCCGAGATGGCAAAGCGCGGCGAAATTGATCAGGCGGACATCAGCTCCGACTTGCTCGACAGCTGGCTGTCGAACGATGAGACCAAGGATATCGTCAGCAAATACCGCAATAAGGTGGACTATTCCTACTTCTATTGCTTTAACTTTGACCCGAACTTTGATGCGGAGTACGAGCCGGACAACTGGAAGCTTGTCGTCAACAACGAGAACTTCCGCCAGTCGATGATGGCGGCGCTTGACCGCGTCAAGGAGCTTGCCGTTCTTGACCAGAACGATCCGCAGTCGCTTGTCATCAACACCATCACCCCGCCGAACTTTGCGGCGGCGGACGGCAAGGACTACGCCCAGTTTGACGCGGTAAAGAGCATTACCGCGGGCGACAGCTTTCAAAAGGATAAGGCCATCTCCTATAAAGAAAAGGCCATGCAGGAGCTGACCGCCGCCGGTGCAACGTTCCCGGTTAAAATCTTGATGCCGTACAACCCCACCATTGTCGATTGGGATAAGGAATGTATGGTGGTCGAGCAGCAGATGGAGGGCTTGCTGGGCGCTGATTATATTGATATCATCGTGCAGGCAGGGCCTGAGACGGGCTTTTTGACCGAGGTGCGCCGCAGCGGCAACTATGCCTTTATGAAATGCGGCTGGGGCGCGGACTATGCCGACCCGCAGACGTGGACCGACCCGTTCTATGGCGATTACAAGTATGCGTTTTTGGAAAAAGGTACGGGAGATACCGCCAAGGTCGTGGCTGAATACCGCAAGCTTGTCGAAGCGGGTATGGCACAGACAAGCGACATGACCGTGCGCTACGATGCGTTTGCAAAGGCGGAGGCCTATCTGATTCAGCACGCGCTTACCATTCCGTTCTCCACGGCGGGCGTGTCGTATCAGGTTTCAAAGCTTAACGTGTTCGAGAGCCAGTACGCGCCGTTCGGCGTGTCCGGCCTGCGCTATAAGGGTCAGCACCTGTACGATGTGCCCCTCAGCATGGCGCAGTACGAGGAAAACCTTGCCGCATGGGAAGCCCTGCGCGCATAGCGTGCCCGCTGCAACAACAGTATAAAGTGAGGAAAGGGCTCTGCTTTTTTTCGGGGCAGAGCCCTTTTGCTCCTTTATAAACAGGAACGCATAACAAAGCTTTGCACGTTGGTGTTATGCATTGCTGTTTATACTGCGGCCTTGAAAGAAGGGGTGAAAAGCAAATGCTAAAATTCATTGCAAAGCGGGTCGGGCGCTCGCTGATTACACTGTTTCTCATTATAACCATTGTGTTTTCGCTGCTGCGCCTCATGCCCATCGAGGGCTATTTCCAAAACTTTGACAAGCTTACGCCCGCGCAGGTGCAGACGGGGATTGCCGCCATGGGGCTGGACAAGCCCCTGCCGGTTCAATTGTTCCATTTTTACAAGCAGCTGCTGCACGGGGATCTTGGCGTGTCGCGCATTTACCGCGCCAATGTGCCCATCACGGAAATTCTGGCCACAAAGGTGCCCCTTTCGCTCAAATTGGGGCTTATTTCAATGGCGCTTGCCATGCTGGTGGGCATGACGCTGGGCACGCTGATGGCACGCAGCAAGGGTCGGCTGCTCGACGGCATCGGCACGGGCTTTATTGTGTTTATTCAAGCGGTGCCCGCGGCGGTGTACTTTTTGTTCATTCAACTGTTCGGCACCGACTGGTTCGGTCTGCCTATGCTGTTTAAAGCGTCCAATCCCGCCAGCTGGATTTTGCCCGTCGTCTCGCTCTCGCTGGGCAACATCGCCTATTACGCGATGTGGCTGCGCCGCTATATGGTGGACGAAAGTACAAAGGATTATGTGCAGCTTGCGCGCGCAAAGGGCGTGTCGGGGCGCAAAATTATGTCCTCGCATATTTTTCGCAATGCGTTTGTGCCCATGGTACAGTACATTCCCTCGTCGCTGCTCAACACGGTCATCGGCTCTATTTATATCGAGTCGCTGTACAGCATCCCCGGCATGGGCGGTCTGCTTGTGGATGTCATCAAGCGGCAGGACAACGCCATGGTGCAGATTATTGTGCTGCTGTATGCGTCGGTGGGCATTCTCGGTCTGATTCTGGGCGACATTCTCATGGCGATGGTTGATCCCCGAATCAGCTATACCAAAAAGGAGGGTGCGCGCTGATGACCATTCGTGGAGCAAAAGAAAAAAAGCTGGGCGATGCGCTGACGGCGCAATTGGCGCAGAGCGCGGCGGCAGAAAACGCAGGGGACAGCCACGCAAACGATGCGCTGTTCCGTCTGGCAAATCAGGACACCGAGAGCGCAGAGCGCACCGCTTATTCCAATTATTCGTACTGGAAAAGCACATTTCGTGTGTTCTTTCGCAACAAAATTGTCGTTGTGCTGCTTGGGGTCATGATTGTGCTGCTGCTGTTTACGTTTATTCAGCCGTACATTCCGGGTCAAAAGGACCCGAACTTTATCCATAACGATGCCGCTACGGGGCTGCAAATCCGCAACCAAACGCCAAACGGAGAATTTTGGTTCGGCACCAACTCCATCGGACAGGATTTATGGAGCCGTGTGTGGAGCGGCACGCGCACCTCGCTGCTCATTGGCTTTCTTGTGGCGGGGGTAGAGGCCGCTGTCGGCATCCTTGCGGGTGTGCTGTGGGGCTATGTGCGGCAGGTGGAATTTATTTTTACAGAGCTGTACAATATCCTTGACAACGTGCCGCAGACGATTGTGCTCATTTTGTTTTCCTACATCATGAAGCCGGGCGTTTTTACGCTGGTGTTCGCCATGAGCCTTGTCGGCTGGGTGCAGATGGCACGCTTTGTGCGCAACCAAATTGTCATCATCCGCGACCGCGACTACAACCTTGCGTCGCGGTGCTTAGGCAGCAGCACAGGCCGCATTATGCTGCGCAATCTGCTGCCGTATCTTGTCTCGGTCATTATGCTGCGCATGGCGCTGGCGATTCCGGCCGCCATTGGCAACGAGGTGTTCATCACCTATATCGGCCTTGGCCTGCCGGTGGATATTCCGTCGCTGGGCAACCTCATCAACGCCGGACGCGCGCTGATGATGAGCCCGGAATTGCGCTATCAGCTCATTTTCCCAACAATTGTTTTATCGGTGATCACCATCAGCTTTTATATCATCGGCAATGCCTTTGCGGACGCGGCCGACCCCAAAAACCACATCTTTTAAAAGGAGGGTGCAACATGCCGGAAACCATATTGTCCGTGCAGGATTTAGAGATTGAATTCACCCTTCGCGGCAAGACGCTGCACGCAATCAGGGGCATCAATCTTGATTTGTACAAGGGCGAAAGCATTGCGATCGTGGGCGAAAGCGGCAGCGGAAAATCTGTGTTTTGCAAGTCGTTCATGGGGCTTTTGGACGCGAACGGGCGCATTGCGGGCGGTCATATTCTGTACGGCGGCAAGGACTTGGCTGCGTTCAAGTCAGAGCGCGAGTGGCGCGCCGTCCGCGGCAGCGAAATTGCCATTGTCATGCAGGACCCAATGACAAGTCTGAACCCGCTCAAGACCGTGGGGGCGCAGATTGTAGAGGCACTGACGCTGCATCAGGGGCTGCGGGGCGCGGCAGCCAAAAGCAAGGCCGTTGAAATTTTAGGCGACGTGGGCATCGCGGACGCACAGCGCCGCTGCCGGCAGTATCCGCACGAATTTTCGGGCGGGATGCGTCAGCGTGTCGTCATTGCCATCGCCATTGCCTGCAAGCCGAAAATCCTCATTTGCGATGAGCCGACGACAGCGCTGGACGTGACCATTCAAGCGCAGATTTTAACGCTGATTAAGCAGCTCAAGGCAAAATACAGCCTGACCACCGTGTATATTACGCACGACCTTGGCGTTGTGGCAAATGTTGCCGACCGCATTGCCGTGATGTACGCGGGCGACCTTGTGGAAATTGGCACCTGCGAGGAAGTGTTTTATGCCCCGCGCCATCCCTATACGTGGGCGCTTTTGTCCAGCATGCCGCAGCTGGGCGTAAAGGGAAAGGATTTGTATTCCATCCACGGCACCCCGCCAAACCTTTTTGCCGAGGTAAAGGGGGACGCGTTTGCACCGCGCAACCCCTATGCGCTTGACATTGATTTTGTCGAGCGGCCGCCCTATTTCAGCGTAAGTCCCACGCACAAGGCGCGCACCTGGCTGCTGGATTCGCGCGCGCCCAAAATAGACCCGCCGGAAAATATCCGGCAGCTGCGAAAAGGGGGCGACACGAATGGATAGCAAAGAGCCTTTGGTGCAGGTGAAGGATTTAAGCGTGCATTTTGGCAGCGGACGGCACAAATTCAAGGCGGTCAAGCACGTCAGCTTTGATGTTTACAGGGGCGAGACCTTTGGTCTTGTGGGCGAAAGCGGCAGCGGAAAAACGTCCATCGGACGCGCCATCATCCGCATCAATTCCGCGGCCTCGGGCGAAATATTGTACCGCGGAGAGCGCATCAGCGGAAAAATCAGCCGCGAGCAGGACAGAGAAGTCACGCGCAAAATCCAGATGATTTTTCAAGACCCGATGGCCTCGCTGAACGAGCGCGCAAAGGTGGACTATATTGTCTCCGAGGGGCTGTACGGCAAGGGACGGCACTACACCGAAAAGCAGCGCGGCGAGATGGTGGCAAAGGCGCTGTCGGAGGTGGGGCTGCTGCCGGAATTTGCAAGCCGCTTTCCGCACGAGTTTTCGGGTGGGCAGCGTCAGCGCATCGGCATTGCGCGCGCGCTGATTATGCAGCCGGAATTTATCATCGCGGACGAGCCGATCTCCGCGCTGGACGTTTCCATCCGCGCACAGGTGCTGAACCTGCTGGCGGAGCTGCAAAAGAAAAACGGCCTGACCTATCTGTTCATCAGCCATGACCTCTCGGTCATGCGTTTTATCTGCGACCGCATTGCGGTGATTCATCTGGGCAGAATTGTGGAGCTGGCAGACACGGAAAAGCTGTTCGCGCATCCGCTGCACCCGTACACGCGCGCGCTGCTGTCGGCCATTCCGCAGCCCGACCCCATCGCTGAAAAAAATAAGGTGCTTGAAGTGTACGACCCGTCGTGCCATCATTACGAGACGGATGCTCCGACATGGGTGGAGATTGAGCCGCAGCACTTTATTCTCGCGAACAGCGCGGAGACAAAAGCATATCGTGCAATGCTGTAAGCACGCAAAAAAGGCGGATTTGCGTCCGCCTTTTCTGCGTGTACTCTCTTTTGCGCGGCAGGGCAGACACTTTACGGACAGGGGGAAAAGACGTGGAGACAGCCACCTCATTACAGCGGCGCGCAGAGCGCGAAATTGACGCGGCAGTGCGCTGTGCGCCCATGCATGTCTGCGTGCTGCTTCAGCCGCTTTCGGGCGGCGCGCCGCCTATTTCGATCGGCGCAGGGGAAGTGCTGCCCGCAGCCTCCCTCATCAAAACAGTGGTGCTTGTGGCGGCGCTGCGCGCCGTGCAAAGGGAAGATTATACGCTGCAAAGCATGATTCCTGTGCTGCAAAACGCGGTGCTTCCGGACACGATTGCATTTTCGCAGGGCTTTCCCGCCTATCGCCTGTGCGAGCTGCTCACCTGGATGATTATCCGCTCCGACAACACCGCCGCAAATGTGCTGATCGATTTGCTCGGCATAGATTTTATCAACGACACAGCGCGCGGCATGGGGCTGAAGCACACAGAGCTGTGCCGGAAAATGCTGGATTTTGAGGCCGCCGCACGCGGCGTTGACAACACAACCACCGCCGCCGACCAGTGCGCGCTGTTTGCGGCGCTGTACGCGGAAACGGTGCTTACACCCGCGCTGTGCCGCACTGCGCGCGATATTTTAAAGGGACAGCGCGACGGGGAAGTGCTGCTGCGCTATCTTTGGCAGGATGTGCCCGTCGCGCACAAAACGGGAGAATTGGACGATGTGCGCCACGATGCGGGCGTGTTTGAGACGGTGCAGCCGTATTTTTTGGCTGTGCTCATCACAAAGGCGACAGACCTGCGCGCGGCGGAGGAGCTGGCGGGGCGCATCGGCAGAATGGTTTACGAGGTGGAGGAAAAACAGCAATGAGCGTATATGCAGCAATCTGCACGGACATTGCGCCGCTGTACAGTGCGCCGCAAAAGGGCGTTTGCATTGACGAAGCGCTGTGCGGCATGACGGTAGAGAGACTGGAAACGGCGTGCGGCTTTGCCAAAATTCGCACGCACTATCGCTACGAGGGCTGGACACCGGAATTGTGCCTGTGCGGGGTATGCTCGCCGGACGCGCCGCTTTCGGACGGCGCAGACGGCGGCGGCGCGTGGTGTCCCAACCGCGTTGTTCTTGCCCCATATCTTGATGTGCTTGACGCGCCCAAGGTGCAGGGCGTACAGCTGCAAGGCGTGCCGCGCGGCGGCTTGCTGTGCGCACAGGGCGTGCCGGATGCGGATTTGTGGCAGTGTGTTCGCCTTGCGGACGGTCGCCGCGGCTATACGAAAGCAACCTGTCTGCAAGCACCCGCGCAGGGCATAGACCCCAGCGCGATGACGGCGCAGCAGCAAGGTGCGTTTCGCACGGCGCTGTGCGAAACGGCGCTGCGCTATCTCGGCACGCAGTACCGCTGGGGCGGCAAAACGCCGCTGGGCATTGATTGCAGCGGCTTGACCTCGATGACCTATCTGCTCAACGGTCTTGTCATCTACCGCGATGCCTCCATCGAGCAGGGCTTTCCCGTGCGAAAAATTACTTTTGCACAGGCGCAGCGCGGTGATTTGCTCTATTTTCCCGGTCACATTGCGCTGTATCTGGGCGACAAGCGCTTTGTGCACGCCACAGCGCACCCCGGCAGCGAGGGCGTTGTGCAGAGCAGCCTTGACGAAGCGCACGACGGCTTTCGCCCCGACCTTTTGCGGACGCTTTGCTGCGCGGGCACGGTGTTTTAGCGCGCGGCAAGGCAGCTTTTTTGACCGTCTGATTGCAGGATTGGCGCAAAAAATGCGCTAAACTGTATATCTATACAAATACAGCGGCCTAAATTTGATGTAATTGGG
>JAVXUG010000033.1:17570-20775 GCA_036642215.1 Ruthenibacterium sp.
TTTAGCGTAATAAAGGATTGGGCGCGTTGTCAATTCGCTGAAAAGCAGCCCTGCAAAGCGCAGACCGTTTTTTTTAAGGCAGTAATACAATGCGCGCAATGTAAAGTGGAGGGAAAAGTATGAAAAAATTATCCGCACTGATCCTTGCTGTGCTTATGGCACTCTGCTTGGGGGGGTGCGCCGGCACAGCCCCCGCAGCAGGGGACGCGTCTGCCGCCGCAAAAACCGATTTTAAAATCGGTATCATTCAGTTGACACAGCACGCCGCGCTGGATCAGGCGTGCAAGGGTTTTCAGGAAACGCTGCAGCAGCTTGCCAAGGACAGCGGCTGCGCCGTTGCGTTCGATGTGCAGAACGCCTCCGGCGAGCAGAGCAACTGCGCCACCATCGCCACCAAATTTGTGAACGACGGCGTGGATTTAATCCTTGCCATCGCAACGCCCGCCGCACAGGCCGCTGTGCAGGCAACGGCGAGCATCCCCATTTTAATCACCGCGGTCACCGACCCTGAGAGCGCGGGTCTTGTGGACAGCAATGCCGCGCCCGGCGGCAATGTGTCCGGTACCTCCGACATGAATCCGGTTGACAAGCAGGCAAAGCTGCTGCAAACGCTGGTGCCGGACGTAAAAACGGTCGGCATCATGTATTGCTCCGCCGAGGACAACTCTATTTTGCAGGCGGATTTAGCAAAGACCGCGTTTGAGGCGCTGGGCATGAAGGTTGTCATTGCCACGGCGGCGGATTCCAACGAAATTCAGCCCGTCACCACAAAAATGTGCGGCGAGGTGGATGCAATTTACATCCCGACCGACAACGCCTTTGCAGCGGCTATGCCCACGGTCGCCATGGTCGCGAACCCCGCCAAAATCCCCGTCATCTGCGGCGAGCAGAGCATGACCGAGGCCGGCGGCCTTGCAACCTACAGCATCGACTATTACAATCTGGGCAAAATGACGGCGCAGCAGGCGTTTGACATTCTTGTGAAGGGTGCGGACATCAGCACCATGCCCATCGGCATGATGGATGAGGCGGATTTAAGCCTTTACATCAATGAGGAGACAGCCGCCGAGCTTGGCATCACAATTCCGTCCGATTTAAAGTAAACGCTGCGATTTTACGAAAAAAAGCAGAAAAAACGCGGCAGGCCTTTTGCTTGTCGCGTTTTTATGTTATAATAAAATATCTTTTGTTCTTGACAAAATAGAAACGCAGAGGAGTTATGTACCTATGTCACTGCTTAGAGCATTGCCCGGCGCAGTGTCCCAGGGGCTTATCTGGGGCATTCTCGCGCTTGGTGTATATATTACCTTCAAGGTGCTGGATTTTGCGGATTTGACCGTGGACTCAAGCCTGTGCACAGGCGGCGCGGTCAGTGCCATGCTCATTATCGCGGGGGTGCACCCGCTGCTCACGCTGCCGCTTGCCATGCTGGCGGGCATGTGTGCGGGTGCCGTCACGGGTCTGCTCAACACAAGGCTCGGCATTCCGCCCATTCTCGCGGGCATTTTGACACAGCTTGCGCTGTATTCTGTCAATATCCGCATTATGGGGCGCGCCAATATCGGTTTAAATAAGAAGCCCACCATCATTTCGCTCGGCAACATTCCCGTGGCAATTCTGGTGGGGCTGCTGATGGTGGCTGCCGTCATTGCGGGGCTGTACTGGTTCTTCGGCACCGAGCTTGGCTGTGCCATTCGCGCAACGGGCAACAACCGCAAAATGGTGCGCGCACAGGGCGTAAACACCAACAGCATGAAAATGCTCGGCCTTATGCTTTCAAACGGTCTTGTCGGCCTTGCGGGTGCGCTGCTGGCACAGTATCAGGGCAATGCCGACATCAATATGGGGCGCGGTGCTATTGTCATCGGCCTTGCAAGCGTCATCATTGGCGAAGTGATTTTCGGCACCCGCTTTAACTTTGCCTATCAGCTTGGCAGCATCGTCTGCGGCTCTATCATCTATTTTGCCATCATTGCGCTGGTGCTGCAGCTCGGTCTGCACACCGACGATTTAAAGCTGTTCAGCGCCACTGTTGTGGCGTTTGCGCTGGGTCTGCCGTATCTGCGCGGCAAATACGGCAGGGCGGGAAAACGTGCCGCGGCCGCTGCAATGGCGGGGGTGGCGGATGCCGATTCTGACAGCGCGGACACCGACGCTGCGCCGGAAGAAAAGGGGGAGTGAGAGATGCTGGAACTAAAAGCGGTCAGCAAGACCTTTAACCCCGGCACCATCAACGAAAAGCGCGCCATCACAAGCCTTTCGTTCACGCTGAACGACGGCGATTTTGTCACGGTCATCGGCGGAAACGGCGCGGGAAAATCCACCATGCTCAACTTGATTGCAGGCGTGTACGGGCTTGACAGCGGCAGCATTGTGCTGGATGGCACAGACATGACAAAGCAGCCCGAATACAAGCGCGCCAAGCTGCTTGGACGCGTGTTTCAAGACCCGATGATGGGCACTGCGGGCAATATGGGCATTGAAGAAAATCTTGCCATGGCCTACCGGCGCGGCAAAGCGCGCACGCTGGCGTGGGGCATTACAAGCAGCGAGCGCGAAATTTACCGCGAAAAGCTGAAGCTGCTCGACCTTGGCCTTGAGACGCGCTTGACAAGCAAGGTGCGGCTGCTGTCCGGCGGACAGCGGCAGGCGCTGACGCTGCTGATGGCCACGCTGCAAAGCCCGAAGCTGCTGTTGCTTGACGAGCACACCGCCGCGCTCGATCCGAAAACGGCGGCAAAGGTGCTGTCGATTACAGAAAAAATTATTGCTGCGTCAAACCTGCCCACGCTGATGGTCACGCACAATATGAAGGATGCCATTCGCTACGGCAACCGGCTGATTATGATGAACGAGGGTCGGATTATTTATGATGTGTGCGGCGAGGAAAAAAAGAATCTGAAGGTATCCGATTTGCTTTCTAAATTTGAGGCTGCCAGTGACGGCTCGTTTGCAAATGACCGCATGCTGCTGTCGTGATGCGCATGATAAAAACAGAGCAAGCCGCTGCGCGTGCGGCGGTGCTGATTGATTTAGACGGTACGCTGATTGACTCATCCCCCGGCATTTTCGCCTCGCTGCTGTACGCGCTTGCGCAGTATGACATCCACCCTGCGCGCGAAAGCCTGAACAAATATCTCGGCCCGCCGCTGCGCGTCGCCTTTGCGGATTTTCTGCCCCCGGCATTGATCGAGGAAGCGGTGGC
>JAVXUG010000033.1:20875-22429 GCA_036642215.1 Ruthenibacterium sp.
GTCATGGTTGGCGACCGCTTTCACGATATGGAGGGCGCACGCCTTTGCAATTTGCCGGCAATTGCTGTATTATATGGATATGGCTCCGCTGAGGAGCTTCGGGCGTATGCCCCGGCTTTTATTGCGGATACACCGCAAAGTTTTTGCGAGTACCTACTTGCAAATTATTGAACTGAAAGGTTAGGTGGACAGGATCGTGGCACGTAAACAATCCTTTACGCTCGATAATATCAAGGAGTGGCCGAGGCTGTTTAAAAAGCTGCCGGCGCGTCAGCAGCAGGCATTTTATATGATTCTTGTCTGTGCCCTTGTATTTGTTATTGTGGCCGTCACCAGCACGTTGCTGATTTTTGGCGGCAAAAACACACAGGAAGATGCCAGTGTGTCGATCTCCGGCAGTACGCCGCCCGAAAGCGGCTACGACAAGGACGCAAACTCCATAAAGCCCAAGGAATTTGACGATGTGATCCTGCCCAAAACAGCGGATGCAGGTCAGAAATATATGGATGAAACACTTTTTGTGGGCGATTCCAACACCGTGCGCCTGCACGATGTGTACAAGCTGGTTCCGCTGGAAAACTATATGGGCATGGTGGGCATGACCATTCAAGGTGCCGTTTCCGCGCCGTGCGTGTTTTTCCAGAACGACATCACTGTCTATACCATCCCGAAAGCAATTGCCATGGTGCAGCCGCGCCGCATTGTGATGTGCTTTGGCACCAACAATGCCAGCGGAGAAACCAGCACCGACAATTTCATCAAAAACTACAAAATAGCGATTCAGAGCATTCAAGAGGAATATCCGCACTGTGATATCATTGTTGCGTCTATCCCGCCGTGCGGGCTTGACCGCGATTATCCCAATGTCAGCCAAAAGACCATTGACGAATTTAACAAAGCCCTTGTCAAAATGTGTAAGAGCTTGAAGCTGAAATATTTGAATATGGCGGAGGAGCTGAAGGATACCAAAACGGGCTATATTAAGGCGGATTATATTTCCACCGACGGCCTGCATCTAAGCGAGACGGGTGACCGTGCGTGGCTGACTTATGTGCGCACGCACGCCTACGATACAAAGGATAAGCGCCCGACCGTCAAAAATGTGCCGGTGCGACAGGAGCCGCCTGCACCTAAGGCCGGGACTCCGGTGCCCCCGACCTGTACCGAAAACGGCTATACACCGTATACGCTGTGGGATGGCACGGTGGATAAACGCGACGTGGTGCCCGCACTTGACCATAAGTATGTCAACGGCATTTGCGAGCGATGCGGCGTAAAGGACCCGAAATATGTCGCGCCGTCGAGCAGTGCATCGTCAAGCAAGCCCGCATCAAGCAGCTCGTCGTCAAGCAGCGCGCCGCCGGTCAGCTCATCGTCAAGCAGCGCACCGCCGGTCAGCTCATCGTCAAGCAGCGCGCCGCCCGCGCATGTGCATGCGTTCACCGCGGGTGCGATTAAAACCCCGGCAACCTGCGGGGCTGACGGTGTGCAGATTTTCACCTGCACCTGCGGAGCAAGCGAGGAGAGACCCATTCCTAAGACGGGTGCGCATAC
>JAVXUG010000033.1:22529-24439 GCA_036642215.1 Ruthenibacterium sp.
AAGCAGGAGAACACTATGAACATCACCGTCCTCGGCTGCGGCCGCTGGGGCTCATTTCTCGCATGGTACCACAGCCGCCACGCAAGCGTTACGCTGTGGGGGCGCGAAAGCTCCCGCGGCTATCAGCAGCTTGCGCAAACGCATCAAAATGAATACGTCACGCTGCCGGATGCCGTGCAGCTGACAAGTGAGCTTGGCGCTGCGCTTGCCGCGTCCGACACGGTTGTCGTGTCCATCAGCGCGCAGCAGCTGCGCGATTTGGCGACGCAGATCAACGCATACCCCGTGGCGGGCAAGACCTTTCTCCTGTGCATGAAAGGTCTTGATGCCGACACGGGCGAGCGCCTGTCTGAGGTGCTGCGCAAAACGCTGACACAAAGCGTGCATATTGCGGTGTGGGTCGGGCCGGGTCATGTGCAGGATTTTACACGCGGAATCCCGAATTGTCAGGTGGTGGACTCCACCGAGCCGGAGATTGTGGACGCTATTGTGGATGCGCTGAACTCCGATTTGATTCGCCTTTATAAGGGCAGCGACCTTGTGGGTACGGAGGTGGGCGCGGCGGCAAAGAACGTCATCGGCATTGCCGCGGGGATGCTGGACGGCAAAAACCTGTCCAGTCTAAAGGGCGCACTGATGGCACGCGGCGCGCGTGAAATTGCGCGTCTGATGCACGCCATGGGCGCAAACGAGCTGTCGGCCTACGGTCTGTGTCATCTGGGCGATTACGAGGCGACGTTGTTTTCACCCCACAGCCATAACCGTAAATTTGGCGAGAGCTATATTAAGGGCGAGCCGTATGACCGGCTTGCGGAGGGCGTGCCTACGGTCAAGGCGCTGATGCGTTTGGGCGCGCAGTACGGTGTTGATTTGCCTATTTGCAAAACCATTTACACCGTTTTATATGAGCACGCCAATGCGGATGACGCGCTGAAAGCGCTGTTTCGACGCTCGGTCAAGGGAGAATTTGATTTGTGACACAGGGGTTGTACAAAATCGCGGAATTTTGACAAAAAAGTAATGGGACAGATTTTAAAGGGCAGCAGGCAGCCGTTTCGTAAAAAGCGGGTGTTGCTGCCTTTTTTGCGCACGCGGAGGCGGGCATCGGCATAGAATACTCTAAATGAGCACTGATTGAATTGCGATGCATGGGCTTGACGACGAAAAACCCTTGCCCATTTGCCCGAAAAGGCTGGAGCGCACCAAGGGGTGGGCGGCGTTTTTTGGAAACAAGCGGCAAGTTTTTTTGGCGCTGCGCTGTGCATCGGATTCCATCAATCCTCATCGGAGGGAGAGGGTTTCTATGTGGGAATTTCAAGAGCACAATGGACTTTATGACAGTGCGTCGGTGACGGGCGCGGAAAACGCGCGCGGTTCTGGAAGCTGGTGCATTGAAAATTACGACCTTGGCTATTTCGGCAGCAGTGCAATCAGCACAACCGTTCCAACGACTGCATGTGCCGTAGCGCAGGGGGCACAGCGCGAAATGTGGCGTGGGCAGGCGGGGCTGCCGCAGAAAGTGCTGATTGAGACGCTGTACGCAGCGCCGCCTACAGCGCCGCCCGCAGCGCCACCCGCAGCGCCGCCCGCAGCGCCGCCCGTAGCACCGCCCACAGCGCTGTCCAAAGCGCCGCCCAAAACGCCGCCCGCAGCGCCGCCCGCAGCGCCGTCCGCAGCGCCGCCCAAAACACCACCCGCAGCGCCGCCCGCAGCGCCACCCGCAGCGCCGTCCGCAGCGCCGTCCGCAGCGCCGCCCAAAACATCGCCCGTAGCGCCGTCCAAAGCGCCGCCTAAAGCGCCGCCCGCAGCGCCGACCGCAGCGCTGCCCCAAGCTCCGCTCGCAGCGCCGCATTCCCTGACTTGCCATTGCACTTCGCGCTGCTCTAGCTGCCGTTACTGCGCGAGGCGAA
>JAVXUG010000034.1:0-23087 GCA_036642215.1 Ruthenibacterium sp.
CTGGAAGCCTATATTTTCGAGCTGCTCTATACCGCCAGAGACTTTGAAAGCAGCGTCAACATGGCACTTGCCGCCATCGGGCAGCAGTATGCCGTCAGCCGTGTTTCCGTCTTTGAGCATCAGGAGGACGGCCGCACCACCCGCAACCGATACGAGTGGTGCAGCGAAGGGGTCAGTTCAGAGCTTGAAGCGATGCAGCAGCTGGAGCTGTCCTCCGGAGATACTTCTATCATGGACTGCTTTGACGCAGACGGTCTGCTTTGCTGCAATGATGTGCGGGAGCTTCCGCCCTATGTGCGTGATGTTTTAGAGCGTCAGCACGTTTTGGCGACGCTGCAGGTGACAATTTCCAATGACGAGCGCGTGTTCGGGTTCATCTGCTTTGACGATTGCAACCTGCACCGGGTGTGGAGCGCCGAGGAAATTGAGAAGCTGTCCTACCTGTCCAAGGTGCTGGGTGTGTTCCTGTTTAAGAAAAAAACAGAGGATGCGTTAGGGCGTGTTTGAAAACTCGCTGTGTTTGGATTTTTTCACAAAATTTGTTCTGCGCAAGGCAGAAAAGTGTAGGCACACTTTGTGTTTGTCAAGCTTTTCTAACGCAGTGCAGGACGAATTTTGGGTGAAAAGACGAATGCATGGAGTTTTCAAACATGCCCTAGGGCAGCTTCATGCATAGAGCAGTTTTTCGATGCATGGATGCTTTTTACGGTCTGTGAAACTGCGATAGATCCCCGCGCGGGGCGATTCTATGTACCGGTCATAGACGATGCACCGGTGCAACATGAAATCGCATTGCGAACAAAAGCGCCGATCAAGGGCGGCACGCAGAGGAGTCCGTGGGCAAAAGCCTCTGTCAAGTCGAGGATGCGTTGTGTGCTTTTCCCTTTGAATCCCGATTAACGCAGAATTTGTAATAAATCCGCACGCTTCTCCCTGTGAGCAGCATTCTTTTTTTCTGCAAGAACAGGTTCAGGAATGTCTGTCTGAATCGTCTGCGGGGGTATGATACAGCTCCACGTTGCAGCCTGCCGCAATCACTGTATCAAAAAAAATGACAAAGCGCACCGACCCGTCGTCGTTCTGACGGGTCGGTGCGCTTTTTGTTGCTTGTAAGGGCGTTCAATTTTTGTGTGAGCGGCATACCGCGAGCACATTGGACAGCCGCCGGTTGATCGCGAGAATGCTTTGGTTTGGCAAGAGAAAATTTTCACCGGAGCAGCCCGTGCGCAAGACGGCAGCACCACGCGATACGCTTTCGATTTTTTGCCCGCATTTCCGCCCGGATTTGTAATCATCCCATGTGCATTGCGTCTCTCTTGTCCTATTGTCACCTTGCGCTTCTTGTATTTCATTGGGTGTCAATCGTCAATGTGATCCTGCGCAGGGATCGCTTTTTTGAAAGGACGCTTTAAATTTCCGTATCACAGGAGACGCGATCCGTAATCACGGCATGCACAAATTTTTGAACCTCGCGGTGCAGCGGATGCGCGCGATAGAACAGCAGTGCGGACAAATCTGTAAATTCGGAATAGAGGCAAAGGTCATAGCCTCCCTCCACAATGCCGCGCGCCACGGTCAGCGTTTGCAGACCGTCAATTTGACCCACCAGCGCCTCCAGCCTGCTTTTGATGACGGCGGCGTTCTGCTCGCGCGTCCCCTCCTCTGCCTTTTCCTTTAGGTTCCACAATACAATATGTCGAATCATCTGTTGTTTCCTTTCCTGCAAGCGTCTGGCGGGCTGCCGCAAACGGCGGCAACCCGCTTTTCTTCTGCGATTCTCTTATTTCAAGTGCTTTCTTGCTATCGCGCGGTGCACCGCCGCGACAATGTCACGCGCGGTAAGACCGTAGCGTTCCATCAGCTCCTCCGGCTGACCGGATTCCCCAAAGGTGTCGTTTATGCCGACCGATTCCACCGGAACGGGGCAATTGCGGCTCAATACCTCGCAGACTGCACTGCCCATACCGCCGGCAAGCTGATGCTCCTCGGCCGTTACAACAGCGCCTGTCTTTTGAGCGGCGCTTTGAATAAATGCGCTGTCAAGGGGCTTGATGGTATGCAAATCGACCACCATGACATCAACGCCCTGCTCCACAAGCTGCTTTGCCGCTTCCATCGCCTCATACACGAGCGCGCCACAGGCAAAAATTGCCGCATCCGCGCCCTCGCGCACAAGACGCGCCTTGCCCAGAACAAAGGGCGTGGTTTCGTCGGTGATGACAGGCGTTGCCTCTCTGCCAAAGCGCAGATAGCACGGGCCCTGCTTTGCCGCAATCGCCAAGGTGGCTTTTTCGGCCTCTGCGGCATCGCACGGGGCAACGACCGTCATATTGGGCAGACAGCGCATCAGCGCCATATCCTCAAGCGCCTGATGTGTCGCGCCATCCGGCCCGACAGAAATGCCCGCATGCGCGCCGGCCAGCTTTACATTTAAATTGTCATTGCAAATGGTGGTGCGGATTTGGTCAAAGGCACGCCCTGTCAAAAAAACGCTGTAGGTTGTGGCAAAGGGCAGCATCCCCGCAAGCGCAAGTCCTGCGGCCGTACCCACCATGTCCTGCTCCGAGATGCCCATATCCACAAAGCTTGCGGGATAGGCATCCTTGACCCAATTGGTGCGGGTCGATTTTGCCACGTCACCGTCGAGCACCACAAGCGACGGATTTTGCGCCGCAAGGGTGAGCAGCGCCTTGCCGTAGCCATCGCGAGGCGGAAGTTTCTGCATCATTTCGTCACCTCTGTTTCCTGATTCTGTATCTCCTGCATGGCGCGCGCAAACTGCTCGTCGCTTGGGGCCTGTCCGTGCCACGCACAGTCATCCTCCATGAAGGATACCCCTTTTCCCTTGACGGTATCCGCCACAATAACGCTCGGCTTTTCTTTTTCCGCCATTGCGGCAAGATACGCCACATAGAGCGCGCGCGGGTCATGCCCGTCCGCACAGAGCACATTCCAGCCAAACGCCGCCCATTTGTCCGTCACCGGCTCCATGCGCTTAATGTCCTCTGTGCGACCGTCCAGCTGCACATGGTTGTTGTCCACAATGGCACAGACGTTAGAGAGCTTGTGCTGCGCGGCTGTCAAGGCCGCTTCCCACACCTGACCCTCCTGCAATTCTCCGTCGCCGAGCAAACAGTAGACGCGGCTGCTGCTTTTGGCGCGGCGCAGCCCCATTGCCATGCCGTTTGCAATGGACAGCCCCTGTCCCAGCGACCCGCTGGAGCAGTCAATGCCCGGCACCAGCGGCGCGTGAGGATGGCCTTGAAAAGCAGAATCCAGCTTGCGCAGCGTCAGCAAGCCCTCTGCGGGAAAAAACCCTCTGCGGCACAAAACACTGTACAGCACCGGCGCGCAATGCCCCTTGGACAGCACAAACCGATCGCGCTGCGGGTCATCGGGCTGCGCCGGGTCACAGTGAAAAAGCTGCGTAAGATACAGGGTGGTCAAAATTTCAACGCTGGAGAGCGAGCCGCCCGGATGCCCCGAGCCGGCGGCATGAATCATGGTTAAAATGTCCTGCCGCACCGTTGCCGCCATCTGCTGAATTTGTTTCAATTCAAAATTCATCGCTTTTTCCTTTCTGGTTTATAAAAAGGTGCCGCGTCCGCGAAAAACAGCGGGCGCGGCACCTTGCTTTGCTTTGATTACTTAAAGATACCAAACAATCCTGTAAGCGCCAACACGCAGAGGAACAATACGCAGAAGATTGACCATAAGAACATCTCGACAAAAAGCTTGCCGGGTGCCTTGGTTTTGGCGTATTCCGGGTCACCATCGTGCGCTGCCATAATCAACGCACCCACGGTAGAGGCCGGGCTGAAGCCTGCGCTGGACGAAACGATGCCAATGACACTGACCAATTCCAGAACTGTCACCGTTCCAACTGTCTCCGCAATTTTTCCTAGCGTTGGAACCAATGTCGGCAGCACAACTCCCATGGTGGAGGAGAACCAGCTCATGCATCCGGCGGTTAACCCGATCAGCGCGGGAGCCGTTGCGGGAGTCATTATGCCTGCCAATGAAGTAGCCAGCATATCAATGCCGCCGGTTCCGATGACAAGATTCATCAAAACGCCAACGCCCGTGACCATAAGCAGCGTGCCCCAGGGAATGCCCTTCAGAACTGCTTTTTCTTCGCCAACGCCAAGCAGCAGCAGCACCATTGCGACCACGAAAGACGCAAGACCCACATCAACTTTAATAAAGATGACGGCGGCAATCATCACTACGATACCGGCCAAAGCCATGTATTGCTTGCCGGTGAACTTTTCGATCGGCGGTGTAACCGTGTCATCAATACGCACAGCCGCTTTGACACGATAGCCTTTATAGAACACGAAGAAAATGACAGAAAGGATTAATGTGCCGATGCCCACATTGAGAATCATGGGCAGAAGATTGATGGTATAGCCCTGCTCTGCCAGAAGCTTCGTCACCAGAACGCCCTCCGGCGTAATGGGGGTAAAGCGTCCGGAATAAGTAGCCACATCGCCAATCATCATCAGCATAATAGGATTGTAGCCCGTCGCGTGCGCCAGAGGGATGGCGACCGCCGCCACAAAGGCCAGTGTAGGCACGCAGCCGGGGCCGATTGCGGACATCACCCATCCCATGATATACATCAGAATGGGAACCATCCATACTTGTTTGCCGAAAATTGTGACGGATTTGCGCATCAGCTTTTCAAGACAGCCGTTGCTTTGCACAACGCCGAACAGAAATGTAACGCCCAACAACGTCATAAACAGCGAGGAACTGAAGCCTTTAATGATTTCTTTGCCGGTGAACAAGCCGGAAGCATAACCAAGAACGGTGGCAGCAGCAATAGCAAGCAAACCGACATTCATTTTTTTCCAGAACCCAAGTGCAATTACAATAACCAGAACGATAAGCGCTATTAAACCGATATCCATTTTTTTCCTCCTTGTTTTGTTGTACCTTAACGATAAACACTGATTTCCACCAAATTTTCATCCGGGTCGCGCAGATAGATGCTGTCGATGGGGCCCATTGCCCCCGTGCGGGGAACAATTCCTTCCTCAATGGGAACGCCCTTTGCGTCCAGCTCAGCCTTGATGTCCTCGATGGGACCTTGTGCAATCAGACAGAGGTCGGCGCTGCCGAATGTGACATTTCGGGCAGCGGGCAAGAACTCTGCCTTACCGCGGTGCAAATTGAATTTCTGATTGCCGAATTTCACGGCATAACGCCCCTTGGAATCGTCCAATTCCATGCCGAGCAATTCAACATAAAAGTGGAGCGATTTCTCGATGTCCTGCGTTGTGATAACGATGTGGTCGAGACGTTCGATTTTCATGGGATACCTCCTTTCTTTTATTGATAGCCACATTGATTGATTGTGATGTTGATATGATGTCCGCTGTAATTGCCTTCTACTTTACTGTGCAGCTTTTTAGCCACCGCCAGCAAAAGGTCAAAGTCAATGCCGGTTTCATAGCCCTGCTGCTGCAGCATATAGACAAAATCCTCGCTGGAGGTGTTGCCCGTTGCGCCCGGTGCAAAGGGACAGCCGCCCAAGCCGCCCACAGCGGTCTGGATGCTGTCGGCACCGCAGAGCACGCCCGTATAGCTGTTCAAAATTCCCATATTGCGGGTGTCGTGGATGTGCAGATTGAATTCGCAATCGGGGAATGCCGCGCGGCACGCTGTCAGCACGCCCTTGACTTGATCGGGATAGGCAACGCCGATGGTATCGCACAGCGTAAATGCCGTGATGCCAAGTCGGTTCAGCTTGCCCAAAAGCTCAATAAGGGGCGGAATTTCCATTTTGCCCTCAAACGGGCAGCCGAACACCGTGGCAATATCCTGTGTGATTTTAAGATCGGGAAAATCCTGACGAATGCGCGCCAGTTCTTCAATCGACTCGGCATGCGTGCGCCTTACGTTGGACTGGTTGTGCGATACGCTCAGCGACATGACGGGCGTAATCTCCCGAAAGCCCGCCTTGACAGCGGCCTGCGCGCCAAAATAGTTCGGCACCAGTGCGAAAAAGTCCACGCCGGGGTATTTGCCCAGCACCGCCGCCCCAATTTCGGCTGCATCCTGCATTTGCGCAATCGCCTTGGGACTGACGAAAGAGGTACACTGGATTTTTTTGTAGCCCGCCTTCACAAGGCCGTCGATAATTTCCAGCTTGAACTCGGTCGGGATAAATTCCTTCACGTTTTGAAAGCCGTCGCGCGGCCCGACATCCACAAGCTTTACTTTCTTTTTTTCTGTTTCCTGCATAGCTTTTGCTCCTTTGTCTTTTACAGTACGCCATCGGCTTGATAGCGCTTAATTTCTTCTTCGGTGCGCCCCAGCGACGTGAGAATTTCCTCGTTGTGCTGCCCCAAAAGCGGTGCCGGGCGCTTGACCGTAAATTTGTGATTGTTGAATTTGAACTGGCTGCCCGTAATTTTAATTTTTCCTGCCACGGGATGCTCACACTCCACAAACATCTCACGTGCGCCTGCAATGTGCGGGTCCTTTGTCACACGGTCAATGGTGTTGATGGGGGCGGCGGGAATGCCTGCTGCCAGCAGCATTTCCACAATTTCGTCAATGGTCTTTGTGGCAGTCCATTGTTCGATAATTTCCTTCAGCGGCGCATGGTTTTCCACCCGTTTGATATTACAGGAGAACCGTTCCTCCTCCATGCCGGGCAGATGCAGCAAATCCACCAGCGCATTGTAAAGCTTGTCGTTTCCGCAGGCGATAATGGCATAGCCGTCCGATGCCTTGAAGGAATCGTAGGGATAAATTGCCTCATAGCGGTTGCCGATGCGACCCGGCACGCGACCGGTGCACAGATAAATCATGTTGATGATTTCAAGGGACGAAACCATCGAGTCCACAAGGGAAACATCTACCTTTTCGCCCTCGCCCGTTTTCAAGCGATTGATGTACGCCGCCAAAATACCGATGCAGCAGCTCATGCCGCCGACAACGTCGGAAATTGCGGTGCCCGTGCGCGTGGGTGGGGTATTCTCCCATCCCGTTGTGCTCATCAGACCGCTCATGGCCTGCCCCACAATGTCATAGCCCGCCCGTTTGGAATAGGGGCCGTAATGCCCAAAACCGGAAACCGCACCGTAGATAATGGCGGGGTTGATTTTTTTTAGGTCCTCGTAGCCCAGTCCCAAGCGCTCCATAACACCGGGGCGAAAGTTTTCAACGACAATGTCGCTTTTTTTCACAAGCTCGCAAAATATTTTTTTACCCTCCTCCGATTTTAGGTTCAGGGTAATGCCTCTTTTGTTGCGGTTGAGGTTGATGAAATAAGCACTCTCTCCGTTGACAAGCGGCGCGTTGCCGCGGGAATCATCCCCCTTGATCGGCGCCTCGATTTTAATCACATCCGCCCCCATATCGGCCAATGCCATTGCGCAGTAGGGTCCGGCCAGTACGCGGGATAAATCCAACACGCGCACGCCTTCCAGTAATCCGGCTGTCTCCATTGTTATCATCCTTTCCATTCGGTCACACTTAAAATGAAATATCGTACCACAGGCAAAGCCTTGTGAATATCTCTAATAACTTGCAACAGTTCAATTCTTTTTTTGGTGATAGCATGATTATATCGAGCTGTTTTTGCTTTGGCAAATAAAGCGGATTTTTGTTTCAAACTTTACCCTTTCAAAGCAGGCCGAAACAATTTCATGCCCGCAAGGTGCCAAAACATCCCTAAAACCCGCATTTATCCTGCAAAAAACCTCCTCTCTTGCACAGTGTGATGCTTTCGCCTATAATGAAAGTGATGCAACAGTCATTGGCATTTACGCTTTAGAGGGAACAATTATGGAAAACAGCGGAAAAATTTATTTTATCGGTTATAAAAAGCTCAGCGACATGGCGCGCGTTATTTTATCGCGCCCGGAATTTTCGGATGTGGTGCTGGTGGACTCCGGGGTTGACCAGCTTCATCATGTCATTGATGAGGCGACTGCCAACGGCTGCGAGGTTTTTGTGGCCGGCTCTGCCAATGCCGCAGAGCTGCGGCGTTATTCCGGCGTGCCGCTCATTGAGCTGCAGGTGCGTCTCATTGATTATCTTCTCGCCGTCCGCAAGGCGTTCAGCATGGGGCGCTTTCCTGTCGTGGCTGTCTACCGGTACGCCAAAACCATCAGCCTTACGGATTTTCCCACCCTTTTTGATTCGCCCGTCGCCTGCATTGAATACACAAGCAGCGAGGAGCTGCTTGAAAAGCTGGCGGCGAGCGGCGCAGATGTTGCTGTGGGGGCTTCGCAGGTGAACGAAGCCGCCGAGCAGCTTAATATGCAAAGCGTTTTTGTGCACCCCGGTCAGGAGACCATTGCGGAGGCGGTGCTGCGCGCGCACTCTTTGCGGAACACGCTGCACAAAGAGCGGCGCAACGCCGAATTTGTGAACACCATTGTCTCAGAGAGCACCACCGGCATCATCGGCCTTTCCGAGCGGCGCGAGGTGCTGCTTGTCAACAGCGCCGCCAAGCGGCTGACCGGCAGCACCGCCGAGCAGCTGCGCCGCACCGGTCTGCGCCAGCTGATTCCCGACGAAGAATTTAACGCGCTGATGGAGGGGGACAAAAAAAATGTCTGCCTGCTGCGCCCGCTGGACGGAAAGCCGCTGAAGGTACAGCTGACCAAAATAGAGGAGCACGGGCGAAGCCTTGGTGCGCTGCTGCTGCTGGAACGACCCATTTCCACCGATGCCTGTACTGCGCCCGATCAAATTTCCGCTTTTTCTTATCTGCCGGGCTTTTATGATGTGGTACACCTTTCACCCGCCATGCAAAAGACGATGACAAGCGCAAAAAAGCTGGGTGCCGTCCCCGATATGCCCCTTTTTGTTGTGGGTGAGCACGGCGCGGGCAAGGAGCTGTTGACCCAAAGCATTTACAGCGCTTTTTACGCGGACAAGGGCGACTATGTTTGTCTCAACTGCGCCACGGTTTCCGACAGCGAGGCGGCGCGTCTTTTTCACGGTCCTGTGGGCAAAACAGTCGCCGCACAGGACGCTCGCATGCTGGACCCTGCCGGCGTGGGCGTTTTGGTGCTTGAAAACATCTGGGAGGCCTCCGGCAAGCTGCAGTCTGCGCTTGTCTGGGCGGCAAGCGGCTGCGCGGAAGCCTTCACGGTAAACTGCGGCGGCAGCCCGCCCCCGTTTAAAATCATCACGGTCGTGCCCGATGAGCAGCTTTCGCTGTTTGAAAAGCAGGTGCGCCCCGATTTGCGATATCTGCTGCAAACGCTCACGCTGCCGGTGCCGCCTTTGCGGGAGAGGAAAGAGGATGTCATGCAGCTTTTTGCACGCTGCTTAAAGGGCAGCAGCGTGCAAAACCGCACGGATTACACCCTTGATGCGGGTCTGGCACCTATTTTGACCGGTTACTCCTGGCCGGGCAATATGTACGAGCTGCGCGCCGTCTGTCAGCGGTATGCGCTGGGGCTTGCCGCCGATCGGCTGACCCTTGTGGGCAAAAAGCGCCTGCTCATTTCCTGCATTGGCGAGGATGCACTGTTTGCCGATGTGCTGGCCTCTGCGGGCGGCTGCGCGAACCCCGATGCGTTAAGCGGCACGGCCTTGGCGGAGCTTGCGGAACGTCTGAAAAGCGTTTTGCTGTACAGCAACGACCAGATTGCCCGAAAGCTGGGGATCAGCCGCACCAGCATGTGGAGAAAGCTTCAGCCGACACCCCCCGTTTCTCCCGGCAGCGATGTGACAACCTGCAGCAATTCCGGTCCGGATTGCGAGTAGTTCGGCGCGCCGAATTTTTCGGGCAAAGTCGATGTTCCGCGCGCCTTTTTTTATTTTGTTTCACCGCAGGGGACAGCCCCGCATTTTGAAACAAAACGCCGCCTCGCTTGTCAACTTCGCGCGCGGCAGATATACTGTTTCTACAAGTCTCTGCAAGGAAGAATAGAAAGGCGGTACTCTTTATGAAAATTGTTGTTTTAGACGGCTACACCGAAAACCCCGGCGATTTGAGCTGGGACGGCTTAGAAGCTCTTGGCGAGGTAACGGTATATGACCGCACCCCATCGGAGCAGATTGCAGCGCGCATCGGGGATGCCCCCATTGTGCTTATAAACAAAACACCTCTCACGCGCGAAACCCTGCAGGCGTGCCCCAAGCTGCAGTACATCGGCGTGCTTGCCACCGGTTACAATGTGGTGGACACGGTGGCGGCAAAGGAGCAAGGCGTGGTTGTGTGCAATATTCCCACCTACGGCACCACGGCAGTGGCGCAGTTTGTGTTTGCGCTGCTGTTAGAGCTTTGCCACCATGTGGGCGACCACGGTCACTCTGTGCAGGAGGGTCAGTGGAGCCGCTGCCCTGATTTCTGCTACTGGAACACCCCGCTTGTAGAGCTGGCGGGCAAGACCATAGGCTTTGTGGGCTTTGGCCGTATCGGGCAGACTGCCGCCAAAATTGCCGCCGCCTTCTCCATGCGCGTTTTAGCCTATGACACCTACGAAAACGATACGGGTCGTGCGCTTGCCACCTATGTTTCACTGGACGAGCTGCTTTCACAATCCGACGTTGTCAGTCTCCACTGCCCGCTGTTCCCCGCGACACAAGGGATGATAAACCGCGACAGCATCGCCAAAATGAAGGACGGTGCCATGCTGATTAACACCTCGCGCGGGCCTTTGATCGTGGAGGAGGATTTAGCCGCTGCGCTTACCTCCGGCAAGCTGGCGGGCGCTGCGCTGGACGTGCTTTGCACAGAGCCGGCCCGGGCTGAAAACCCCCTGCTGACCGCCAAAAACTGCATCGTCACACCGCACATTGCATGGGCCCCGCGCGAGAGCCGCAAGCGTCTGATGGACATTGCGGTGG
The DNA here is from genome assembly GCA_036642215.1 of Ruthenibacterium sp. Classification (GTDB taxonomy): domain Bacteria; phylum Bacillota; class Clostridia; order Oscillospirales; family Ruminococcaceae; genus Ruthenibacterium. The sequence continues at coordinate 10,825 of JAVXUG010000034.1, forward strand.
ATAACGTAAAGCATTTTCTGGACGGCGCGGCAACGAACGCGGTGAACTGACCCGAATAGGGAGAAATAAGATGGAAAAGTTTATTTTAATGCCCGATTCTTTTAAAGGCACCATGGACTCTGCCACCGTCTGCGCCGTGATGCGCAAGGCCATTCTCTGCCGGATGCCGGACGCAGAGATCCTCTCCATTCCTGTGGCGGACGGCGGCGAGGGCACGGTGGACTGCTTTGTGTCCGCCATCGGCGCGCAAAAAATTGCGTGCCGTGCCGTGTCGCCCTTTGGGGAGCCGATGGACAGCTTTTACGCCCTGCTGGACGACGGCACCGCCGTGGTGGAAATGGCGGCAGCCGCCGGACTTCCGCTTGTGGAGGGACGAGCCGATACGATGATTGCCACCACCTACGGTGTCGGAATGCTGCTGCAGGATGCGCTGCATCGGGGTGCCAAAAAAATCATTCTGGGGCTGGGCGGCAGTGCCACCACTGACGGCGGAGTCGGTGCAGCGGCGGCGCTTGGCGCGGTCTTTTTAGACCGTGACGGCAACGCATTTGTTCCCACAGGGGGAACGCTGTGCGACATTGCCTCCCTTGAGATCAGCGCATTGCGCACAAAGCTGCGCGGCATACAAATAACCGCCATGTGCGATATTGACAACCCTCTGTGCGGCACAAATGGCGCGGCACATGTGTTTGCCCCGCAAAAGGGAGCTTCGCCGGAGCAGGTGCTTTGTCTCGACGCAGGGCTTTCGCATCTGGCGCAGCTTTTTGAGCGCGAGCTTGGCTGCTCTGTCGCGCAGGTTCCCGGTGCCGGCGCGGCGGGCGGCATGGGTGCCGGTGTCCTTGCCTTTTTCGGCGGCGTGCTGCAAGGCGGCATTGACGCGGTGCTTGACACCGTGCACTTTGAAACCCTGCTTTCCGGTACCTCTCTTGTGTTCACGGGCGAGGGCAAAATGGATCGGCAAAGCCTGCGCGGCAAGGTGGTGCTGGGCATCGCCCGCCGTGCAAAGCGCGCGGGCGTTCCGGTGATCGCCGTGGTCGGCGGCGCGGAGGAGGATCTTGAAGAAGCCTACGCGCAGGGCGTGTCCGCCGTCTTTCCCATCAATCGCCTTGCCGTCGATTTTGAAATTTCACGGCACCGCTCCTGCGAAAATTTGCGCGACACCATGGATAATATCCTGCGGCTTTATCAGCTGCACCTGCATTCCCCGCAATAGCGCAAACGCTTTTTCTTTGACCAACGCAATCTGCAACGCGCGCCCAAAACCGGTTCTGCCGGTTTGGGCGCGCGTTTTTCATTGCAGCTGTGTAAAACAGATACAATTTTCCCATAAAAAAGATGTTTTTTAGCAGATTCGCTTGAAGTTCTCTCTCATATCTACTATGATAAGTTTATGACAAAGCTTCGGGGCGAATTGTGTGCCGCCGGGGAGAAAGAGAGAAAAAAATGGAAAAAACAGTCATTGCGGTTGCCGGAAAAGGCGGTGTAGGAAAAACGTCTTTTTCGGCGGCCGTGGTTCGTCAGCTTGTGCGCGAGCACCCGAATGCGCGCATTTTGGCGATAGACGCAGACCCCGCCGTGGGGCTTGAAACTGCGCTGGGCGTTCACGCCGACTATACGGTGGATGATATCCGCAAGGAAATCACCGCCTCCGGCGAGGAGGACACAGAGAAAAAACGCGCCATTGAGCTGCTGGGCGAAAGTCGGTTTCGTCTGCTGGACGCGATGGTGGAAAAGGACGGCTTTGCCTTTATCGCCGTGGGGCGGCCGGAGGCCGCGGGCTGCTATTGCAGCATCAACACCTATTTAAAGCGCGTCATCAGCGCGCTGACGGACGAGTTTGATTATGTCGTCATCGACGGCGAGGCGGGCGTAGAGCAAATTAACCGCCGCGTGATGGAAAAGGTGACGCATCTTGTGCTTATTACCGACCCCAGCCAAAAAGGCATTCACGTCATCAAAACCATCAAGCGTGTGGCCGACGAGCTTGTTTTGTACCGCAAGGTGGGTGCTGTGGTCAACCGCATGAACGACGACAGCCTAACGCAATATCTCGATTTTGGGGAGATTCTGCTGCTTGCAAGCATCCCGGACGACAAAAGCCTGCCGCAGTTTGACGCGCAAAGCCGGAGCATTCTGGAGCTTCCGGATGATTCCGCGCTTGTTTTGGGGGTACACACGGCTCTGGACGCTCTGGGCATCAAATAAACGAAAAGAGGTGCGCATGTGAAGGATTTAAAACATTTAATTTACTTTGAAAACCTGCTGTTAGACGCGAACAACGAGCTGGTGCGGCAGGCAAGAGCCGACGGGCAATATGCCATGGGCTACACCTGCTTTCATATGCCGGAGGTGCTTTTAAACCTCGGCAAGTGCTTTTCCGTGCGGCTGCGCGCGCCGCGCACAGGCTCGATGGAAATTGCAACCTACTATATGTCAAACTCCACCTGCGAATATTCCCGTGCGCTTTTGGAGCGCGCGATGGAGGGCGGCTATCGCTTTCTGGACGCGCTGGCGGGCGTGGATGCCTGCGAGTGCATGAACCGCTGCATGGAAAATATTGAGCTGTTAAAAACCTGCGAGGAGGACGAGCATTTTTTCTTCGCCAACCTCGATGTTCCTTTTTCGGACGATGACAGTGCCGTTGCGCATTACTGCGAGCAGCTAAACCGCAAAATTATGGAGCCGATGCGCGATAAAATGGGCATTGACATCTCCGATGCAGCCATCCGCAAAGCGGTGGACGAGCACAATGCGCTCTGCCGCGTGCTCAACGAGATCGGCGAATTTAGAAAGCTGGACATCCCCACGCTGACCGGCTACGAATACCATATTCTCACGCTTGTCAGCTATTGCTGCCCGCACGATTTGATTCTTGATAAGCTGCGCGAAACGCTTGCGGAGCTAAAAACGCGCGAGCCGGATAAAAAGAAAGCCTATCGCGCCAAGGTGGTGGTGGTTGGCTCTGAAATTGACGACCCCGATTTAATCAGCCTGATTGAGGAGAGCGGCGCGCTTGTGGTCGCGGATCGCTTTTGCTATGGCTCTGTGCCCGGGCGCGCCGAAATTACACTTGCGCCGGATCAGCCCGCCTTTGAACAGGTGTGCCGCCGCTATTTGCAGGACAGCCTTTGCCCGCGCCTGAACAGCCCGCACAAGGTAAAGCAGCGCTACGACGTGGCGGAGGCGCTTTTGCATGAATATCATGCGGACGGCATCATCTACGAGCAGATGAAATTCTGCACCTACTGGTCGTACGAGCGCGCGCTTGCAAGTCATGTCATGACGCAGGAGCGCGGCATTCCCACGCTTTCTATCGACCGGCCTTATATGTCGCGCACGAGCGGTCAGCTCCGAACGCGCGTGCAGGCGTTTATCGAGAGCCTTGAAATTAAAAAAATCAAGGCGAAAAAATTGCAGCAGGAGGTGCGGTGACGATGGAACAGCAAACGCAGGCAAAAAAGCAAAAAGGTCTTGGCAACCTTTACAAGGCACATCGCCGCTCTATGGCACACCGCGAGTGGAAGGGCTTTAGGGACACGTTTTATGATTATCTGCGCTGGCTCAAGCTGCTCGGGCTTTTGGGCGGGCGTTTGGCTCCCGTGCTGCCGCAGATGATGCGCGCGCTGAAGCGCTACCGCTGGATGGTGTCGTACTTAACAACGCCGGCCTTTGTGGATCGGCACACCATCGGTCAGCACGGCTACGAGCTGCGCTATACGCATGAGCAGTTTTACGCAGTTTTGCAAAACTCGGTCAGCATGGTGCGCGACATTTTGGAGCGCGACAAAAAGCTGAACCCAAAATCAAAAAAGGCGGCGGCTCTGCGCGAAAAAACCGTTGTTTTTGACGAGATGATGCCCATTCACCTGATGGCGGGCTTTCCCACATTAAAAGGCATTCCCCTGCAAATGATTCCGATTTTTGAGGCGGGCGAGGTTGACCAGCAGGCCAACATGTACTATATTGATGCCATTGAGCACTTTGGCCTTGCGCCGGACGTTTGTCCGCTGCCCGCCGCCGAATGCGGCTGCGCCGTTGTGGACGATTATCCCGACATCGGCAAGCTTTATATTTCCAGCACCATGCCCTGCGACGGCTCGGTTGTGTCGTGCATGTATACCGAGCGCTATTTTAAAGACCTTGACTGCTACCAAATTACACCGCCGCAGCGCTTTAACGAGGAGCAGGTGCAAACCTATGCCGTTGAAAATATCAAGGGTGCCATCCGTTTTATCGAGGAGCGCATGGGTGTCGCCTTTGATTGGGACGCATATTTTGCGGTGATGAAACGCCACAACGAGGAAACCAAATACATGCTGGACAAATGGGACATCAACTGCACGCCGTACCCGCAAATTTGCGGCGCGGGGCTTGCGCTGCACCGCGAGTTTGAGTTTCAGATTGTCAGCTCGCTGGACCCGTATTTTCTCAAGGCGGACGCACGCGTCAACAAGCTGATGATGAAGGGCTACGAGCATGCAAAAAAGGAAAATGACACGGCAAAATACCGCGCCATTGTCTGGAGCTGCCCCGCGCATTACTATTCAAACTTCACCTATTGGGCGCAGAATTGCTGGGGCATTAAAACACTCGTGGACATGGAATGTATGCTCACACACCATTTTTACAATTTAGAGGACAAGGAAAAAAGCCTTGTGGACATGGCAAAGGGCTATGAGCGCATGACAATGCGCTCGCACTCCAACGGCGGCTACGTCAATGCGCTGGACGAGTGCTGGAAAATGTGCGAAAAATTTGACGCGAATATTGTATTTATGTACAACCACGTCTCGTGCAAAAACTTTGCGGGGCTGCAGGGACTTTTTGAAGACCAGGCGCGCGAGCACAACATTCATCTGATTTGGATTGAACATGACCTGATGGACCCGCGCACCGTGTCCCGCAAGGCCATGCGCGACCGCGTGAACCGCTATATGACAACCGTGTTCCGCGAGACCCCGCTCGACCCCACGCTGGTGGATTATGACGATGACCTGACTTGGTAGAAGGAGAGAAAAAATGAAATTTTTTGGCGGATGCGATGTAGGCTCCACCTACACCAAATGTGTAATTGTAGATGAAACGGGCGCCATTGCGAGCGCGGTGACAATTCGCAGCAAAATCAACTCCGAAAAAAGCGCCATTGCGGCGCTGGAGCAGGCGGCGTCCGAGGTGCCGGGGCTGAAAACGCCGGATCGGCTCTCGTACTTAATCGGCACGGGCTACGGGCGCAACAAGGTTCCGTTTGCGCAGGAGAACATCTCCGAAATCTCCTGCCACGCCATGGGCGTACACGTGACAAATCCCACCGTAAAAGCAATCATTGACATCGGCGGGCAGGATGTAAAGGGCATTGCCATTGACACGGACGGCACGGTGAAAAACTTTGCCATGAACGATAAATGCGCCGCGGGAACAGGCCGCTTTTTTGAGGCAATGGCGAACGCGTTTGAAATGCCGCTTGAGGATTTTTCCAATCTGTCCCTCACCGCAAAAAACGTCATTCCCATCACGGCACAGTGCACTGTGTTTGCCGAGAGTGAAGTCATCACGCTTGTGGGCGAGGGCAAGCCGAGGGACGAAATTGCCGCCGGCATTGAATACGCCGTGGCAAAGCGCTGCTTTGTCATGGCAAAAAAAGCGGGTGCAAAGGACAGCCTGACCCTCACGGGCGGCTGCGCCAAAAACGCGGGGCTGAAGGACGCCATCGAAAAGGTGCTGAAAATTAAGGTCGTAGAGCTTAGCGTTGACCCGCAGCTGATGGGCGCACTGGGCGCTGCCGAATATGCCCGCCAAAAGGGCATGGAACAGGAGTGACACGATGATGTGGCTTTGGATTATTATCATGATTATTGTGGCGCTGTTTGCGCTGACATTCCTTGTATACATCACCAACGCGGACATGAAGCTTGTGGAAAAAATCTACGATGCGCTGATTGCCTATCATGACAAACAGGATAAAGTAGAGAAGCTGTAATGAAAATTTTTGACGATCTCATTCAAAAAACGCAAGCGCTTTTTGCCGCGATGGACGGGACAGTCTTTGCGTATGCGCCGCAAAAGGCGGCGTGCGAGGGCGAGAAAAACGAGCTTGTGCTGCGAAGGGAAGCCGCGTTTGAGCTGGGCGAGGGTTCGTATGACAGCACGGCGTTTACGCTGCTCACAAGCGACGCGGCGCTTGTACCGCGCGACGAAATTGTCGTGTACGGCCGCGAGCTTGCGCAGCTTTGCGGCGACACGCCGTTTGCGCGCGTCACGCTGCTGCGCACGGACGACATTGAAGCGGCGGGCGAACAGGCCGCATATGCCATCATCAAGAGCATCGAGCTGAAAAAATACGAGGTGTTTCCCAAAGGGTATATGATGCGCGCCTCAGCACTGACAAACCGCGAACAGGTGCGCGTTGCCAAGACGGCGCTAAAGGCGGGGCTGTCCTTTGAGGGCGTGGGTAATTTGTTTCTTCAAAAGTACAAAGAAAGCAAGCACGTTTTGGCGGCAAAAATAATTTTTGTCACCCTGTCAAACGGCCCCTACAGTGAGCTGGACGCGCTGGCCGCAAAAGCGGCTGCGCTGACAAAAGCGCTGAACCATATTTTAGCGGACATGAAAATGGATTGCCACGCCTGCGCGTGGAAGCCCGTGTGTGACGAAGTGGACGGGCTAAAGGAAATGCACAAAAATCTGGTGCAGGAAAATAAAATTCAGGAGGCAGATGAATGATGGGACAGTTGAAAACAGATGCGCCCATTCAAAAGCTGGTGGACAGCTATGGCAACTGGTTTGAAGGCGGCTGTGAAAATCACGCCGGCAGCGCGGCGCGTATGACGCGTGCGCTTTATCCGTATACTTCGCTTTTTTCGCCCATTCAAGTGAACCGGCTCACGCTTAAAAACCGTGTGGTGATGGCACCGATGGGCAACCTGATGATGTGCGAAGAATCCGGTCGTCCAAGCGAAAAGATGCTGGAATATTTTTTTGCGCGCGCAAAAGGCGGCGTTGGGCTGATTACCTCCGGTCTTGTTCCCATCAGCCACGGTCAGGATCCGACCGTAACCGAGGTGGACAAGCTTACCATGATGCCCCGCATTGACCGCTCGCGCACGGTCATGTCCGGCTGGCGCGACCTTGCACAGGGCTGTCACGCCTACGGAAGCCGCTTTTTTATTCAGCTCACACCCGGCCTTGGCCGCGTTGGCCCGCCCACCTGTCTTGTGCACGAGCACAAAATTCCGGTATCCTCCTCGTTCAACCGCAACTTTTATATTCCGGAGCTTCCGTGCCTGCGGCTGTCGGGCGGAAAGCTGAAAACAATTATTCGCAACGCGGGACAGGCCGCCGCCGATGCAAAGGCGTGTCAGATAGACGGCGTTTATTTGCACGGACACGAGGGATATTTGCTGGAGCAAATGACAAACCCCGCTTTTAACCGCCGCAAGCTCGGCAAATATGCCGACTGGCAGCGCTTTGGTCTTGACATGGTGCGGGAAATCCGCAGCCGCGTGGGAGACAGCTATCCCATCATGTACCGCATTGATTTGACCCTTGCGCTGAACGAAACCTACGGAGAAACGATGGACGCGGTCGCCTCGCTCAAGAAGTTTAAAAACGGACGCACCGTGGCACAAACGCTTGACTATATGGAAAACCTTGTCAAGGCGGGCGTGGATTTGTTCGACGTAGACATCGGCTGTTATGACAACTGGTGGCTGCCGCATCCTCCTGCCGGCATGCCGGCGGGCTGCTTTCTTGCCGTATCGCGCATTGTAAAAGAGCATTTTGCAACGCGGAAGATTCTGTCAAACGCGGGCGTGCCCGTGCCTGTTGTCGCCGTGGGCAAGCTGGGCTATCCGGACGTGGCAGAGCAGGCACTGCGGGACGAAAGCTGCGACATGGTGATGCTGGGTCGTCCGCTGCTTGCGGACGCAGAGTGGTGCAACAAGGCCTATGCCGGCGAAGTCGCGCGCATCTGCCCGTGCATCGGCTGTCAGGAAGGCTGCGTGAACGAGTTTGTCGAGGGCGGTCATATTCAATGCGCTGTCAACGCGCGCACCGGCTTTGAGGATGTTTTGCCCACTATTTTGCCGCCCGCGGAAAAGAAAAAACGCATCGGTGTTGTGGGTGCAGGCCCTGCGGGCATTACGTTTGCCATCGAAGCAGCGCAGCGCGGTCATACGGTAGAGCTGCTTGAAAAGGGGGATGCCGTAGGCGGCAGGGTGCGCCCCGGCAGCGTACCGGCGATTAAATTCGATTTTGGCAACTACCTTGTGTGGCTTGAGCAGGAACTTGCGGCGGCGCAAAAGCTGCCGAACTTTACGCTTTCGCTTAAAATGCAGGCGAGTGCCAAGGCCTTAAAGGACAAAAAATATGATGCGATTGTGTTTGCAATCGGGACAAAAAATGTTTGCCCGCCCATTCCGGGTCTTGACAAAATCAAAACCGTACAGGCGGTGGATTTGCTGCAAAATCCGGCGCTGCTAGGCAGCGCAGAAAATGTTGTGGTCGTGGGCGGCGGCGTTGTGGGCTGCGAGACGGCCTATTGGCTGGCCTATGAGCACGGCAAAAACGTCAAGGCTGTGGAAATGCTTCCGAATTTTATGCAGGGCGTTTGCACCGCCAACCGCGGTCATCTGCTGCACTACATGCACAAGGCGGGCGTAGAGCTTTACAACTGCACCAAGGTCACGGCATTTGCGGAGCATGCGGTGCAGGCTGTGCGCAATATTTCAAAGGGCGCGCCCAATCCTTATAACACATGGCAGCCCCTTTTGCCGGAAAACATTCCGAATCCGCTCGCGAAAGCGCTTGGCCCGGAGACGGAAAATCTTTCGCTCAAGGCAGATTTGGTCGTGCTCGCGATGGGCGGCAAGCCGGACGACAGTCTTTATCTTGCGGCGCTTGCGGACAATGCCGCGCCGGAATTATACAATATCGGCGACAGCTTTGCGGCGGGGCGCGCACTGGAGGCAACGCGCGCGGGCTATAAGCTGGCAGCGCATATTTAAACGCCGGTCGGCTTTCAGAAAAGGCAGCGCTTTGCCCTTCAGCAACGGCACCATGTTTTTCCGAAGGAAAACGCCATCACAAAAGCCCCGCTTTCCGAACTTGTTAGATCGGAAAGCGGGGCTTTTTGAGCATTGCTTAAACCTTTTGCAAAAATCCTGTCAGCTCCTGCTCAAATGCTTCCTTGTCCAGCATAAAGAGCAAGTGTCCGCCGATTTTATGGGTATAGATCTCTTTGTAAATGCCGTCGGGGACGTTTTCCCCGTAGTAAATATTGGCACAATCCTCGCCATTGGGGCAGACCGGACTGTTTGCGCCAAAAATGATAATCGGCAGCGTGATATCCAGCAGCATTTCACGCCCGTTGGTATACGCAAATTCCGTGTAGATAGAAAACGCAATCCACGCAGGCGTTTGCAGCAGCGCCGCTTTGATCCACTTGATATCCTCCTCGCAGCCCTGATAGCACAGCAGTTTTTCCGCAAAGCCCTGACAGTATGCGTCAAACCCATTGTAGGAGTTTATCATTAAATTGCAGGCACCGTCCACGTTATAGCCCTTTAAGCCGTGGGTATTCCACTCGCCCGGATCATACGGGGCGAGCGTGGGGTCAACAATGGCCAGCGCCGAAATGTGATCCTTGCCGAACAGCAGGTTATATTGCAGCGCAACCGATGCGCCCATACTCCAGCCTGTCAGCAGCGCGTCCTCCACGCCCAGAAAGTCAAGCAGCTCCTTTACGTCGTATGCGTAGCGGCGTATCGAATGCGGGTAAAGCACCTTGGAGGAACGGCCGTGCCCTCTGAAATCCACAAGAATCAAGCGGTTGTTTTTAGAAAGCCCTTCGATATTCGCTTGAAAAAAGCGAGAGGAACACATAAATCCGTGCAACATCACGATGGGTCTGCCTGTTCCGTAATCTTCAAAATAGAGCAGCGCATCGTCACTTGTCCTGAAAAAATTGTCCTTGCTTATCATGTCGGCTTATCTCACCTCTTCGTAAATGGGATATTTTTTGCCGAACCATCTCATGATGGTACCTCTGGTGCTGTGCGGGGTGAGCAGACTTACAATAATCATGCCAAGGATGGAAACGATGCAGGACGGAACAACCGGCTGCAAGCCGAACGCCATCGAGGGAACAATGGTTGCAAGTAAGTAATAGAGCAGACCTCCGCCCATCGAGGCGATGCAGCCATATTCGTTTGCTTTCTTCCAATAAAGCCCAAGCAGAAGCGGGCAGAAGAAGGCAGATTCAAGACCGCCCAGTGCAAAGTTGATAATAGCCTGTAAAAATGCCGGGGGGTTGACTGCAAAGGCAAGAATAACCACAAGGATGCCGGCTGTGATTACATAGGTGGCTTTTTTCATGGTTTCATTGGAAGCCTTCGGTCTGACATAGGTTTTGAACAAATCCTTGGCTGCGCTTGCGCTGATAATCAGCAGCATAGAAGCGACCGTGGACTGGATTGCCCCCACAGCGCCCGCCAGAATTACGCCCGCAACTGCCGGCGGCAATGTGGTGACGGCAAGCGCCGGGGTGGTCTGGTCCGCAATGTTCAGGCTCATGCCCATCATACGGGACGCAGGGCCCATAAAGGTCATAATGCCCTGCCACATGGTGACAAACACAAGGCCAACCACGATTGCACTGTGGATTGATTTGGTATTCTTATAGATAAACGTTGCCTGTACCGAGTGCGGCAGGCCAATGAAAGCAATGCCGTTCAGGAACATAAAGGAGAACGTTTTTTGAATCGTCCAATGGTTCGGGTCAATGATGTGCGCCAGCTCGCCATTGGCAGCAAGCACCTTGCAGGCAGCCTCAAGACCGCCGTTGTGCACGTTGATGTACGTCAGCACGCCGAACAGCAGACCGAGCACCGCCACGGTCATGGCAAAGCCCTGCAATACCGCGGAGAGAGAAACACCGCGGATGCCGCCAAAGATGGCATAGATAAAGATGACGATGCCGAAGATGGCAAGACCCCACATATAGTCAAGTCCAGTCATCAGTTCAAACAATCTTGCGCCGCCCACAAACTGCGATACGCAATACGGAATCAGCAGAATGATAATGGCAACCGGTGCGAGAATACCGACGATGCGGTTATTGTCGTAGCGGTCACGCAGCAAGCCGGTGTAAGAAACGATGTTGGTTCTTCTCACCATAATGCCAATCTTTTTACCGACCAGCGACAGGATGAAGAAGTTCATCATCACCGAGGAGTAGATGACAACGGTCCAGACAAGACCTTCCTTTGTACCAAGTGCGGGGCCGCCGATGAATGTGCCCGCGCTGCAAATGGAAGCGCCGACCATCAGTCCGACGACCAGTGCGCCCATGCCGCGTCCGCCCGTGTAAAACTCATCCACAAACTTATTTAAGGATGCATTTTTTTGCTTTTTATTGGAATACCAGCCGATTCCGAGCAAAATGATTACATAAAGTGCAAAAATACTAAGTGTAAATATTTTTGTGGTGGTTGAAATCTCTACCATTTTATTTTCCCTCCTCAATCATATCGATGACTTCGTCATTTTCTGTCCCCAAGGTAAAATCCTTGAGCACTTTTTTTGCAACGAAGCCCGCCACAACCACAAAGCCAAGCACCACACAAATTGCCCCGAAGAACCACGCGGGCAGTCCGATGATATAGCTGTAGTCCATAGGATTCCCTGCGCCCAGTGTGTACATAACCGCGAGAAGCGTCCCTACAAACACAAACCAGAAAACGATGCCGAATTTTGCCTCTTTCGCACAGATTTTAAACCGATCATCAACCTCTATGGATTCGAGGTCAAACGTGCGGTCTTGATAGTCTGCATTTTTCATAATGATTACCTCCTACTAATTTTATACGGTGTGGATGCTTAAAATCCACAGTGCTTCACCGCCCTGTACTTGTGTTCCAGCAAGCGGTTGCCGACCTGTTTGCAGCGCTGTCTTGAAGCGGTGCGCGGGGCAAGGAACCCCATTCCTGCTTTCCCGCCTCCTGCCGCAAACACAAGCTGTCAGCATTGTGAAAGGATCAAGTGCTCCTGCACCCTCCAATCAGCTTTTTCCCGTTCGTTTTTTCTTTTACCGATCACCCAGCCTCTCATTTTGCAGTCATTCAGCCTTGTTTTTTTGATCTTTATCCATCGTTTTTGTGAATGTTCCACAATTATAAAAAGCAACCTTCAATTTGTCAAACATGCTTTTAGAGTGTTTCAAAAACAGTCGGGAAGTCGTTGCTTGGAACAAATTTCTTTCTTTTGAC
>JAVXUG010000035.1:0-9213 GCA_036642215.1 Ruthenibacterium sp.
GCCTTTCGCTGACCGGCGCGAGAATCTGCACAAAGCAGCCGCCGCACGAACTTTTCACGGTTCGTGCGGCGGCTGTTTTGCAATAAAAAGCGATCGGAGCAAGAATAAAAAAATGCGCTGCATTTTTTGACAGAGGTGACACAGGATAATAAACAATGAAAAAGCTTGCAAAAACTTCACAAAAAGTTCATTGACATTGCGGCGCTGTTTTTTTATAATAATTAAGCTAGTTAACTATTAGCTTGCTAAACCATTCAGACAAAAGGAGGGGAACCGCGTGGAGCAAGTACATCCAAAGCCGCAGGTCATTGCGCTGTGGGGCGCTATTGTAGAGCTGCAGCGCACCTGGCGCGACTTTTTGCCCGCGCCCGACATCAACAAATCGCTGTTCGGCGTGCTGATGTGCGTGGCGCATGGGCCAATCCGTCCCGGAAAGCCGCCGGAGGTACCAAGCGGCCCCGTGGCGGTGGGCACCATTGCGGCGCAGCTGCACCAAAGCCTGCCGGCCATCAGCCAAAAGCTGTCCGCGCTGGAGGAGCAGGGCTACATCACGCGCCTTGCGGACGCAAAGGATCGCCGTGTCATCTGCGTTGCGCTGACCGAGATGGGGCGCGAAAAGCTCGCCAAAAGCCGCGTGTGCTTTGAGGCAAGGCTCGATGTAGCGCTTGACGCGCTGGGCGAGGAAAAGACAGCGCAGCTGATGAGCCTGATGCAGGAGCTGACCGCGGCGCTCAAGGAAAAAACAGACAAGGGAGATCGCACAATATGCTAAAACTAAAGCGATATTTAAAACCGTATGTGGTGCTGCTGCTGGCGGCGATTGCGCTGCTGTTCGGTCAAGCAATGATGGAGCTTGAGCTGCCGAATATCATGAGCAACATCGTCAACATCGGCATTCAAAAGGGCGGCATCACACAGGCGGCACCGCAGGCCGTCAGCGCAAAGGGCTTTGCCATGATGCAGGCATTTATGCCAGAGGCAGACGCAAAGCTTGCCGCCGAAAATTACGCGCCGCTGACAAACGACGCGCTTGCCGCGCAAAAAAAGACCTATCCGAACGCGGACGAGACAACCCTGTTCCGCAAGCCCGTGGACGGCGCGGTGCAGGCACAGCTTGACCGTGCGTTTGGCAGCGCATCGTATGCGTTTATTCTTGTCATGCAGGATATGGCGGCTCAAAACGGCACGCCAGCCGCCACAAATCCCGACACGGCGGCGCTCGACATGGCAAAGATGGAAACGCTGCTGCCCATGATTTTTGCAAGCTCTGACACCGCTGTGCAGGACGCGATGAAAACCGCCGCCGTCACAAGCGAGCAGACCACCGCGCAGACGGCCTGTGTGTTTGTCAAGGGCTTTTATCAGCAGCTTGGCGCGAACACCGATTCCATCCAGACGCGCTATATCTGGAAAACGGGCGTGTCCATGCTCGGCCTTTGCGTGCTGATTACGCTGTGTGCCATCGGCGCGGGCTTTTGCCTGTCGCGGCTTGGCGCGGGCGTTGCGCGCGATTTGCGCCACGATGTGTTCAGCCGCGTGACCTCGTTCACCAATAACGAGATGGACAAATTCAGCACCGCAAGCCTCATTACCCGCACCACAAACGATATCACGCAGGTTCAGCAGTTTCTCACCATGGGCTTTCGCATGCTGTGCTTTGCGCCCATCATGGGCATTGGCGGCGTGATGATGGCGCTGAACAAATCCGTGTCCATGGCGTGGATTATCGGCCTTGGTGTCATCATCATCCTCGGCGTAATTTCCGTGCTGTTTGCCGTGGCGATGCCGCGCTTTAAGAAAATGCAGACGCTGGTGGACGGCTTAAACCTTGTCAGCCGCGAAAATTTGTCCGGCATGATGGTCATCCGCGCGTTTGCCACACAGGATTTTGAAGAAAAGCGCTTTGACAAGGCCAACCGCGACTTGACCGGCAACACCCTGTTTGTCAACCGCGCCATGGCGACCATGATGCCCATTATGATGTTTATGATGAACGGCATTATGCTGCTGATTGTGTGGGTGGGCGGACATCAGATTGCCCAGAGCACCATGCAGGTGGGCGACATGATGGCGTTTATGCAGTACGCGATGAACGTCATCATGAGCTTTCTCTTTATCAGCATGATGTTTGTCATGGTGCCGCGCGCCAGCGTCTCGGCGGAGCGCATCCACGCGGTGATCGCCACCGAAAGCACCGTGCGCGACCCCGCGCAGCCAAAGCAGCTTGCTGCACCCATTCGCGGGGAGATTGCGTTTCACGATGTGTCGTTTCAATATGCCGGCGCGGACGAAAACGTGCTGGAGCACATCACCTTTACCGCGCACCCGGGGCAGACAACCGCCTTTATCGGCAGCACGGGCAGCGGCAAAAGCACGCTGATTAACCTGATTCCGCGCTTTTATGATGTGACGCAGGGCAGCATTACGCTCGACGGCGTGGACGTGCGCGATATGACACAGCACGCGCTGCGCGCCGCCATCGGCTATGTGCCGCAAAAGGGGATGCTGTTCAGCGGGGACATCAGCTCCAATCTGCGCTACGGCGATGAAAATGCCTCCGACGAGACGGTGCGCATTGCCGCCGAAATTGCGCAGGCGACAGAATTTATTGATCAATTAGACGACGGCTTTGACACCGCCATCAGTCAGGGCGGCACCAACGTGTCCGGCGGTCAGCGCCAGCGCCTGTCCATTGCGCGCGCGCTTGTCAAAAAAGCGCCTGTGTATATTTTTGATGATACCTTCAGCGCGCTTGATTTTAAAACCGACGCAAAGCTGCGGCAGGCGCTGCGGGGCTATACCGAAAACGCCGCCATGCTGATTGTGGCGCAGCGCATCTCCACCATCATGCACGCGGAGCAGATTGTCGTGCTGGATGAGGGACATATTGTCGGGATGGGCACGCATGAGGAGCTGCTGAAAAACTGCACGACCTACCGAGAAATTGCGCAGAGCCAACTGTCAAAGGAGGAGCTTGCCTAATGGAAACCAAGATACAAAAACCACCGCGCGGCCCTATGGGCGGCGGGCATGGCGGTCCACGCGGCATGATGCCGGGTGAAAAGGCAAAGGATTTTAAAGGCACCATGCAAAAGCTTACAAGTTATATTGGCAAATATATCCCCGCGCTGATTGCCACGCTGCTGTGCGCCGTGGCCTCGTGCGTGTTCAGCATTGTCGGGCCTAAAATTCTCGGCAATGCCACCACACTGCTGTTCGAGGGCGTTGTGGCACAAATTACCGGCACGGGCAGCATGGATTTTACCGCCATTGCCCGCATCCTTATTTTTCTGCTGTTCATCTATGCTGTCAGCGCCGTGCTAAGCTATGTGCAGGGCTGGGTGATGGCGGGCATTGCGACAAAAATCAGCTATTCCATGCGGCGCGACATCAGCCAAAAAATCAACCGGATGCCGCTTGCCTATTTTGACCGCGTCTCGCACGGCGAGGTGCTCAGCCGTATCACAAACGACGTGGACACCGTGACGCAAACGCTGAACCAGAGCCTGTCGCAAATGGTCACGGCGGTCACCATGGTCATCGGCGTGCTTGTGATGATGCTGTCCATCAGCCCTGTCATGACGCTGGTGGCGCTGTGCATTCTGCCGGTGTCACTGCTTGCCATGACGCAGGTGGTAAAGCGCAGTCAGCCGCTGTTTCAAAAGCAGCAAAGCGCGCTGGGCGACATGAACGGCCACGTCGAGGAAATGTACGGCGGCCATGTGGTCGTGCGCGCGTTTAACGGCGAAGCGCAAAGCATTGAGGGCTTTAACAAAATCAACGATTCGCTGTACGGCTCCGCGTGGAAAAGCCAGTTTTTCGGCAATATGATGATGCCGCTGATGAATTTTATCGGCAACCTCGGCTATGTCGCCATCTGCGTTCTGGGCGGCTTTTTAACGCTGAACGGTTCCATCAGCGTGGGCGATATTCAGGCGTTCATCCAGTATGTGCGCAACTTTACGCAGCCCCTGCAGCAGATTGCCAACGTGAGCAACGTTTTGCAGCAGACGGCGGCGGCGGCGGAGCGCGTGTTCGCCTTTTTGGGCGAGGCGGAGGAAATGCCCGATGCAGAAAGCCCGCTTTCGCCCGACCTCATCAAGGGTGAAGTGTATTTTGCGCATGTGCATTTCGGCTATGTGCCGGAAAAAACGATTGTCAACGACTTTTCCGCCGTGATTGGCGCGGGGCAAAAAATTGCCATTGTCGGGCCGACGGGCGCGGGCAAAACCACGATGGTCAAGCTGCTGATGCGCTTTTACGATGTAAACAGTGGCGCAATTTTGCTGGACGGCTACGACGTGCGCCAGTTTACCCGCAACGATTTGCGCGATTGCTTTGGCATGGTGCTGCAGGATACATGGCTGTATAACGGCACCATCCTTGAAAATATCCGCTACGGGCGGCTCGATGCCACGGACGACGAGGTGATTGCCGCGGCAAAGGCCGCGCAGGTGGATCACTTTGTGCGCACGCTGCCAAACGGCTATGACACCGTGCTGAACGAGGAAGCCAGCAATATCAGCGCAGGGCAAAAGCAGCTTTTGACCATCGCGCGCACGATTATTTCAGAGCCGAAAATTCTTATTTTTGACGAGGCTACCTCCAGCGTGGACACGCGCACCGAGGTTGCCATTCAAAAGGCGATGGATCAGCTGATGCAGGGCCGCACAAGCTTTATCATCGCGCACCGCCTGTCCACCATCCGCAACGCGGACATGATTCTTGTCATGCGGGACGGCGACATTGTGGAGACGGGAAGCCACGACGAGCTGCTGGCAAGGGGCGGCTTCTATGCGGAGCTGTACCAGAGTCAGTTCTCGGGCGCGGATACAGGAGAGCAGGCCGGTTAAAAACAGAAAAAAGCGCAGGAGAACGCCGAGAGGCGTGATCCTGCGCTTTTTGTTTTAGCGCTGCCGGCTGCCGCAGCGCTAAGCTCCGTGCAAGCAGGCGAAAAATTCAACTGCCGAAAGAAATCAGCCGGCGCTGTGCTACACATGCACAACGCTTGCGCCAAACGGCAGCAGCGCCAGCTTTGCAAATTTAAAGCATTGCAGACCGAACGGAATGCCGACAACGGTGATGCACAGCACAAGTCCGACGACGCAGGTTTCGACCGCCAGCGGCAGACCGCTGACCAGCAGCCAGATTACATTCAGCAGCAAACTGACCGCGCCGCCGCCGAACACAATCTCGCGCCCGAACGGCCACAGCATCAGCCCCGCAAATTTAAAGCACTGCACGCCGACGGGGATGCCCACCAGCGTAATGCACCACAAAAGCCCCGCCAGCGACCAGCCGAGCCACAGCCAAAAGCCCGCCAAAACAAACCATAACAGATTGCCAAGAGTGCGCATTTTTTCACCTTCCTGTTACAAAAACACAACGAACGCGCAAAGCACCGTGCGCTATTTCTTATAACGGTGCCGCCGGCGCATTTTCTTCACCGGCTTCACCGGTTTCACCGGATAAAGCAATGCGATTTCACATTGCACTTGCACTTGTTATTACTATTGCACTTGCTATTACTATTGTGCATCGGCTATGTCGGGCACAGTGAATCGCCCTGCGTGGGGACTTACAGCAGTTTCGCAAGCTGTAAAAAACATCCATGTCTACCGTAATTCCGGACCGGAATTGCGCGTAGCTCGGCGCGCCAAATGTCCCGCAATTGCGTTGTCGTCCTTGCCGGGCGTTAGCCCGGCTGCATCCTTCGCCTGATTGCAGAGCATTTTCCCCTGCCTTTTTCCCTCGCAATCTAAACCGGAGCTGCTGTAGAAGAACTGCTATAGTCCATGCCAAGGGTTGCAAGGCCGTTTAACGAAAGCCCCGCGGTGTTGCCGGCGGCATATTCATAAAAGCCCTGTGCCGCAATCATGGCGGCGTTGTCCCCGCAAAGCGGAATTTCCGGCAGAAATACGCGTGCGCCCATGCGCGCCGCACCCTGCTCCACAAGCCGCCGCAGCGGGACATTTGCCGCAACGCCTCCCGCAAGGCAAATTTGTGCCGCGTTTGTGTCGCGCGCCGCCAGCAGCAGCTTTTCTGCGAGAATTTCTGTGATGCGCAGTTCAAAGCTGGCTGCCATGTCGGGCACGTCAATGCACTCGCCCTTCATATTCGCCTTGTTCACAAGGTTCAGCACGGCGGTTTTAAGACCCGAAAAGCTCACGTTGTACGGTCCCTCCACATGAGGGGTCGGCAGGGAATAGGCCTTTGGGTTGCCGCCCTGTGCGGCACGGCTCACGGCGGGGCCGCCCGGATAGCCAAGCCCCAGGGTGCGCGATACCTTGTCAAATGCTTCGCCCGCCGCATCGTCCACGGTGCGCCCCAAAACGCGAAAGGACGTATAGCTTTCCGCCTGCACAATATGGCTGTGTCCGCCGCTTGCCACAAGGCATAAAAACGGCGGCGCAAGCGCTGCGTGCGTTAAGTACAGCGCCGCCACATGTCCGCGCAGATGGTGCACGGGAATCAGCGGCTTCTTTGCGCTGTACGCAAGCCCCTTTGCAAAATTAAGACCGACCAGCACCGCGCCAATCAGCCCCGGCGCAAACGTCACGGCAACCGCGTCAATGTCGGCAATCGTCATGCCCGCCGCTGCAAGCGCGTCCTGCGTCACCTGCGAAATATGCTCGATGTGGCGGCGGCTTGCAATTTCCGGCACAACGCCGCCGTACAGATTTTGCTCTGCGGCGCTGGAGGCAATGCAGCTCGACAGCAGCACGCGCCCGTCGCGCACCACAGCGGCACAGGTGTCATCGCAGCTGCTTTCAATGCCAAGAATATTCAAAACAAGTTCTCCTTTTCCAAAACTTTTTCCATCAAAACCGCATCATCCGGCGGACCTGTGTAAAAGCCGCGCCGAAAGCCGTTGCGGATAAAGCCAAGCTGCGTGTAAAGCGCAAGCGCGGGTGCATTTTGACAGCGCGCCTCCAGCCAGAGGCGCGCTGCGCCCTCGCGCCGCAGCACCTCGATGGAAAAGCACAGCAGCCCGCGCCCGATGCCGGCACGGCGGTGATGGAGCGCAACGCTCAGCGCGTCAAGATTTGCCGCGTCCGCCACAAGGCTCCACGCGCAGAACGCGCAGATTTCGCCGCCGGTGCTGGCTGCTATTTCGCCGCCGGCATTGCCCGTGCGTGGGGTAAGGCTGTCCGCCCCGGCGCTGCCCTCGTGCGGGGCAGATTCGCCCGTGCAGGGGGGCATGGCATCGCCCGCCGCAACCGCCACAAAGCAGCGGTTTGCCGCCGCTTGCAGCGTTTCGTGCAGCGTCTGCGCGCACCAGCCGTCGGCGACGGTCGCTTCAATCGCGGCGGCGGCGGGCACATCGGCGTGCGTCATGGGTCGATATAAAATCATGGCGGTTGCGTCCTGTCTGCTTTGAATTTTTAAAGGTGGCGGCGCGGATACCGCCGCGCAAAAATTTGTGCGGAAAGCGCCGCGCATCAGCCCTTTGCATCGTACCAGCTCTCGCCGCTGTTCACGTCCGCCACAAGCGGCACGCGCAGCTGCGCCGCGCCCTGCATTTCCTCGCCCAAAATTGCGGCGGCGCGCGCACGCTCGCTTTGCGGGCACTCGACAATCAGCTCATCGTGCACCTGCAAAATCAGCTTTGCGCTCAGCCCCTCGGCGGCAAGGCGGCGGTATACGCGCACCATCGCCAGCTTGATGATGTCGGCGGCGGTACCCTGAATGGGCGTGTTCATGGCCATGCGCTCGCCCAGCGCGCGGATGTTAAAATTGCTGTTTGCAAGCTCCGGCAGCGTGCGGCGGCGACCGTACAGCGTGGTGACGCAGCCGTTCTCGCGCGCGGTGGCGACGGTGTCGTCCATATACCGCTTCACGTTCGGAAACTTGGAGAGATAGCTTTTGATAAACGCATCCGCTTCCTTGACGCTGACGTTGATGTCCTTGGCAAGGCTGAATGCGCCGATGCCGTACACAATGCCGAAGTTGACGGCCTTTGCGGAGGAGCGCATCTGCGGCGTGACATCCGTTTCGCTGACACCGTAAATTTTGGCGGCGGTGGAGCGATGAATGTCGTCCCCGGCACGGAAGGTCTCCTGCATGACCGCATCGTCTGCGATGTGCGCCAAAATGCGCAGCTCAATCTGGCTGTAGTCCGCGTCCAGCAGCGTGCAGCCGCCGGGCGCGACAAAGTATTTGCGAAACCGGCTGCCAAGCTCTGTGCGCACGGGGATGTTCTGCAAATTCGGCTCGCCGGAGGAGATGCGCCCCGTGCGTGTCTCGGTCTGATTAAAAGTAGAGTGGATGCGCCCGTCCGCGCCGATGACCTTGAGCAAGCCCTCCACATAGGTGGAGTTGAGCTTTTGATAGGTGCGGTACTGCAAAATATGGTCGATGACGGGCGAATATTCGCGCAGGGATTCCAGTGTTTCGGCGTTGGTGGAATAGCCGCTTTTTGTCTTTTTGCGCGTGGGCAACCCCAAGGCCTCAAACAGCGCTTTGCCAAGCTGCTTTGGGCTGTTCACGTTAAATTCGTAGCCGACACCCTCGCAAATAGCGGCAAGCTCCGCCGTAAGCGCGCTTTGCAGCTCCTTGCCGAACGCCGCAATGCCCGCCTTGTCCACAAGAATGCCCTCGTGCTCCATGCTCGCGAGCACTTCGCACAGCGGCAGCTCAATCTCGCGCAGCAAATTGCCCATGCCCGCGTCGTCGCACTCCTGTGCAAGCGTGTCGCACAGCGCGGCAAGCACGCCCGCCTCCGCATACGGCGAGGCAAATGCAGGGGCTACGCCATAGCTTTCGGCAAGGCGCGTCACGGGATAGCTGCGCGCGTCGGGCTGTAGCAGATAGGCCGCCAGCTTTGCGTCAAACGTCAGGTTTCGCACCGTGCGGTGCGCCGCAAACGCCGCGCGGTACAGCGGCTTTGCGTGAAAGCAGCGCTTTTCCGCTTTTTCGTTTTCCAGCAGCGAAAGCAAAGCCTCGCTGCTAATCCCGGCGGTATATACATTGTCGTTTTGTACAATTAGGATTGTCACACCGTCCGTGAGAAGCTCGCTCTCGTCGGCGCTGCTCACAGCGTCCGGCGTGCACAGATAGACAGTGCCGCTCAGCGCGGGCAGGGGCATGGTGTCCGGCTGCACCGCGTCGGCGGGAACCTCAACAGCGCGGCGGCTTGCGTCCTGCCGCTCGTCTGCGACCGCGCTGCCTATGCCTGCCGTGCCGGCTGTGCCGGCAGCACCGCCTGTGCCG
>JAVXUG010000035.1:9313-22737 GCA_036642215.1 Ruthenibacterium sp.
GACCGCGCTGCCTATGCCTGCCGTGCCGGCTGTGCCGGCAGCACCGCCTGTGCCGGGTTCGCTTGCGGGTGCGCCGAACGCATCATCAAAGGAGAGCTGTCCGTTGTCGGGGTCTGCCTGTGCGGCGCGGCGCTTTGCCGCTGCACCGCCCTTGCCGGAAACGCTTTTTGCGCCCGCGCTGCCGTCTGCTGCCGCTGCGCCGCCGGCATTGCCGACACCGGCAAAATTTCTCGTGCTTGCCGCGTCGTCAAGCCCCAGCTTTTTGACAAGGCCGTACAGCTCAAGACTGCGCATCAGCTTTGCCGCCGCCGCGCCGTCTGCCGCACCCTGCGCATACGCGCCGGGCGCTGTGTCCACGGGCGCGTCGCGCACAATTTCTGCCAGCGTGCGGCTCATTTCCGCCTGCGCCCTGTCGCGCAGCAGCTTTTCGCGCACGCCGGGCTTGATACGCGCGTCATCCAGATTCTCGTACACACCGGCAAGGCTGCCGAAGGTCTGAATGAGTGCAAGCGCCGTTTTTTCGCCAATGCCCGCAACGCCGGGGATATTGTCCGACGCATCGCCCATCAGGCTTTTCACGTCGATAAGCTGGGCGGGGCTTACGCCGTATTTTTCGTTTACGGCTGCAAAGTCCATGGCGGTGGTGACGCTTTTGCCCAAGGAGGAGCCTGCCAGCAGCACGGTGGTCTTGTCGCTGATCAGCTGCAAGCTGTCGCGGTCGCCCGTCGCCAAAAGGCAGGTGTCGCCGCGCTGCGCGCACGCGCTTGCCAGTGTGCCGAGAATATCGTCGGCCTCAAAGCCCTCGCACGTCACCATTTTGTAGCCGAGAGCAAAGAGCAGTTCCTTTAAGAAAGGCATCTGACTTGCCAGCTCCTCCGGCATGCCCTTGCGCTGCGCCTTGTAGCCGTCGAACATTTTGTGCCGAAAGGTGGGCGCTTTTAAGTCGAACGCCACGGCAATTTCGTCGGGCTTTTGCTCGTTTTGCAATTTCAGCAGAATATTCATAAAGCCCGTGATGGCGTTTGTGTACTGTCCCGTGCGCGTTGTCAGCAGCTTTATGCCGTAAAACGCGCGGTTGACGATGCTGTTGCCGTCCACTACCAGTAGTTTCAAAATATCTCCTCCGCTTGTGCTTTTATTGAGATTAGTATACCATAAAAAAGGCGCTTAGGATAGAATGCATGGGGAATATGCGCCGCAGAAAGACTTGTACTTTTTCGCTTTTCTGATATACTGATAGAGTTATGGATATGATAAGTTTAGGAAAATTAAGCTTTGCCTGCGGCGCGGCGCTTGCGCCGATGGCGGGTGCAACGGACGCGACCATGCGCCGTCTGTGCGCAGAGCACGGCGCGGTGAGCACGGTCAGCGAGATGGTCAGCGCCAAGGCCCTGACGATGGGCGACACCAAAAGTCCGCGCCTGATGGCGGGCGGGGGCGGCAGTGCGCCTTACGGCATTCAGCTGTTCGGGGCGGAGGTGTCCTCCATGGGCGAAGCGGCCGCCATGATATGCGGCGGAAAATACCGCGTGCCGTTTGACTTTCTCGACATCAACATGGGGTGTCCCGCGCCCAAAATTACAGGCGGCGGCGCGGGCAGCGCGCTGCTGAAAACGCCCGCGCTTGCGGGGGAAATTGCGGCGGCGGTGGTAAAAAGCGCAGCGCCGTATCATATTCCCGTCACGGCAAAAATGCGCATCGGCTGGGACGGCGCGCAGGACACCTGGACGGGAGCTGAAGTTGCAAAGCGGTGCGAGGCGGCGGGCGTTGCGCTGCTGACCGTGCACGGGCGCACGCGCGCCGAGATGTACGAGCCGGGCATCCACGCGGACGCGATTGCGGCAATTCGGCAGGCGGTGCATATTCCGGTGCTGGCAAACGGCGATGTGACAAGCGCCGACGATGCGCTTTTGCTGCTGCGCGAAACGGGCTGCGCGGGCATTGCCGTCGGGCGCGGTGCCATGGGCAACCCGTGGCTGTTCGCACAGATTGCGGCGGCGCTGCGCGGTGACGAAATTCCCGCGCCGCCCACGCTTTCGCAGCGGCTTGCGGTACTGCGCCGGCACATTTATGACATGTGCGAGGACAAGGGAGAATTTGTCGCCATGCAGCAGGCGCGCACGCACGCGGCATGGTATATGCACGGTCTGCACGGTGCTGCGGCGCTGCGGCGCGAGTGCTGTTCGCTCTCGTGCTTTGCGGAGCTGGACGAGGTAATTGCCCATGCGCGGGCTTTGCAAAAAGAGGGCTGACGGCGGCTGCGCGCGCGGCAAAGCGGAATTTGCGGTAAGGCAGCGGCAGCGGTAAAGCGGCGGCGGCGCGTCCGCGTCAATCCTGCGAAAGTGCGTCCGCGTCCGCGGTAAGGCAGCGCTCGCGTCAAAGTGGGCGGCGGCGCGTCCGCGTCAATTCTGCGAAAGCGCGTCCGCATCCGCGGTAAGGCGGCACTCGCATCAAGGCAGCGGCAGCGCGTCCGCGTCAATCCTGCGAAAGCGCGTCCGCGTCCGCGGTAAGGCGGCGCTCGCGTCAAAGCGGCGGCAGCGCGTTCGTGTCAATTCTGCGAAAGCTCGTCCAGGGTCCACGCATAGCATGGCAGCATATGCTCGATAAAATATTCCGCCTCGGGGCACTGCATGGCGCGCAGGGCGGCGCTTTGCTGCTGCTTTGCGCCCGCAAATTCGCGGTTGCCGCTCTGCTCCTCGTCAATGCACTTAATCAGCGCCGACAGGCGGTCAGCGGCCTTTAACAGCTGTTTTTCCTTCTCCGAAAGCTGCTCTGCGCAGAGATACGCGTGCATCTCGCTCTGCAAAGCATCCGGCAGCAGCTCCGCCAAGGAAGCCGCCGCGCTTTTTTCAAGGCTTTTGTACGCCGTGCGCAGCGCATCGTTTTTGTATTTGACCGGCGTTGGCATATCACCGGTCAAAATCTCGCTGGCATCATGGTACAGCGCCGCCACCGCCACCGTTTCGGGGCGCACGTCGGTGCCAAGCAGCCTGACCGAAATCAGGCACAGCGTGTGCGCCAAAATGGCAGCGTCCGCCGTGTGCTCGCTGAGCGATTCCGTGCGGGAGGAGCGCATCAGCCCCCATCGCGCAATGTACTTCATCCGCGCCAAAAGCGCGTTAAACGCATAATAGTTCAAAAGAGAATCCCTCCTGTTTCGGCGCGGGTCAAAGCGCCAAAGATAAGCTACGGACTATAATACAATATATTGTATCATGATTTCAAGAGGTTTGCACTATGCATAAGCGGATGCTCAAAAAAGAAAACGACGGCTATTTGCTCACCTTCGGGCTGTGCTGCGCCGCCGCGTTTTTTATCTTCCTGCCGTTCCTTGTGGTGGACGGCGGGCTGTTCCAGTATTGCGGCGATTTTAACAGCCAGCAAATTCCGTTCTACACCTATATGAACGACTTTGTCAAGCACAGCGCGGGACAGTGGAGTTGGGAGACGGATTTGGGCGGCTCGGCGGTCAACTCGTATGCGTTTTATCTGTTCGGCTCGCCGTTTTTTTGGCTCAGCACGCTGCTGCCCGCAGCGTGGGTGCCGTTCTGCATGGTGCCGCTGCTCATTTTAAAATTCGGCGTGGCGGGGCTGGGCGCGTTTTGCTATCTGCGCCGGTACGCCAAAACGCGCAATATGGCGGTGGTGTGCGCGTGCCTGTACGCGCTGTCGGGCTTTACGGTGTATAATGTTTTCTTCAACCATTTTGTGGACTGCGTGGCGCTGTTTCCGTTTTTGCTGTGGGCGCTGGACGCGTTTCTTTACGACGGGCGGCGCGGCGCGTTTGCGCTGCTGGTCGCCATCAACTGCGTGAACAACTACTTCTTCTTTGCGGGGCAGATTGTCTTTTTGCTGCTGTACTTTTTTGCAAAGCTTGCGCTGCGCGAATACCGTCTGTCGTGGCGGCAGTTCGGGGTGCTTGTGTTTGAAGCCGTGCTGGGCGTTGCGATGGGGGCTGTGCTTTTGTGGCCCGCCGTGCTGTGCCTCAAGGACAACCCGCGCACCGTGGATTTGTCAAGCGGCTGGGGCTTTTTGATGTACAGCAAGGTGCAGCAGTATTTTGCCATTTTCACCTCGCTCTTTTTGCCGCCCGACCCGCCGTATCTGCCCTCCATCTACACCGAGGGCGTTGTAAAATGGACAAGCATGTCGGCGTTTTTGCCGGTGGTCAGCTGCGCGGGGGTGCTGGCGTATGTGCGGGCGCACAAAAAAAGCGCCGTCACAAAAATACTTTGGATCTGCTTTTTCATGGCGTTTGTGCCCGTGCTGAACAGCGCGTTTTACACGCTCAATTCCAGCTACTACGCGCGGTGGTTTTATATGCCCATGCTGCTGATGTGCGCCGCCACGCTGCATGTGCTGGAGGACAGCGATGCCGACATCATGGGCGCGCTGAAAACCGTTGCGTGCATCACGCTTAGCTTTGCGGTGTTTGGCCTTGTGCCCGCCAAAACCGACGAAACCTGGTCGCTTGGCGTGGCAGAGAACCCCGAGCAGTTCTGGCTGATGTGGCTGCTTGCGCTTTTGGGGCTGCTGCTGTTTTATATTGTGCTGCACTTTTGGCGCAGCAAGCGGCGGTTTGCCTCGGCGCTGCTGTCGGCGGTGCTGGGCTTTTCGGTGCTGTATTCGGTCATCCATATTGCGGTGGGCAAGTTCCCGCAATGGGAGGGCGATTACAATTACCGCAGCGAATGCTACGAGTCCGCGCGCGCCATTGAATGGCCGCAGGACGAAAACGATTATCGCATTGATGCCTACGAGTGCTACGACAATGTGGGGCTGTGGACGGGCAAGTCGTGTCTGCAATTTTTCAACAGCGTTGTCACACCGTCCATCATGGAGTTTTATCCCTCGGTGGGGGTGAAGCGCGATGTCTCGTCAAAGCCGGAGGCAGAGCTTTATGCGCTGCGCGGGCTGCTGGGCGCAAAATACACGCTGGTGCCAAAGGACAGCGCGGACGCGTTTGTCAAGGAGCACGGGGGCGAGGGCTGGTGCTATGCGTTCGAGAGCGGCGCGTATGAAATTTACGAGAACGAAAACTATGTCGGCATGGGCTTTGCCTACGACAAATATATCTCGCTGGACGGCTTAAAGGCAATTGCGGAAAAATCGCGCGGGAATATGCTGGTGCGCGCCATTGCCCTTGACGAGGGGCAAATTGCCCGCTATGCGCAGTATATGCAGCCCGCGGCGGGCGATGATGTGAGCCTGTTCAACTACACGGCCTATCAGCAGGACATTGCCGCGCGGCGCGCGCAGGCGCTGAGCAGCTTTGCCGCGGACGGCTCCGGCTTTACGGCGACGATTTCGCTTGATAGGGCAAATCTTGTGTTTTTCGCTGTGCCGTATGACAGCGGCTTTACCGCCGAAGTAAACGGACAGGAAACGCCGATTGAAAAGGTGTCAAACGGCCTGTGCGCCGTGCTTTGCCCCGCGGGGGACAATACAATTGTGTTCCGGTACAAAACGCCGGGGCTTGCGCTTTCGGCGGCGGTTTCGCTGGGCGCGTGCGGCGCGTGGCTGCTGTACTGCGGCGGGCTGTGGTATCTGCGCAAAAAGCGGCGGAGCGGCGCGTGCACGACTTTGCCCGGCGCGCCGGCACCGGATATTTATGACGCGCTGCTTTTGCGGCAGGACACGCCAAAAGCAGCGACAGAAAATGCCGCAGCCCCGCAAGACGAAAGCGCAGGGGCAGACGAACAAGAGCAATCAAAAACAGGAGAAATAAAACAATGACGGATTACACAAAAATATTGGCGGCGGAGTTTAAGCTGGACGCGGGCCATGTTGCAAGCACCATTACTCTGATTGACGAGGGCAACACCATTCCGTTCATCGCACGTTACCGCAAGGAGGCAACGGGCAGCATGGACGATCAGGTTCTGCGTGAGATGGACGAGCGCCTTGGCTATCTGCGAAAGCTGGACGAGCAAAAGGACACCGTGCGCGCCACAATTACAGAGCAGGGCGCGATGACAACCGAGCTTGCCGCGGCGCTGGAAAAAGCCAAAACGCTGGCGGAGGTCGAGGACATTTACCGTCCGTTTAAGCCCAAGCGCAAAACGCGCGCCAGCATTGCCAAGGCGCGCGGCTTAGAGCCGCTTGCGCTGCTGCTTTTAGAGCAGAAAAACGGCGCCGACCCCGATGCACTCGCCGCCGACTTTGTCAACGCGGAACAAGAGGTGCCGGACATCGCCGCCGCGCTCAGCGGGGCGCAGGATATTTTGGCGGAGAGGATGTCGGACGACGCGGCGCTGCGCGCAACGCTGCGCAGCTTGTATCACGCCACGGGGCTTGTGCAGAGCAAAGCCGCAAAAAAGGACACGGACAGCGTATACAGCGGCTATTATGAATATGAGGAGCCAGTCGCCAAAATAGCCGACCACCGCACGCTTGCCATTGACCGGGGCGAGCGCGAGGGCTATTTAAAGGTGGGCGTAAAGGTGGAGGACGCGCGCGCGCTGGGGCTGATGGAGAGCCGTTTTGTAAAAGGCGCAAACGCCTGCGCAGCGCTTGTGCGCGCCACAGCGGCCGATGCATTCAGCCGGCTGCTTGCGCCGAGCCTAGAGCGCGAAATCCGCACGGAGCTGACCGAAAAAGCCTGCGCGGGCGCAATTCGGCTGTTCAGCAAGAATTTAGAGCAGCTTTTGCTGCAGCCGCCCATCAAGGGCAAGGTCGCGCTCGGGCTTGACCCGGGCTATCGCATGGGCTGCAAAACCGCCGTGGTGGACGTGACGGGCAAGGTGCTGGACACGGCTGTTATTTTCCCCATTCCGGAATTTAAGCGCGTGGAGGAAGCAAAGCGCGTTGTGAAAAACCTCATCAAAAAGCACGGGGTGGAAATCATCGCCATCGGCAACGGCACCGCGAGCAAGGAGACGGAAATTTTTGCCGCAGAGGTGCTGCATGAAATGGATGTGCCCGTGCAGTACATGGTCGTGTCCGAGGCGGGCGCGAGCGTCTATTCCGCGTCAAAGCTCGCGGCGGAGGAATTTCCCGAATACGACGTGAACCTGCGCAGTGCGGTTTCCATCGCGCGCCGCTTGCAGGACCCGCTGGCAGAGCTTGTCAAAATTGACCCGAAAGCCGTCGGCGTGGGGCAGTATCAGCACGATATGCCGCCCGCGCAGATGTCGGCGGCGCTGGACGGCGTGGTGGAATACTGCGTGAACACCGTCGGTGTCGATTTGAACACCGCGTCTGCGCCGCTGCTGTCCCGCGTTGCGGGCGTGAGCGCCGCCACAGCGAAAAATATTGTAAAGCTGCGCGAGGAAAACGGCGAATTTAAAAGCCGGAAAGAGCTGCTGAAGGTGCCAAAGCTCGGCCCCAAGGCGTTTGAGCAGTGCGCGGGCTTTTTGCGCGTGCCGGGCGCTAAAAACCGCTTGGATACAACGGCGGTTCACCCCGAAAGCTACGCCGCCGCGGACAAGCTGTTAAAGCTGTGCGGCTTTACCGCCGCCGACATCGGCACCGAGGCCGTGTCCACCCTTGCCGATAAGGCAAAAGCTGTGGGCATGGTGAAAATTGCCGAGGAAAT
Source organism: Ruthenibacterium sp. (assembly GCA_036642215.1). Taxonomy (GTDB): domain Bacteria; phylum Bacillota; class Clostridia; order Oscillospirales; family Ruminococcaceae; genus Ruthenibacterium. Next base: position 16,851 of record JAVXUG010000035.1, read on the forward strand.
TGGCGTGGGGGTTCCGACGCTCACGGACATGATTGCAGAAATTCTGCGCCCCGGCCGCGATATGCGCGAGAGCCTGCCAAAGCCGCTGCTGCGCACCGACGTGATGGATATGAAGGACCTGACTGCCGGGATGCAGCTCACGGGAACCGTGCGCAACGTCATTGACTTTGGCGCATTCATCGACATCGGCGTGCATCAGGACGGGCTTGTGCACGTCAGCCAAATCTGCAACCGCTTTATCAAGCACCCCGCCGAGGTGCTGAAGGTGGGCGATGTTGTCACCGTGTGGGTGCTCAGCGTGGACGTGCCCAAAAAACGCATTGCGCTGACCATGAAGCAGCCAAAGGAGCAAGCAGCGCCCGCACAGCAGAGCTGAGGCCGTTTTTCAAGGATAAGCTATCATAAGTTAAGTTGCTATAGAAGCTTTGAGAGACGGCGCGCGGCGCACAAGACGCATATTCGCAAAGCAGCACAGAGCCGCAGCCGCTTCGGGGCGCGGGCTTTGTGCTGTCACAATAGGGGAGAATCACCGTGGAATCTATCGCAAAGCGCCATTTTATTTTTGAAAAAACATTTTACAAAACCGTGCTTGCCATCGCCGTTCCCATCGCGCTGCAAAACATGATCAGCTTTGGCGTTGCTATGATGGACAGCGTGATGCTGGGCAGCCTTGGCGACATCGCCATCTCGGCCGCAAACCTTGGCACACAGCCGTTTTCTATCCTTATGTCGTGCGGCTTTGGCCTTTCAAGCGGCGGCAGCGTGCTCATTGCCCAGTATTGGGGCAAGCATGACCTCAACAGTATCCGCAAGGTCATGCGCATCAGTATGCAGATTGTGTTTGTCATCAGCACGATTGTCACGGTGGTGTGCGTGCTGTTCCCGACACCCATCATGCGGCTGTTTTCGGGCGATGAAAAGGTGGTGCAGGCCGCGGCAAGCTATCTCGGGCTGTGTGCGTTTTCGTATGTGCCGTACAGCCTTGCCAACAACTACATGACAAGCCTGCGCGCGGTCGAGAGCGTGAATGTGTCCACATGGATTTATGTCGTCAGCTTTTTTGTAAACGTATTTTTCAACTATATTTTTATCTTCGGCAAATTCGGCGCGCCGGTCATGGGCGTGCGCGGCGCGGCGGTGGGCACCATTTTGGCGCGCTGCTCGGAGCTGCTGTTGGTGCTTATTTACATGTACGGATGGGAACACCGCACAGAATTTCGCATTCATAAGTGTTTTCGCTTCAGCACGCAGCTTTTGCCTTCTTACATCCGGCACGCGCTGCCCGTTGTGGGCAACGAAATGCTGTGGGGCATTGGCTTTGTCATCACCACTGCCATCATCGGGCGCATCGGCAGTGTGTTTGTGGCGGCAAACAGCATCACAAGCGTGCTCAATCAGCTTGCGTTTGTCAGCATTGCGGGCGTTGCCAACGCGGCGGCGGTGCTCACGGGCAAGACCATTGGCGAGGGCGACCGCGACAGAGCACAGCGCGTGGCGAATACACTGGTTGCGCTGTCCTTTCTGGTGGGGCTGTTCAATTGCGTGATGATTTTGCTGCTGCGCGGGCCGTTCCTTGGGCTGTACAAGGTCACGCCGGAAACACATGCGGCGGCGTACAGCATTATGACGGTGCTTGCGCTGTTGCAGCTGATTATGGGCGTGGATGTCACCTGTATTGTGGGGGTGCTGCGCGGCGGCGGCGATACGCGCAGCGCGTTTATCTACGACTGCGGGTCAATGTGGCTGCTCAGCCTGCCGCTTGGCATTCTGGCCGGCCTTGTGTGGAAGCTGCCCGTGCCGCTGGTGTACGCAATTCTTAAAATTGACAGCCCGGTCAAGGCGATTCTCTCACTGAGCAGGATTCGCGGCGGACGCTGGATTCGCAACGTGACCGTGCAGACGGCGCGCCCTGCGTCCGATGAGACACCCGCGCTGCAGAATTTGCCGCACGCGTGAAGCGTGAGGGCGCAAACCGTCGACAGCAAAGAAGATGGCAAGGAGGAATCTTTTGCCGTGTTTCATTGCCGGAACAAGCGCTGTTTGTTCAGATAAGTTGCCACAGAATCACCGCGAATTATGCGCAGAATAGACAAAAATGCATCGTTCAATAAAACCCGCCTTGACTTTTTGAAAAAAGCATTGTATATTAAATTAATATATTGACCATAAAAAAAGGGGCTTTCATGCAGGATGAGATCCGCGATGCGTTGACCGCTGCCAAGGCGGGAGATGAGCAGGCGTTGGCGGCCATGATCACAAAATTCATGCCGATCATTCGCAGGGCGGCGGGGCGGTGTGCCTGCCCCGGACTTGAATATGATGACCTCGTGCAGGAGGGCATTATTGCCCTGTTTCACGCAATTGGCGCGTATGACGAGCAGCGCGGAGCCGCGTTTGCCACCTATGCGCAGACCTGTATTGAGAACGCTGCGGTTTCGGCGGTGCGCGCCGCCACGCGGCAAAAGCATACGCCGCTGAATACCTTTGTGCCGCTGAACGAGGCGGATCGCGCGGATGCCGTGCGCACGCCGGAGGATTTGCTGCTTGCAAGCGAGCGGTACAGCGATGCCATGCAGGATATTGCAACGCGTCTGTCGCCGCTTGAGCGTCAGGTGCTCGCTGCGTTTCTGGACGGCAAGAGTTATGCGACCATCGCAAAACAGCTTGGCCTTTCCGTAAAGGCCGTGGGCAATGCTTTGCAGCGTGTGCGCGCGAAGCTGAGATAAGTTCCCCGAAAGCGCGGGTGCGCTTTAAAATATATGCCCTCAGTAGCTTAAAAACAGAGCGTTGGTCCCAGATCAAAGGTGTCGGTTTAAATCCTTCCGCGGGCAAATACTATTATTCCGATTGGAGAGTCCACCATGTACGAAGACAAAACATTAGTGTGCAAAGATTGCGGTCAGGAGTTCGTGTTCACCGCCGGCGAGCAGGAGTTCTATGCCAGCCGCGGCTTCGAGAACGAGCCGCAGCGCTGCAAGGCTTGCCGCGACAATCGCAAGACTGCCACCCGTGGTGCCCGCGAGATGTACACAGCTATCTGCGCATCCTGTGGCAAAGAAGCGAAGGTTCCCTTCAAGCCCCGCGAGGATCGTCCTGTGTATTGCAGCGAGTGCTTCGCGAAGATGAAAGAAGAAGGCTGATAAGCTTTTTGCTTTTGCATGCACATCAAAAAAGAGTGCGCCCCGCTGTGGGACGCACTCTTTTTTTGTCACGAGGAGAAGCTGCGCGCCGCAAGAGCGTTCTAGCGGCTTTCCTGCCTTGCTCCCGGACGGTTCAGAGGAATTTTGCGGCTTTTACAGCGCAAGCTCAATCATGCGGCCCGTCTTTCGGTAAGCCTCGTAAACAATGCCCACCATATCAAGCATACGCTTGCTGGCTTTTACAGCGTCGGTGTCGGCATATTTGTCTTCGTAATACACTACCTTGGCGATGCCGCTTTGGATGATGGCCTTGGCGCATTCGTTGCAGGGAAACAGCGTGGTGTACAGACGTGCGCCGCGCAAAGAGCCGGTGCCGGACGCGTGGTTTAAAATGGCATTCAGCTCCGCATGGCAGACATACATATATTTTGTTTTCAGTGGGTCGGCGGCGTTGCGTTCCCACGGCATATCATCGTCAAAGCAGCCCGTGGGCATACCGTTGTAGCCCATGGACAAAATCTTGTTTTCGCGGCTGACAAGGCACGCGCCCACCTGCGAGGAATCGTCCTTGCTGCGCTGTGCGCTCAGCAGCGCAACGCTCATGAAATATTCGTCCCAGGAAATATAATTTTCACGTTTCATTTGTAACATCTCCGTATTTTATACTTTTTTCAATCGCCTGAGTGCAGACCATTTTTCCCTGCCTCCTTTCCTCGCAATCGAAACCGGAACTGCTGTAGCAAGCGATCACGGTTTTATGAAGGAGCAGTAGGGTAATGTTCCCTCTGTGAAACCGCAGCAAAAAAGACGGCTTCGAAAATGCTCTTGTTTTATTCCATTGCTGTTAGGGCTGTCCGTCCAAATAAACGGCGGCAGCCTGCCCCGCCACAAGCCCCTCGCCAACGGCCTTGGAAACCTGTAAGGGCGCACCCGTAACATCGCCCGCCGCAAACACACCGGGCAGATTGGCGGCGCAGCCGGCATCCACGCTCACCGCGCCGTTTTGCACGGCAAGCCCCGGCAGCAATGCATCGGGCGGTGTGCCGGGGCGCAAAATAAACACGCCCGTCACCGGAAGAAATTCGCCGTTCACCGCGGCGGCGGTCACAGCGGACTCCCCTTGTACCGACGAGAGCTTTCCCTGTATAAATAAGATGTCGTCCGCAAGCTCGTCCGGCCGTTTTGCCGCAATGAAGGTGACGTGACAACCGATTTTTGCAAGGAAATTTGCCTCGTGCGCGGCATCTGCCGCAATGCCCCAGACGGCAACGCTGCGCCCGTGATACAGCATGCCGTCGCAGGTGGCGCAGTAGGAGACACCGCGCCCAAGCAGCTCGGTTTCGCCGGGAATCGGGTTTGCCTTGCTGATGCCTGTTGCAAGAATCACGCTGCGGCATTCTAAAATATCGCCGCCGGCGTTCACCATAAAGTGACCGCCGAACGCCATGATATTGCCCACCTTGACATGACGAATTTCCACGCCGAGCGATACAGCGTGCGCTGTAAACGTGTCCATCATTGCCCTGCCTGTCAGAGCAGGCAGACCAAGATAGTTGTCAACGCGCTCCGCGCGCGCGAGCAGGCTTTCGCCGCCGGTCAGCACAAGCGGCGTTTTGCCGCGCTGGACAAGATTGATGGCGGCGGACAGTCCGGCAGGGCCGCCGCCCACAATAATGCAATCGAACATAAAGCCTCCTTCTGAGCATACGCCCTGCGCGGGTGTGTCCGCGCTGCGCTGCGGTCAGCTGTCATTTTTTATAAGTACAGTATACCGCAAACCCATAGGAAAACACAATGCCTATCTGTCGTCATCGGGGTGATATTTGTGCCGCGTTGCCATGCCGCCGCGCAGGTGGCGCTCATCCTTGTTGAGCTGCAGCACACGCCGCACGGCAGCGTAAAGCTGGCGGTTCTGCCGCAAAAGGCGCTGCGTGACATCCTTGTGTACGGTAGATTTGCTGACCCCAAACTTCTGCGCGGCGGCGCGCACCGTCGCACCTGTCTCCATGATGTAAACGCCAAGCGCCACGCAGCGCTCCTCCGGATTGCCCTTCATACCGCAAGACCCCATTCCCGCTTTTGTACCATGCATATGCGGCGCGGGCGGGGGATATGTGCGGGGGGAGCGGTGCACCGGCAGGGGCAAGGGCAATAGGGAACGCAGTTTTTGTCTGCCGCAGCCCTGCCCCACCGGCCTTCTTTCCTTTGCAATTTAGATTTGAGCGTGGTAAACTATACTTGTATGATTCACGTAATAGATACCTTCTAAAAGGAGGGAGTTATATGGATTGCAATTCGCCGCTGGAGGTAACCCAGCACTTCATCCGCGCCCATATGGAGCAGCGGGATTTAAATGCCGCCTTAGCCTGCCTGACTGACAAAATCGAGTGGTTTGGGACAGGCGTTTTTGAACTTGTCCGCGGCAAAGAGGACGCACGACGATTTCTGATAGAAGAAATCACGGCTTTCCCCGCGGGGTATCAGGTGGACTTTACAGATATGACCGAAACCATGCTCACAGAGGATGTGGGCACCGTACTGGGTCAGATCCTCTTCACGGATCGCACCATGGGCAGTCAGCTAAGCTGCCGCGTCACCACCACCTGCGTGCGGCGCAGCGAGGGCTTTTTGCTGGCCTCCCTGCATATGTCTCTGCCCACTACCCTGCAAAATGACAGCGAATATTATCCCCTCACCATTGCAGCAGAAAAGGTGGAGGAAATTCAGAACAGCTTCTTTGATACGGC
>JAVXUG010000036.1:0-22360 GCA_036642215.1 Ruthenibacterium sp.
TATTTTTTTAAATTGCCTGTAACATCAATCCTCTTGAACCGACTATAGCATATTTTCAAGCATAGGAAAAGACCTGTTTCCCACTTGGCGTAAAATAGGTATGCTTTTGTGTTGTGTGGATGAAAAAGATACCTGCGCAAAAAAACGTTTGCTGTGTTGGCAGCGCAGAAAGGGTTAAGGACTGTTCGTCGTGCGCCGAACGGCGTTGTGTCCTCCTCGCTCCTGCGGGGTAAATCAAAAGCAGCCTTTCGTTAAGAAAGGCTGCTTTTGATTTAGGCACAAATGCCTGGTGCGGGCGAGGAGACTTGAACTCCTACTCCGAAGAACTGGCTCCTAAGACCAGCGCGTCTGCCATTCCGCCACGCCCGCATAAAAAAACAGCGCTATAAATTACAAGAATATGTTTTGGCGTTTTCTTGATGCCACTATAAAAATGCATTGCGCTAGAATCATTATACGGACATAAGATAGGTTTTGTCAAATGTTTTTTATAAGATGGAAATCAACGAAAAACGACTTGTATTCGCAGTGCATTTCTTATATGATAATAAAATAGAAGAAAATGCTGCTAAATTGGGGAAGTCATGGAGTCTATCAATGAGATGCGAAGCATGACAAAGGCGGATGCTACAGCAATTTAAGAAAATAAGAGTGTATAAGAAATATTACCATTCTGATCATGAATCAGACCGCTATAAAAATGCCGTCCCCATGTTGATTGACGCGGGAAACACAGAGAACAGGGCGGACTGTCGCAGAAAATAAAAAGAAAGAGTGATGACACGATGCGGATGTACGATATTATTGCGAAAAAGCGCGACGGCGGCGTGCTGACGGAGGAGGAGATACGCTTTTTTGTCGAGGGCTTCACATTGGGCGATATTCCCGATGATCAAGCGAGCGCGCTTTGCATGGCAATTTATCTGCGCGGCATGACGGCGCAGGAGACGGCGCAGCTGACAGCCGCGATGGCGCACAGCGGCGATATGGTTGATTTATCGGCTATTGCGGGCATCAAGGTGGATAAGCATTCTACAGGCGGGGTGGGTGACAAAACAACCCTTGTGGTTGCGCCTGTTGTGGCGGCGTGCGGTGTTAAGGTCGCGAAAATGAGCGGGCGCGGGCTTGGCCATACGGGGGGGACGCTTGACAAAATCGAAGCGATTCCCGGCGCGAGCGTCTCTTTGACAGAGGATGCATTTTTGAAACAGGTCAACGAGATCGGCCTTGCGGTAATCGGACAGACGGGCAATCTTGCACCGGCAGATAAAAAGCTGTATGCGCTGCGTGATGTGACGGCTACGGTGTCGTGTTTGCCGCTGATTGCCAGCAGCATTATGAGCAAAAAACTGGCGAGCGGCGCGGACTGCATTTTGCTGGATGTAAAAACCGGCAACGGCGCTTTTATGAAAACGCTGGAGGATTCCATTGCGCTGGCTGAAGCAATGGTGTCTATCGGCGAGCAGAATGGTCGGCGCACGGCTGCGATGATTACGGATATGGACACGCCCTTGGGGCACAATGTGGGCAACAGCCTTGAGGTTGCAGAGGCGGTGGAAACGCTGCAGGGACGCGGGCCGGCTGATTTGACCGAGGTGTGCCTGACGCTGGCGGCAAAGCTGCTTGAGCTGGCGGGGCAGGGCACAGCCGAGGCGTGCCGTGCTGCCGCCGAGGATGCGCTGCACAGCGGACGCGCGCTTGCAAAGCTGCGCGAAATGGTGGCGGCACAGGGCGGGGACGTGGGTGTGATCGACGACCCGTCACGCTTTCGGCAGGCTGCCTTTTCGCGCGCGTTGATTGCACACGAAGACGGCGTGCTGTATGCCACCGACACCGAGAGCATCGGCTTTGCGGCAGTGCTGCTGGGGGCGGGCCGCGAGCAGAAGGAGGATGCGGTTGATCCCGCCGCCGGCCTGCGCATTGAAAAAAAAGCGGGGGATATCGTGAAAAAGGGCGATGTTCTTGCCACACTGTATACAGAGGACGCAGCAAGGCTGGACGCAGCAGAGGAAAAATACCGCAGCGCGCTTACCTTTAAGAAGGAGCAGCCCGTGCTGCCAAGACTGATTTGTGCGTTTGTGGACAAATACGGTGTACAGCAAGAAGGCCGGTGGCAAAACGCCGAAGAATCCGCATAAATTCTGTTGACAGAACCGAAAAATCCGTGTATAGTATAAATGTTGCGCCGTAGGCGTGTTTTAGGTTGCCTACAGAGCGTTATATTCAGTTGTTCAGCGGTTTTCCGCTTAACATATATGGGACAAGTGCCCAAATATTTTGTGAGAAAGGAGAAAACAATGCCAACCTTTAACCAACTCGTCCGCAAAGGCCGCGAGGTTCTGGTGAAAAAGTCGACCGCACCTGCTCTTTTGAAAGGCTACAATTCCAAGAAAAAAGCCTACACAGACCAGAGCGCTCCGCAGAAACGCGGCGTGTGCACGGCTGTTCGTACCATGACCCCGAAAAAGCCGAACTCAGCTCTGCGCAAAGTTGCCCGTGTCCGTCTTTCCAATGGTATCGAGGTCACCTCGTACATCCCCGGTATCGGCCACAACCTGCAGGAGCATAGCGTCGTACTCATTCGCGGCGGCCGTGTGAAGGATCTCCCCGGTGTCCGTTACCACATTATCCGTGGTACGCTGGATACACAGGGCGTTGCCAACCGCGGTCAGGCTCGTTCCAAGTATGGTGCGAAACGCCCCAAGGCCGGTGCTGCCAAAAAGTAAAGTAAAGTATGAAGGCGACCCATCAAAAAGTACTAATCGCCCCTAAAGAGGCTTTATTCTATATAGATAGACCTCTTGCAAGGCAGTACGGGAGTTTTTGTTACTTTCGAGTACCGATGATATCATTCTTATGAAGGAGGGAAGAAAAATGCCCAGAAGAGGTAATATTGCAAAGCGCGACGTGCTGGCGGATCCTATGTACAGTTCCAAAATGGTAACCCGTCTCATCAACAGCATTATGTATGATGGTAAAAAAGGCGTTGCACAGAAAATTGTCTATGATGCATTTGACATTGTAAAAGAAAAAACCGGTAACGACCCCTTAGAGAGCTTTGAAAAAGCACTGGAAAACATCATGCCTATGCTAGAGGTAAAAGCGCGTCGTGTCGGCGGCTCTACCTATCAGGTTCCTATGGAGGTTCGTCCGGAGCGCCGCGAGACATTGGGTCTGCGCTGGCTGACCACCTATTCTCGCAACCGTAACGAGCGCACCATGCGCGAGCGTCTGGCCGGCGAGATTATGGATGCCTGCAACGGCAGCGGCAACGCGTTTAAAAAGCGCGAAGACACGCACAAAATGGCAGAGGCAAACAAGGCGTTTGCCCACTTCAGATACTAATCTGTGTCTAAACTTTTTAGGAGGTTACTATGCCAAGAGACGTTTCTCTGGAAATGACCAGAAACATCGGCATTATGGCTCACATCGACGCCGGCAAGACAACGACCACCGAGCGCATCCTGTTTTATACAGGCATCAACCACAAAATCGGTGAGACGCATGACGGCGCAGCGACGATGGACTGGATGGCACAGGAGCAGGAGCGTGGTATCACAATCACCTCCGCTGCAACTACGTGCTACTGGAGCCACACCGAGTTTCTGCATGACCCGGCTCTCGCCAAAAAGAACAGACACAGAATCAACATCATCGACACCCCGGGCCACGTGGACTTTACTGTTGAAGTAGAGCGTTCTCTGCGTGTTCTCGACGGCAGCGTCACAGTAATGTGCGCTAAAGGCGGTGTTGAGCCGCAGTCTGAAACTGTTTGGCATCAGGCCAATAAGTACCATGTTCCCCGCATGATTTATATCAATAAGATGGACATTGTGGGCGCGAACTTTTTCCACGTGTTGGACATGGTCAAGGATCGCCTGAAAGCGAATGCGATTCCCATCCAGCTGCCCATCGGCGCGGAGGAGAATTTTAAAGGCATCATCGACTTGATGGAGATGAAGGCTGACGTATACTACGATGATCTCGGCACAGATATTCGCGAGGAAGAAATTCCGGCGGAGCTGCTTGAGAAGGCAAAAGAGTATCGTGAAATCATGATCGAAGCAATTGCTGAGACCGATGAAGTTTTAATGGAAAAATTCCTTGAGGGCGAGGAGCTTTCCGTTTCTGAAATGAAGAAGGCACTGCGCAAGGCAACCCTCGATAACCTGATCGTTCCGGTTGTATGCGGTACTTCTTACAAAAACAAAGGCGTGCAGAAGCTGCTTGATGCCATTGTCGACTTTATGCCGGCACCTACCGATGTCGAGGACATCAAAGGCGTTAACCCCGATACCGAGGAAGAGGAGAGCCGTCCGTCTGATGACACCGCTCCGTTCTCTGCCTTGGCGTTCAAGATTGCGACCGATCCGTTTGTCGGCAAGCTGTGCTTCTTCCGCGTGTACTCCGGTACCGTTGAGGCTGGTGCCACGGTGTTTAACTCCGTGAAGGACAACCGCGAGCGCATGGGACGCATTTTGCAAATGCACGCGAATCATCGCCAAGACCTTGAAGTTTGCTACGCAGGCGATATTGCTGCGGCTGTCGGCCTCAAAAACACGACAACCGGTGATACCCTGTGCGATGAAAAGCACCCGATTATCCTTGAGAGCATGGATTTCCCTGAGCCTGTTATCCGCGTAGCCATTGAGCCTAAGACCAAAGCAGGTCAGGAAAAAATGGGCGTTGCGCTGTCGAAGCTGGCGGAGGAGGATCCCACGTTCCGCACCTATACCGATGAGGAAACCGGTCAGACCATCATTGCCGGCATGGGCGAGCTTCACCTTGAAATCATTGTGGATCGTCTGCTGCGCGAGTTTAAAGTGGAAGCCAATGTCGGTGCGCCGCAGGTTGCATACCGCGAAACCATTCGCCGCAAGGTGGAACAGGACACGAAGTATGCGCGTCAATCCGGCGGTAAAGGTCAATACGGTCACGTCAAAATCAGAATTGAGCCGAACGAAGCGGGCAAGGGCTATGAGTTTATCAACGCTGTTGTCGGCGGCTCCATCCCGAAAGAATACATTGGTCCTATCGACCAAGGGATTCAAGGCGCGATGCAGGCCGGCGTGCTGGCGGGATACCCTGTTGTCGACGTGAAGGTCACATTGTACGATGGCTCCTACCATGAGGTTGACTCCTCTGAAATGGCGTTTAAAATTGCTGCATCCATGGCTTTCAAAGAAGCAATGCGCAAGGCAGACCCTGTCATTCTTGAGCCGATTATGAAGGTTGCTGTCATCGTTCCTGATGATTATATGGGTGACGTGATCGGCGACATCAATGCGCGCCGCGGTCAGATTCAGGGAACTGAATCAAGAAGCGGCACACAGCAGATTGATGCACAGGTACCGCTATCGAATATGTTCGGATACTCCACCGACCTGCGCAGCAAAACGCAGGGACGCGGTCAATATTCCATGGAGCCAAGCCATTATATCGACGTGCCCAAGAGCATTGCCGAAAGCATTATGGCAGACCACGCCAAAAAAGACGGCTAAGGACTTTGAGCGCGTGGCTTAACATCAATAAAATACTTGCTTTTTTGCCGCTTATTTAGTAGAATAGGCAGTAACGAACGGTCTTACAAAAAGGAGGACAAATAACAATGGGAAAAGCAAAATTCGAGCGTAACAAACCTCATATTAACATCGGTACCATCGGTCACGTTGACCATGGCAAGACAACGCTGACCGCTGCCATCACCAAGGTTTTGGCGATGAAGGGCGACGCGGTGTTTACCGATTATGCCAACATCGATAAGGCTCCCGAGGAGCGCGAGCGCGGCATCACAATCAACACTTCGCACGTTGAGTACGAGACGGACAAACGCCATTATGCACACGTGGACTGCCCCGGCCATGCTGACTATGTAAAGAACATGATTACCGGCGCAGCTCAGATGGATGGCGCTATTCTGGTCGTTTCTTCCGCAGACGGCCCCATGCCCCAGACCCGCGAGCACATCCTGCTGTCCCGTCAGGTCGGCGTGCCCTATATCGTTGTGTTCATGAACAAAGTCGACCAGGTCGACGATCCCGAGCTGCTCGACCTTGTCGAGATGGAAATTCGCGACTTGCTGAGCGAGTACGACTTCCCGGGCGACGATACCCCCATCATCAAGGGCTCTGCACTGCAGGTTCTTGAGTCCAAATCCACCGATATTGATGCGCCTGAGTACAAGTGCATTATTGAGCTGATGGATGCTGTTGACAGCTACATTCCTACACCGGAGCGTGCTGCTGACCTGCCTTTCCTGATGCCTGTTGAAGATACCATGACCATCACCGGCCGCGGCACAGTTGCCACGGGTCGTGTTGAGCGCGGTACCATCAAGGTTGGCGAAGAAATCGAAATCATCGGCATCAAAGAGGAAAAAATGAAGAGCACCGTTACCGGTCTTGAGATGTTCCGCAAAACGCTGGACTTCGCACAGGCTGGTGATAACGTCGGCGCACTGCTGCGCGGCGTGACCCGTGATGATATCGAGCGCGGTCAGGTTTTGGCTAAACCCGGTTCCATCCATCCCCACACGAAGTTTGTCGGTCACGTCTACATCCTGAAAAAGGAAGAGGGCGGTCGTCATACTCCGTTCTTTAACAACTACCGTCCGCAGTTCTACTTCCGTACCACGGATGTGACCGGTGTCATCACTCTGCCCGCGGGCACTGAGATGTGCATGCCCGGCGACAACGTTGATATGGACGTTGAGCTGATTACCTCCATCGCTATGGAGGAGGGCCTGCGTTTCGCTATCCGCGAGGGTGGCCGCACGGTTGGTTCCGGCATTGTTACAAAGATTATCGAGTAATTTTTGCGCTTCAAAAGGTCTTTCGCTTTACGGCGAAAGACCTTTTGTGTTATAATTATCCTAAATTATAAATTTTAAAAACTTGCGGAGGATAACTATGCCAGAACTTGTTATTGTCGTCGATTTCGGCGGTCAGTACAATCAGCTTATTGCACGCCGTGTGCGCGAAAATCATGTATACAGCGAGATTGTGCCCTATACCAGAGCCATTGAGGCGGTGCGCGAAAAAAAGCCCAAGGGTGTTATTTTTACAGGCGGCCCCAATAGTGTGTACCTGCCGGAAGCGCCCACCATCAGCCGTGAAATTTTTGAACTGGGTGTGCCGGTTTTAGGCATTTGCTATGGCGCACAGCTCATGATGCACCTGTTGGGCGGCAGCGTTGCCACCGCGCCGGAGCGCGAGTATGGCAAGACGCAGGTGACGGTGAATACGGCCTCAAAGCTTTTTAGCGGCGTATCGGAGCATACGGTTTGCTGGATGAGTCATAATGATTATGTTGACCGGATTGCACCGGGCTTTACCGTAACGGCACACAGTGCCAACTGTCCGGTGGCTGCAATGGAAAATGCTGAAAAAGAGCTATACGCTGTTCAGTTTCATCCTGAGGTGTTGCATACGGACGAGGGCGCAAAAATGCTGTCGAACTTTGTCTATGGTATCTGCGGCTGCAAGGGCGACTGGAAAATGGAATCGTTTGTAGAGCAGTCTGTCGCCGGACTGCGTGAAAAAATAGGCGATGGCAAGGTACTGTGTGCTTTGTCCGGCGGTGTGGATTCCTCGGTGGCAGCGGTGATGCTGGCAAAAGCTGTCGGCAAGCAGCTCACCTGTGTGTTTGTAGATCATGGCCTGCTGCGCAAAAATGAGGGCGATGAGGTTGCCGCCGTATTTGGACCGGACGGCCCGTATGAGCTGAATTTTATCCGTGTAAACGCGCAGCAGCGGTTTTATGACAAGCTGCGCGGCGCGGAGGAGCCGGAGAAAAAGCGCAAGATAATCGGCGAGGAATTTATCCGCGTTTTCGAGGAGGAAGCGGGTAAAATCGGCACCGTGGATTTTCTTGTGCAGGGAACTATTTATCCCGACGTGGTGGAAAGCGGTTTTGGCGGAGAGAGCACCGTGATCAAGAGCCATCACAATGTTGGCGGCCTGCCCGACCATGTGAACTTTAAAGAGATTGTGGAACCGTTGCGCGACTTGTTTAAGGATGAGGTGCGAAATGCCGGCCGCGAGCTTGGCATTCCCGAATATCTTGTCAGCCGCCAGCCGTTTCCCGGCCCCGGTCTTGCGATCCGTATCATCGGTGAGGTGACACCGGAAAAAATTAAAATGGTACAGGAGGCCGATGCCATTTACCGTGAGGAATTGGAAAAATCGGGCGTGAGCAAAACACTGGGACAATATTTTGCCGCGCTCACCAATATGCGCAGCGTTGGAGTGATGGGCGATGAGCGCACCTATGATTATGCCATTGCGCTGCGCGCCGTGACCACAACGGACTTTATGACGGGTGAGGCCGCCGCGCTGCCGTGGGAAGTGATAGGCTGCGTGACAAACCGCATCGTCAATGAGGTGCCGAATATCAACCGCGTGCTGTACGACTGTACGGGCAAGCCGCCCGCTACCATAGAATTTGAATGAAAGCTGCCCCAAAGAACATTTTTGATCGCTGTTCTTTGGGGCGGTTTGTTTGATGGCAAGCATGGCAATCGCAGACCGGAGCATAGCTTGCAGGCTCAAAACAGAGCAATGTGATTTCATATTGCACGGATGCATCGCCGAGGACCGACACATAGAATTGCCCTGCGAGGGGAGCCATAGCAGTTCCGCAAGCTGTAAAAAATATCAATGTCTAGAAAAACTGCTCTAGGTCAGCCCAATCGGTGTGCTTTGTCATTTTCGGCGGGAGCAGAAACCGGAAAAATCCACAAGCGCGGCATAAAAACCATGGTCGATTTGTTGTAAGCAATTGCGTTTTATGCTATACTATTGTAAATATAGCCTGCTTCCGGCGGGCGCACAAGGGAGGCGGAAGCGATCCGTATTTTGGGCGTTGATCCGGGTTATGCCATTGTGGGGTACGGTGCATTGGATTATGACCATAATCGTTTTTCGCCTGTGCAATATGGTGCCATCACCACACAGTCTCACACGCTGTTTGAAGATCGTTTACAGGAAGTATATGACGATATGACGCAGCTTTTACAAACTTTAAAGCCGGACGTTATGGCGATTGAAACACTGTATTTTTCAAGCAATCACACAACCGTTATCGCGGTGGCAGAGGCGCGCGGCGTTATTTTGCTGGCGGCGCGCAAGGCAAATGTGCCGGTGTTTGAATACACGCCCTTACAGGTGAAGCAAAGCGTGTCCGGCTATGGCAAAGCCCCAAAAAAGCAAGTGCAGGAAATGGTGCGCACCATTCTGCATCTTGATGCCATCCCGAAGCCGGACGATACGGCAGACGCTCTTGCGATGGCAATTTGTCATGCGTACAGCTATCGCTCAAAGCAATATGGCGTTGCGCTGACAAAGCATCAGCAGATGGGCTATTTTTAATCATTGTGAGGGGCTTGTCCGCGATAATTGAATGCCATTTCCCATAAAAAATGATCGCGGATTTCATTCCGCCGGAGGATTTATGATTTACTGTCTCACGGGAAAGCTGCTGGAAAAAACGCCGGACGAAGCCGTAATTGACTGCACGGGCGTGGGTTATCTTGTGTTTATTCCCTCCACAACCGCAGGTGCGCTGCCGGCAGTGGGCGAACCGGCTACCCTTTATACCAGCATGAATGTCACGGACAATGCCGTTTCGCTTTACGGGTTTGCCGACAAAGAGAGCCGCGCCATGTTTTCCATGCTTACGGGAGTGTCGGGTGTCGGGCCAAAGGTGGGACTTGCGATTCTCAGCGCACTGTCTTGTCAGCGTATTGCGCTGTCTATTTCAGCGGGCGATCATAAGGCACTTACGGCGGCGAACGGCGTAGGGCCGAAGCTGGCGCAGCGCCTTGTGCTGGAGCTGAAGGACAAAATGGGCAGGGGGATGGCGGGCGGCATCAGCTTGTCTGATTTAAACAGCGCTACACCGATGGCAACCGGCGCTGTCGCGCAGGCAATTGCCGCGCTGACAAGTCTTGGCTATACGGGAACGGAGGCGGCGCAGGCGGTGGCCTCCATCGACGATACGCTGCCCGCGGCGGAAATCATCCGCGTGGCATTGCAAAGCATGGGGAAGGGGCGATGATGTGTGGCGATAGAAGCTGTTGATGTAAACACGACCGCTCGTCTTGTCAGCCCTGAGCCTGAGCCGGAGGATTTTGACAATGAGCTGTCGCTGCGTCCGAAAACATTAGATGAATATATTGGTCAGGACAAGGCAAAAGAAAATTTAAAAATTTATTTGCAGGCAGCAAAGCTGCGCGGGGAACCGCTTGACCATTTACTGCTGTATGGCCCGCCGGGGCTTGGTAAAACGACACTTGCCTGTATCGTGGCGCATGAAATGGGGGTGCAAATCCGCGTTACCTCAGGGCCTGCCATTGAAAAACCGGGCGAGCTTGCTGCGCTTTTAACGAATTTGCAGGCGGGGGACGTCCTTTTTATTGACGAAATACACCGGCTTTCACGTCAGGTGGAGGAGGTGCTGTATCCCGCACTGGAGGATTATGCGCTTGATATCATGATTGGAAAAGGTCCCTCCGCACAGAGTATCCGCATCAATTTGCCGCACTTTACGCTGATTGGCGCAACAACGCGTGCGGGACAGCTGTCAAGCCCGCTGCGGGATCGCTTTGGCGTGTTGCTGAAGCTAGAGCTGTATGCGCCCACAGAGCTTGCAACCATCATTCGCCGCAGCGCGGGGATTCTGGGTGTGCCGTGTACGGAGGACGGTGCGGTGGAGATGGCAAAATGCAGCCGGGGTACGCCGCGTGTGGCGAATCGGCTGCTGAAGCGTGTGCGGGATTTTGCCTGTGTGCTCGGTGACGGTACGGTGAACCGTGCCTCGGCGATTACGGCATTACAGCGCATGGATATTGACAAAATGGGACTTGACCAGCTTGACCGCAGTCTGCTGCACGCCATCATTGAAATGTATGGCGGCGGGCCGGTGGGCATAGAGACGCTGGCAGCCGCCCTTGGGGAGGAGGCTGTCACGCTTGAGGATGTGTGCGAGCCGTATTTGATGCAGCTTGGCTATCTGACACGCACACCGCGTGGGCGCTGTGTCACACGCTGCGCCTATGAGCATCTTGGAATGAAAATGCCGGGTGGTACACAGGATAGCGGGCAGCAAACACTGGAGGATTATGTAAAATCCTAAAATTGTTCATATTTTGGCGTTACAATAGTTCTTTAAGGCTTGCCTTTCCGGATGAAAATTGCCGGAAAGAGCCGCGGTACAAAATACAATGACACGCGAGTTTGACACAAGTGGAGGAATGGGAAAATGGGAAAATTATTTGGGACTGACGGCGCGCGCGGCGTGGCGGGGAAAGACCTTACGCCGGAGCTTGCCATGCAAATCGGACGCGGTGCCGCAGTTGTCCTTGCGGGAAAAACGCAGCATCGTCCGCGCATTATCATCGGCAAGGACACCCGTATTTCAGGCGATATGCTGGAATGTGCTTTAGCAGCCGGCCTGTGCAGCGTCGGTGCAGATGTTGAGCTTTTGGGCGTTGTGCCAACGCCGGCCGTGGCGTATCTTGTGCGCAAATATGGCGCGGATGCAGGCGTTGTTATTTCTGCGTCACATAATCCTGTGGAGTTCAACGGCATCAAGCTTTTTGGCGGCGAGGGGTATAAGCTGCCGGATGAAGTGGAAAATGAAATTGAGGAGCATGTGTTCAATCACGGTGAAAATTTGACGCAGTGCACGGGCACGTCAATTGGCACCGTCAAGACGGTTGAGGATGCTCTTGATGATTACGTGGAATATCTGGCAGAGGCAATCAATGCCGATTTAAGCGGCTTGCAGATTGCGGTGGATTGCGCAAACGGTGCGGCTACGGCAGTGGCGCAAAAGCTGTTTGTTCGCATGGGCGCGACATGCCATTTTCTGGGCAATGCGCCGGACGGCGGCAACATCAACGAGGGCTGCGGCTCTACACATCTTGGCAAGCTGGCCGAATTTGTGGTGGCGAATCAGCTTGATTGCGGTGTGGCCTTTGACGGCGACGCAGACCGCTGCCTTGCTGTGGATGAAACCGGTGCGGAAATTGACGGAGACAAGACAATTGCTATTCTGGCAGGCGTGCTGAAAGCCACAGGCAAGCTGCCGGAGGACACTGCTGTCGTCACGGTTATGAGCAACCTCGGTTTTATTGAATATATGAAGGCAAACGGCATGAAAACGGCTGTTACAGCCGTTGGCGACCGCTATGTACTGGAAGAAATGCGCGATAAGGGCTATGCAATCGGCGGAGAGCAGAGCGGTCATATCATTCTGTTGCAGCATTCCACCACCGGCGACGGCGAGTTGACGGCGGGGATGCTGCTGCGCACCATGGCAGAGAAAAAATGTAAGATGAGTGAGCTGAACAATCTCTATCTGCGCTTTCCGCAGGTGCTTGTCAACATTAAGGCAACGCAGGAGGAAAAGACACGGTTTAAAGAGGACGAATATATTGCGGGCTTTATTGAGAGCCAGCAGCAGAGCCTGATGGGGCTTGGTCGCGTTCTGGTGCGTGTATCCGGTACGGAGCCGCTGATTCGTGTGATGGTGGAGGGCAAGGACGAGGATGCCATCGCAAACGCAGCCGAGCGCATTACCGTTAAAATTAACGAGCGCATCCACTAGGGCGTGTTTTCAAACACACCCTAAGCGGCTTGATTGAAAACCGATTTAAAGCGTGACACGATATGCGCCTGCAATCAAAAGCAGGTGTGCCGTGATACCGCAAATAAACGCACAAAGGGGCACACCATGCGAGCAGCATCCAATTGGCACGATTATGAACTTATTGATGCAACGGACGGAAATCGTCTTGAGCGGTGGGGCGAAACAATTTTGGTGCGTCCCGATCCGCAGGTGATATGGAAAACGGACGAGAGCAGCGCGCTTTGGCGCAGTGCAAACGCCGTGTATCGCCGCGCGGCAACAGGCGGAGGTCAGTGGGAATACCGCCGTAAAATGCCGGAAAAATGGAAGATCGCCTATGGAGATTTTAGGCTGATCGTATCACCTACAGGCTTTAAGCATACGGGCGTATTTCCGGAGCAGGCCGTCAACTGGGATGCATATCGGCGTATCCTCACGGCGGCAAACAGAAAACAGCCGGTGCAGGTATTGAATTTGTTTGGCTATACGGGCGGTGCAACGCTTGCCTGCGCGGCAGCCGGTGCACAGGTGTGCCATGTGGACGCAAGCAAGGGGATGGTGGCGTGGGGGCGTGAAAACGCCGCAGCCAGCGGTTTTGCGGACAAGCCTATCCGGTGGATTGTGGACGACTGCGCCAAGTTTGTCGCGCGTGAAATCCGCCGCGGCGCACGCTATGATGCGCTGATTATGGACCCGCCCAGCTACGGGCGCGGGCCGGGCGGAGAAATTTGGAAGCTGGAGGACAGCATCTACGATTTTATTGATTTGTGCGCCGGTGTTTTAAGCGATACGCCGCTGTTTGTGGCGGTGAACAGCTATACGACGGGGCTTTCGCCCAGCGTGATGGAATATATGCTGCGGGCGCGTGTGCACAAGGCACACGGCGGGTATACCTGCTGCGATGAAATCGGTCTGCCGGTGACGGCGACAGGCGGGGTGGTACCCTGCGGAGCCACCGCATGGTGGCTGGCTGATGGTGTACTGCTGTGAATGCGGCTCGCCGTACCAACATGGGTCATCGCGTGAATCAGGAAAGACAACAAAAGGAAAGAAACAGGTTTTAACATGGTAACAGAGACAATGTTAAAGGCGGAGCATATATCCTTTAGCTATACCGAGGATGCCGACAAGGCCATAGACGGTTTATCAATGCATGCAAAAAAGGGAGAGTTTATCGCGGTACTGGGCGCGAACGGCTGCGGAAAAAGTACGCTGGCAAAGCATTTTAACGCAATTTTGCTGCCGCAGACAGGCACGGTTACCGTGGAGGGCATTCCCACCACGGATGAAGCGCGCCTGTTGGAATTGCGGCAAAAGGTCGGTATGGTATTTCAGAATCCGGACAATCAAATTGTCGCCACGATTGTGGAGGAGGACGTTGCGTTTGCCCTGGAAAACCTAGGCGTTCCGCCGGATGAAATGCGTATTCGCATTGACGAAGCTATGCAGATGGCCGGTATTTACAAGTATCGTGAAAAAGCGCCGCACAAGCTGTCCGGCGGACAAAAGCAGCGCGTCGCGATTGCGGGCGTTATCGCCATGCGGCCGGACTGCCTTGTGCTGGACGAGGCAACGGCTATGCTTGACCCGATCGGGCGTGAAAAGGTGATGCATACCGTGCGCAAGCTGAACCATCGGTACGGCATTACTGTGGTGCAGATTACGCATTACATGGAGGAAGCGGCACAGGCTGATCGCATCATTGTCATGAGCCGGGGGAAAATAGCCATGGAGGGAACGCCAAAGCAGGTATTCAGTCAGGTGGAAAAGGTGCGCAGCCTGCATTTGGACGTGCCGCAGGCGGCGGAGCTGTGCCATGAGCTGACCGCTGCGGGCTGTCCCATGCCGAAGGATAAAATAACAATAGAGGAATGCGCAGATGCGCTTTACAAAATGATCACGGGGAGGGAGGCACCTGCATGTCAGCCATTGTCAAAGTAGAAAATTTAACTTATATTTACAACGAGGGCATGCCGGATGCAACCACGGCACTTGATAACGTCAGCTTTGAGATTGATGACGGAGAATTTGTCGGCGTGATCGGTTCCACAGGCTGCGGAAAATCGACGCTTGTCACACATTTTAACGGCTTAAACAAGCCCACAAAGGGCAAGGTGTATATCGCCGGCACGGACATTTGGGCAAACCCAAAGGATATTCGCCGCTTCCGTTTCATGGTGGGGCTTGTGTTTCAATATCCGGAATATCAGCTTTTTGAGGAGACTGTCTATAAGGACATTGCCTTCGGCCCGACCAATATGGGGCTTTCACAGGAGGAGGTGAGCCGCCGTGTGCTGCATGCAGCCACGTCCTGCGGCATTGACAGCCATGTGCTGAATCGCAGCCCGTTTGAGCTGTCCGGCGGACAAAAGCGGCGCGTTGCCATTGCAGGCGTGCTGGCGATGGAGCCGCAGCTGCTGGTGCTTGATGAGCCGGCGGCAGGGCTTGACCCTGAGGGGCGCGACACCATTCTCAGCCAGATTCGCGCCTATCACAAAGAGACGGGAACCCCGATTGTGCTTGTCAGCCACTCGATGGATGACATTGCCAAATATGCAGACAAGGTACTTGTGATGGATGCGGGAAAAATTGCGATGTATGACGAGACGGAAAAGATTTTTGCGCGTGCGGAGGAGCTGCTGGCGCTTGGCCTGTCTGTGCCTGAGGTGACCAAAATATTTTTGCGGCTGAAAGAGATGGGTCTTGACATCCCGACAGATGTTTATACGATACCCTATGCTGTAAAAACGCTTTTGGCCGCAAAGAGCGCAGGGTCGGCAAGGGGGGCAAAATAAATGCTGCGTGATATTACAATAGGTCAGCATTTTCCGGGCAATTCAGTCATTCATCGGATGGACCCGCGCGTTAAAATTTTGCTGACCATCGCCTTTATCATCATGCTGTTTCTGGCACCGAATTTCGGCGGGCTTGCGCTGTCGGTTGTGTTTTTGACGGTGCTGTACCTTGTGGCAAAAATACCGCTCAAGCTGATTAGAAAAAGCATTCAGCCCATTTTGCCGATTATTTTGTTCACGGCGGTGCTCAATCTGTTTTTTATGACGGGAAAAGGTGCGCCGCTTGTCTCGTGGTGGATTTTTAAAATTTACAGCGAGGGCATTCAATATGCCGTCATGATGTCGGTGCGTATCATTTGCTTGATTGCGGGCACCAGCCTGCTGACGTATTCGACAAGCCCCATTGTGCTCACGGATGCAATTGAACAGCTTTTATATCCGCTGTCAAAGCTGAATCTGCCGGTGCATGAGCTTGCCATGATGATGACCATTGCGCTGCGCTTTATTCCGACATTGATCGAGGAGACGGATAAAATTATGAACGCGCAAAAAGCGCGCGGCGCGCAGCTTGATTCCGGCTCTTTTATACAGCGCATCAAGGCGCTGATTCCCGTTCTGATTCCGCTGTTTATCTCTGCATTTCGCCGCGCGGATGAGCTTGCCATGGCAATGGAATGCCGGTGCTACCACGGCGGCGAGGGGCGCACACGCTTAAAGCAGCTGCATCTGACCTGGATGGATGTTTTGCTTGCGAGCATCTGCATTGCGGTGTTTGTGCTGCTTTTCTGCACGCGGCTGTGGTTTGCGCGCATTGGGGTATAGAGATGCAGGTTTGTATCACATTGCAGTTTAACGGCACGCGCTATCACGGTTTTCAAGTGCAGCAAAATGCGCTGTCTGTCTGCGAGGTGCTGCAAAATGCAATGGAAAAGCTATATGGCGCGCGGCCGCCCGTCAAGGGGTGCTCACGCACGGATGCGGGGGTGCACGCGCTCGGTTATTGTGTCAGCTACAGGCAGCCAAAGCCGATTGAGTTGTTTCGGCTTCCGTTGGCAATCAATCGCTTTTTACCGCCGGATATCCGCGTGCTTTCCGCGCGCGAGGTGCCGGACGATTTTCACGCGCGCTATGACGCGCTTAGCAAAGAGTATTTGTACAAGCTGCACAACAGCGCCGTAGACGATGTATTTGCACAGGATACGGCATGGCGGCTGGCAACACCGTTGGATGTGGAGATCATGCAGCAAACGGCACAGCTTTTGTGCGGAACCCATGATTATACAGCGTTTATGTCTGCGGGCAGCAAAATAGAGGATGCGGTGCGCACGGTGCATTTTTTTCATGTAGCGAAAGATGGCTGTGACATCACCTTTCACATTTGTGCGGACGGATATTTATATAACATGGTGCGTATTCTTGTGGGGACACTGGTAGAGGTGGGTGCGCACCGCATGACACAGCAGCAGGCGCAGCAGGCGCTGGAAGGGCGTGACCGCGCAAGGGCGGGGGATACCGCACCTGCAAAGGGTCTGTTTTTATACCGTGTGAATTACAAGTAGGCATGGATGCGGCAGTACGTCGCCAAAAAAGTGAGATGACGACAGACAAGGGGGAAAGCAGCATGTCTATGGGGAATAGAAGCGCGCAGGAAAACAGGCAATCCCCCGGAAATAAGGCGCGCCTTGCAGAGATTCGCCGCCGGCACAGAATGAGAAAGCTGCGCGTCACGGTTGTCTGTATTGTGCTGACGGCAATGATTTTTGCTTATTTTATGGGCGCGTTTGGCGCGCCGCTGGCATTGATGGGAGATATGGTGGATTCACTTAAAATTTCCATGATGCCGGGTGCAGGCTTTCCCGTCGATTTCACGCTGACAGGATATATCACCGCTGATACGCTATCCGGCGGGTTTGTCGCTCTGGGTGACCGCGAGCTTATGATCTATTCCTCGCACGGTAATTTGTTGCGGCGTATTCCGCACGGATATGCGCGCCCGTGCATGACAGCCGGGAGCAGCCGCGTATGTATTTACAGTCGCGGTGATACAGAGCTTACGGTGGAAAGCCGCACGCGCAACCTGGTGACACGCACATTTGACAATCCCATCTTGCTCGCGGAAATGAGTGAAAACGGTATGTTGGCAGTGTTTACCAAAAATCAATTAGAGGTATTTGACCCGTTGTTTGAATCAATTTGGACGTGGAATAACGTCAGCGAGCTGCCGCTTGCGATGGCGTTTGGCGATGACAATAAAAAGCTGGCGGTCGCAAGCCTTTCTGCAAGCGGCGGTGCAATTGGCACGACATTGCACTTCTTTTCCACCCGCTCCGAGAAAGAGCAGGCAACTGTTACGGTGCCGGATGGCGTCCCCGTAAAAATGCAGTATAGAGGCGGCAGACTTCTTGTAATCTACGATAGCTTTGCCGCGCTGTACAGCGCGTCCGGACAGGAAGTTGCACGATACGATTACGGGGTGCGGCAGCTGCAAAGTGCCAGTGTTGACAGCGCGGGGCGCACAGCATTGCTGTTTGGCGCACAGCACTACCCCGGTATCACCGGCTTTGTTACGTTGGATGCATCCCTGACCGAGATGGGAACCGCATCTGTGCGCAGCAACGTCAACAGCATTGCCATGGCCGACAAAACCGTTTATATTTTGGCGAACGGTGCTGTGCTGCATTATGCGCTGACAGGAGAGCTGATTGAAAAGCTGCCGATGGATACAAAACCGTTGGCGGTCTTGGATGCAAAGGACCCCTTGCTGGTTACGGCAAAATCCGTATCCGCCTTAAAAATCCGCAGGGCGGCTGCAACAGGGGCAAGCTCTGCGTCGGGGGCACAGCAGGGGAGTGATACGGGGCAGGCGGCGGAGCCACCGGATGCTTCGCAGAGCGTTGCAAGCGATGCGGCGGCGTAAGAACGGTGCATCGCATCAAAAACAAGAACGTACCTCTATCGCAGCTTTCCGAGACATTGATCCTTTTTACAGCTTGCGAAGCTGCTAAAAATCCTCTCGCGGGGGCGATTCTGTGTGCCGGGCACAGACGATGCATCAGGGCAATGTTGAAATCACATTGCTGGATGGCATGCATTTTGCGGTTCAGACATACCGCGCCGGGGGCGGTGCATATCCCTGCAGAAGAAAGGAAACGCTAGTATGAATATTCCATGGGCTATTATTCTTGATTTAATCTTGCTTGTCGTGCTTGTGGCTACGGTTGTGCATTATATGCGTCGGGGCTTTGTGTCGGGGCTGCTGGATCTTGTGGGCAGCTTTGGATCGCTTGCCGTGGCATGGTTTGTGTCCAATAAAATGTCGCCGACCGTATTTGAGAATTTTTTCAAATCGGGTCTTATTACAAAGACGGCCGAGACAATTCAGACACAGGGCGGCGTAAATTTAAATGCGATTGTGTCAAGTCTGTCGGAGATTTTGCCACAGCCCTTTGTCGATAAAATTCTTGCGTCAACCTCCGGCCTGCTTGATTCAGGCGCGCCGGATATTGCACAGCAGATTGTAGAGCAGGTTATTACGCCGCTTGTGGTGCCGCTGATTACCGTGGTGGTGTTTTTTGCCACTTTTCTTATCTGCCGTATGCTGGTGGCATTTCTGGTTGCCACGCTGACCAACATCAACAAAATTCCGCTTGTGGGCGGTGCAAACCGCATCTTGGGGCTTTTGCTGGGTGCCGTGGGCGGCATCATCAACGTTTTACTGATTTTGTGTCTTGTCTGGGCCGTTGTGATTATCACCAGCGGCAAGCTGCCGGTGATGAACGACGCAGCACTTTCCGGAAGTTATTTTTACAGTACATTTGCGAAATATAACCCATTTTTATAGAAACAGAGGATAACGATCATGCTTTGTGTGCGATGCAATAAGCGACCGGCCATTGTCTTTGTGCAAAAGATGGATGGAGAAAACACCAAAAGTGAGGGCTATTGCCTGACCTGCGCGCGGGAAATCGGCATCAAGCCCGTAGACGATATTATGAAACAGTTCGGCATCTCCGACTCTGATTTAGAGACGATGGAGGAGCGTTTTTCCGGCATGATGCAAAACGGGGATGTTGACGTGTCTGAAATGATGAAGAACATGTCCGAGGAAATGCAGGGGTATTCCGAGGAAAATGATGAGCTGCAACAGTTGGAAGCGGACAATGGTGCAAACAGCAGCGCAGAGGATGAGGAGGATGACTTTACGCCGGGTGGTGCGGGCACGTTTCCGTTTGGAATTTTCAGTATGCGAAAGAAAGAAAGCAGCGACGCAGAAAACGAGAAAAGCGAGAGTAAAAGCAAGAATGACAAAGGGAAAAAGCGAAAATTTCTTGACAATTACTGCGAAAATCTCACGCAGAAAGCGCGGGAGGGTCAGCTTGACCGCATTGTTGGGCGCGACAAGGAAATTTACCGCACCATCCAGATTTTATCCCGACGGCAAAAGAACAATCCCTGCCTAATCGGAGAGGCCGGCGTAGGCAAAACCGCCATTGCCGAGGGAATTGCGCTGCATATCGCCGAGGGCAATGTGCCGGCGCGATTAAAGGAGAAGGAAATTTTCCTGCTCGATTTGACAAGCCTTGTGGCCGGCACACAGTTCCGCGGTCAGTTTGAAAGCCGTGTCAAGGGACTGATCGGCGAGGTAAAGGCTGCGGGGAATATCATTCTTTTTATCGACGAAATTCATAATATCACGGGAACAGGCGATTCCGAGGGCGCGATGAATGCTGCCAACATTTTGAAGCCTGCCCTGTCGCGCGGGGAAATACAGGTAATAGGCGCGACAACGTTTGCGGAATATCGCAAATACATCGAGAAGGATCAGGCGCTGGAGCGCCGTTTTCAACCCGTGAAAATAGAGGAACCGTCTATTGAGGACGCGACAAGCGTCATTGCGGGTGTGAAGCATTATTACGAAGAACATCATCACGTCAAGGTAAATGACGAGATTGTGCGCAGCACGGTGGTGTTGGCGGAGCGCTATATTACAGACCGGTTTCTGCCGGATAAGGCGATCGACCTGCTTGACGAGGCGTGTGCCTGCTGTAGCTTGCGCCATCCGGAAATTACGGAGTATCTTGAGAACCAAAAGCAGCTTGAAGCATTGCAGGCAGAGGAGGCAGAGCTTGCGCAGCAGACAGAAAACATTGATTATGAACGGCTGGCAAGCGTGCGCTCTGAGATATTACGCTTGCAGGAAACATTGGTGCAGCAGGGAAAAGCAGTGGATACCATTGCGGTGACAATGGAGGATATCTCCAAGGTGATTGAGCTGTGGACCGGGATTCCCGCGGTGAAAATTAAGGAGAGCGAATACACAAAGCTTGCTGCGCTGGAAAGCAAACTGAATGACGTTGTGATCGGTCAAACCGAGGCAGTGCACCTTGTGGCAAATGCCATCAAACGCAGTCGTGCAGATATTGCGGCACGCCGCCGTCCGGCAAGCTTTATCTTTGTCGGCCCCACAGGTGTGGGCAAGACCGAGCTTGTCAAGCAGCTTGCGCTGCAGCTGTTTGATACAGTGGACCCGCTGATTCGCCTTGATATGAGCGAATTTATGGAAAAGTATGCGGTGTCGCGGCTCATCGGTTCGCCGCCGGGCTATGTCGGCTATGATGAAGCAGGACAGCTCACAGAAAAGGTGCGTCGCAAACCATACAGCGTAGTGTTGTTTGATGAAATTGAAAAAGCGCACCCCGATGTGATGAATTTGCTGCTGCAAATTCTTGATGAGGGAAAAATCAACGATGCACAGGGACGCACGGTCAACTTTGAAAATACGGTTATTGCAATGACAAGCAACGCAGGTTCGTCTGATAAGGTAGGCGAGACGGGCTTTAATAAAAGTGTTGTGGAAATGAGCAAGAACAAAGCAATGAAAGCGCTGCAGGATTTTTTGCGGCCGGAATTTCTCAGCCGTGTGGACGAAGTCATTATGTTTAATCCGCTCAGCGACGAGAGCTTGCACAAAATTGCGGCGCTTATGCTCGGCGAATATGTGACACCCCTTGCGGGCAAGGGTGTCAAGTTGACGTGGACGGATGCCGCACTTGAACTTTTGTGCAAGAAGGCGGCAGGCGGAAAATTTGGCGCGCGCGATTTGCGCCGTGTCATTCGCAAGGAAGTAGAAGACCGTTTGGCGGCACGTATCATTGATGGCAGTGCCACTGCGACTCTTTGCATTGATGCAAAAAATGATGAGATTGCGCTGAACGCTTGACACCAAAAACGCAATACGGTATAATAAATCTTGCCGCACAAATTTGATCTAAGTGCGGCACAGATGCAGATGTAGTTTAGTGGTAGAACTCCAGCCTTCCAAGCTGGTCGTGTGGGTTCGATTCCCATCATCTGCTCCAAGCTAGGTTGACAGATTTCAGAGATGGAACTTGTCAACCTTTTCTTTTTAGCAGACTTGAAATCGAGTCTGCTATTAATTTTTATAAAAATGTAAAGACATCTTGACATTTTTGCTACTTGGATATATACTGTAAAAGTAAAGAACGTTTGACATTAGTGAGGCTGTGAAAATGAAAAAAATATTAAATAAGTTAGGCTTTCGTAAGATGGATGAAATGGAGAAAAATATAGCATTAAAATCTCAGCGAATTGCTCTTGTATATGTTATTATTGCTCTATTGATATGGAGTTTTTATGAAACATACAAAGTCTATGCATATCAAACCACATTAAATGTTTTACCTTGCTTTTTGCTTATTTCAACTTCATGGGTGTTAATCACATCTCAGGTGATATTAAAGAAACAGGCTGTAAAAGATGATTCTGATTACCAAAACGAAAATCCGATATGGAAATTCATTGTAATAACAATACTAATCGTTGGGTTGATCGTAGCATTAGGTTCATTTATTCTTGTATCGGGTATATTTTCATGAAAAATCATATTAAGGAATTAAGAAAAAACAGGAATTTAC
>JAVXUG010000037.1:0-21863 GCA_036642215.1 Ruthenibacterium sp.
ATCCGGAGGAGATGCTGAGCTATCTTGGGCTTGACAGCGCTACCTCCTACGTGTGGATTCACTATTTAGAAACACAGAAATTTCCAGAAACCCCTTATGCGGAGCTGTTAAAGGCGGCACGCGATGCCAATGATAGGTTCAGCGAAGAATATTCGTTTCCCTATTTTCCCAATGTGACAACGGGGTGGGATTCCTCCCCGCGCACGATTCAGACCGATGAATTTGAAAATCTTGGCTATCCGTATGTGCCGGTGTTGAGCGGAAATACGCCGCAGGCCTTTGCGCAGGCGTTGCGGGACGCACGGGAATTTTTGGACACCGTGCCAAAAGCCGCAAACACGCTGTTGATCAATGCGTGGAATGAATGGACAGAGGGAAGTTATCTTGAGCCGGACACGCAAAACGGCTTTGGCTTTTTAGAAGCTATTCAGGATGTTTTTGGAAAATAGAGGTTGGAGCAAAGAGGAAAAGCACTCTGCCGCAATGGAACAAAACAAAAAAACGGTCATCCTTGGCGATGCACTGATTTTCAGCGCGGCTGACGTGGATCAGTTTGACTACTAAAATCTAGCTTCAAAATCATGCCCCGCGATGCAATGCTATTGCGCCGCGGGGCATTTATCATTATAATAAAGGAACAGAGGTGGTACACTGCAGACAAACAGACAGCGCGAAAACAGGACGCTCAGCTTTCAAAAGGCAGAACAGCGCGGCAGCGTGGAGGAGACATTTTACCCGTGGGTGCTCACCACAGACCGCTTTAAAGGAGAGGGTATGCCGGCTGAAATTGCGGACGCGCCGGAGGACAGCGGTTTTACGAAGGAATAATGGATGGTTGAACGCGGCGCTTTTGCTTTTTGGTAAGCGCTTGCAGCACAAAAAAAGTGAAAGCGAACGGTTCACTTTGTCAAAACACAAGAGTGAGACTGAACGGGAAAAGAGGGAAAAGTCAATGGAACGCATTGCATGGAAGGGCAAAATCAAACAGGGCTGCAAGGCAGAATATGTGCGCCGCCATAACGAGATATGGCCGGAGCTGGTGGCGGTGCTGAAAGAAGCGGGCATTTGCAACTATACTGTTTTTGCCGCAGGCGAGGAGCTTTTCGGCTATTATGAGTGCGAGAAAGGCGCGGCGTATGCGCAGCAGCAGCAGGCGCAAAGCGCCGTTGTGGATCGAGAAAAATACTACTGCAGCGCACACACGTTTTGAAAAATTGCATCAAAAGATCCGCTTGCTGCAACGGCTTTCAGTCGTTGCAGCAAGCGGATCTTTTTTGAATGCAGGGCAGAATGCTGTGCGTTTTGATCCTGCACAAGCACCGCTTGCCTTGCCGCCCCGAAAAATTCAAGAGGCAATCATCCAAAGCAGCTTTCATAGAGGAAGGACAAATACAAGCAGGACAGCGGCTGTTCCGGCTTTTGCTGCGCCAAGCAGGATAGCATTGCGGCAAAAGATAACCGAGCGCCGCCACAAAGAACCGGGGGATCACCGAAAATACCAGTGAAAAGCTATGCATAGCTGCACAGCTCAATTAAATTTCCATCCGGGTCACGCAGATACAGGGAACGCATCTCGCCCCTTGCGCCGTGCCGCGTCACAATGCCAAGTTCTATGGTGACTCCGCGCTCTACGAGCGTATCTCTGCAAAGCGCAAGGTCGTCATCTGTCTCAAAGCAAAAATCCGCACTTCCGGTCTGCACATTTTGAGCCTTTGGCGCAAGCTCATGTCCCTTTAAATGAACATTGATTTTAAAGTCGCCGGAAAACAGCTCCCATCGCCCAGCCGCGTCCTGTGCCCGAAAGCCAAGAGCCTCATAAAAAGCGATGCAGGCGGGCAGATTGGCGGTGGTGATCACCATGTGGTCAACCTTACAAATCATTTGGACGGCTCCTCATGAAAATATAAGCCCTTTAGGGTGTACTGCGCCAGAATATGCCCGTCCATTTTGCGGTGCAGCTCATTAAATAAAAAGCCGTTTTTCAAATCGAGCAGACTGTCCAGTGCATACACGTGAAGCTCATACAGGTGCGGTGCATCGGGGGGGCACATGCCGCCGTAAAAGCTGGAAAGCTCCACACTCTGTCCGCCGCCCTGGATGCTTGTCCAGCTGTTTGCACCTTGGACAAAGTCGGTTGCGGTTTGGCTTTCGTTTTCCAAAAGCTCGGTGCGCGTGATATTGCCCGCCAGCCAGTGAATCCATGCAAATCCGCCGCTGATGGGATAGGCATCCTTATCCTCCAGCACCAGTGCGTAACAAACTGTTCCCGCGGGCGCATCTTCGATCTGAACAGGAATGGAGCAGGTAGGGATTCCACCCTCGCTAAACTGCGTTCCGCGCTTGCCGTATTGATCGTTAAACACGCCGTCAACCATTCCGCTGCTGTAAACCTTCATAAAAACCCTCCTGTCATTGTATTGGATAGGCTTAGTATAGCGCGGTGGGGTTCGCTTGTAAATTACCCACTTTTTTGTGGGTGTGCAATCAAAAAGGCGTTATCATAGGATAACGCCCTTTTCACGCAGAACATCTGCCATATTATTTTCCAGCATATAATCAATGCCCACAGACTGCATGATTTCCAGTGCCTTGAGTATTTTTTGTCCGCGCTCCTCCGTGAGGAAATATTCCACATGCAGAGGAAAGCCCTCGTAGACCTTTTTGCCCACAAGACCGAACGCAGTCAGTTCTTTCAGCTGCTCAAGCAGCATCTTTTGTGTAATGCCCTCAATCTCTTTTTCCAGCTTGGAAAGGGAGGTGTGCCCCAGCCGAAGCCGCCATAAAATAATGGGCTTCCATTTTCCTCTCATCATGTCATGGGTTAATTCCAGTGGACAAGTGTACACCTTGCGAAGCAACACAAAAAGCCCCCCCATTTTTTGAATTGACCTCAATTTAGTACCATTTTACCACAGAACAGCAGTCGCTTCAACAAGCGAAATACGCATTCCCAAAATGGTGCAAATTGCAGTCCGGCATGGCAGAATTTTGATGCGTTTGGGGAAGGGCACGTCCTCGTCTGTAGGATGCGGCGCGAAAACGGTGCTGTGAATTTTATCAAAACCGAAAGGCGCGCCGACCCGTCAGGGCAATGACGGATGGAGCGCAGCGCATAATAGGAGCGTCCTTCCTCCGAGCACAGGAATTTTTCAAAAAATATAAAAAGTTGATCGCTCAATTCTTGACTTGCAGGTCTGTTTGTGATAATATCAATAAAACAGACTTACAAGTCTATTTTACAGCAATGGGAGGAAAGCATGAAGCGTGACGAAAAAAATTTAATCAGCCGGCAAAGAATCCTCGACAGCGCCGTGGAGGAATTTGGAACGCAGGGCTATGGGCTAAGCTCTGTCAACACCATTTGCACGGCGGGGAATATCTCAAAGGGCATTCTCTACCATTATTTTAAGGATAAAGATGAGCTGTACCTTGTCTGCGTCAAGGAAATGTTTGACGGGCTGACGGCATATCTGTCCAAGGAGCTTGCCGACACCAGCGGCACAAGTGCGGCGCGGCTTGCACGCTATTTTGACGCACGTCTGCGCTTTTTCGGGGAATATCCGCTGTATCATAAGCTGTTTTGCGATGCGGTCATCGCGCCGCCGCCGCATTTGTCGGCGGGCATTGTGCAGACGAAAGCATCGTTTGACACGCTGAATATTTCCGTGCTGACAGAGCTGCTGCAAGAGGTAAAGCTGCGCGAGGATGTGAGCATAGAAACGGCGGTTGAAACCTTTCGGCTTTATCAGGACTTTATCAATGCGCGCTATAAAATGGAGCCGAACCGACAAGTAGACCCCGTGCAGCGCGAGCAAACCTGCAAGCGGTCCTTGGAAATTTTGCTGTATGGCGTTGTGACAAGAGAGGGGAAATAGAAAATGAGCGAGCAAAACAGTATGGCGAAGGAATCGCTGCTGTCGGAGGTAAAGCCCGCCAAGGCAATGATAAAGCTGGCGGTTCCGGCGACCATTGCGCTGTTGGCAAAAGCGGTTTACAACATTGTGGACACCGCCTATATCGGGCTTTTGGACAGCGAAATTGCGCTGGCGGCGGTGGGGGTTACGCTGCCGCTGCTTTTGATTTTTGTTTCGATCGAAAACATCTTTGCCGCGGGCGCGGCGGTGCTGGCGGGGCGTCAGCTTGGCGCAAACGATAAAAACGGCGCAAGCACCACCATCTCCACCATTGTCGCGGCCTCCACCGTCATCGGCGGGCTGCTGTGTGTCGGCGGCATTGTGTTTATGGAGCCGCTGCTGCGCGCATTCGGCGCGTCGGCGGCGGTGATGCCGCTTGCCAAGGATTACGCCTTTTGGATGTTCATTGCCGCCATCTTCAATTTGCCCGCACAAAGCATGAACTGTGCCGCGCGCGCGGAATCCTCGGTGAAGATTTCTTCGGTTGCCGTCATTGTCGGCGCAGCGCTCAACGTCATTCTCGATCCTATTTTTATGTTTGAATGGGGTCTTGATATGGGTGTCGGCGGTGCGTCACTGGCAACCACCGTCTCACAAATTGTCACCTTTGCAATTCTTGCGTGGTTCTATTTGAGCGGAAAATCCATCATCAAGGTTGGCTTTGCCTTTGTAAAGCCCACGCTGCAATTGTTCAAAGATGTCATTCTTATCGGCATCCCCACGGCAGTCATTCAAATCTGCCTTGCCGTTGCCACGTCGCTGACCAATATTGCTGCCGCGTCGCTGCCCGACAGCGACCTCATCATTGCGGCCTACGGCGTGGTGCAGCGGCTGATTCTGGTGGGCTGCTATATCATTATGGGGTTCATGCAGGGCTATCAGCCGGTGGCATCGTATGCGTTTGGCGCAAAAAACGAGGAGCGCTTCCACGCGTCCGCGCGCTTTTCGCTGAAGGCAACGCTGCTGCTTTCGGTGGCGGTGGCGGGTGTTTTCATGCTGCTTTCTCAACCGCTTATCATGCTGTTTAACCGCAATCCGGCGGTGGTGGAATACGGCGCGCGCCTGCTGATTTCGCAGGTGGCGCTCTATCCGGCGTTTGGGCTGTGCTATATGATGACCATTACGTTTCAGACCATCGGCGCGTCAAAATACGGTTTGTTTTTGTCCACCATTCGTCAAGGGCTGTTTTACATTCCGTGCATTTTGCTGCTGCCGCGTGTTTTGGGCGTGAACGGCATCTATTTTTCGCAGCCCATTGCAGACGTGCTGACGCTGGCGGTCTGCCTGTTGTCGTACAAGGCAATGAAGCGCATTGCCACACAAAACATGAAAACGTGATCGCGAAAAGGGGAGGGATTTTAATGGGACACGGTATCATTACCATCAGCCGGCAATATGGCAGCGGTGGCAGATTGATTGGTGCAAAGCTGGCTGAAAAGCTGCAAATTCCGTTTTACGGCAAAGAAATTATAGAGCTTGCCGCACAGCAGAGCGGTGTGTCGGGCAGCTTTTTTGCGCAGCCGGAGCAAGCGGGCAGCTATTTTTTGCGCGATTTTTCCGCAGGGGTTCCGACGGAACTGCCGCTGGGCGACAAGGTGTATTTAACGCAGTACGCCGCCCTTTGTGCGCTTGCAAAAAAGGGACCGTGCGTGATTGTCGGGCATGGCGCAGGCGCTGCACTCAAAAATGTGATGTCAGTTTTGAACGTGTTTATCTATGCGGATCTCGACACCCGCAAACGGCGTGCGATCGAAGAATACGGAGAAAACCCGCATAAAATTGAGGAGCACATGGCGGTAATTGACAAAAAGCGCGCGTCTTATTTTAAATTTTATGCCGGCATAGACGGCAGAAAAACAGAAAACTATCACCTGTGCATTGACAGCGGACGCATCGGCATTGAGGGCGCAGTGGCAGTCATTGAAGCCGCCTATGGGTCGAAGGCGTGAGCGAATGGATGAGCGCATCGCGCTTATCATAGCGGTGCACAAGGGGCGGCTGCGATCCCTCTGCTTTTCTCCGCTCGCTTTTTGCCTGCCCTTTTGTCTCGCGGTATTTCAGCGGCGCTGTGCCGGTCATTTTTTTAAACACCTTCGTGAAATAGCTCTGATCCTCAAAGCCGACCAGCAGTGCAATGTCCGTCAGGCGGATATTCTGGTGCAGCAGCATTTCCTTGCTGCGCTCAATGCGCGTTTTGTTCAGGTACGCCGTAAAGGTGCAGCCCGTCTCCTGCTTAAACACGCGGCTGAAATACGCCGGTGACAGATACACGCGTGCTGCCATTTCGTCCAGCGTAATGTGCTCGGCATAATGGGCGTTCAAATACTGCACGCTCTGGTGAATGACATTGGCGTGCTTTGCATCCATATAATTAAATACGCTGTCCATAAAATCGTTCATGACACCCGTGAGCCAAAAGCACAGCGCGTCAATGTTATGCAGCAGCGGAATATCGTGCAAATAGGTATGACTGAGCCGCAGCGTGCGCGCGGGGTCCGCCCCCGCGTCCACCGCCGTGCGCGAAATGAGCACCAGCAGCTCATAGATACGGCTTTTTGCCTGCTCAAAATCGCCGGCCGCTGCAAAAAAGATGTAGCCGAACAGCTCGTTCAGCAGCTTTTGCGCCTGTGCCTTTTCGCTTTGCGCAATGGCCCGCAGCAATGCGCGCTCGGTTTCAAACGGATACGGCGGCGGCTCCTGCTCGCCCTTTAGCTGCTGAATATACGCCGTGACCTGCCCTTGAATGGCATCGGAGCTTTGCGTATTTAACATGCGGCTTGCCGCCGACACGTTGTTCATAAAGCCCACCGCCATAAACAGCAGCGTGGACATCTGATTCACCTTTTCCGGCTCCGCCAGCGGCACGTTGGCAAGCTCCGCTGTCGCCGCCGCAATTAAATCCGGCGGGAGCTTCATCTGCTCCATCAAATCGCACGCGATGTAATCCTGCCGCTCCACCATCAAAAACGGGCCGACCGTTATTTTGGCTTCACTGCCCTCGCTGCCCAAAATCGGCGACACAAAGCAGGTGAATCCCATCGGGCAAAAATAAATATACTTGCCGCCAAAGCGCTCGGCCTCTGTCATGCCGTAAATTTGCGACTGCACGCACATTTCCTGCCGCCGCTTTGCCGCGCGGCACATGCCACACGACGCGCAGCCGTAGCCGCTTTCGTGCAGCACCGTACCATCCGCGCCGGACACAACGCAGCCAAGGCTTGTCGCGCCCGAAAACGCAGTGGCGCATTCTATGGCAAGCCGGATGTCAAACGCACTGCTTGACGACATGGTGTCACTCCCTTTTTCATTTCCTTCTATTACATTATAAGGAACCGCCCTTTTCGCTATGGCACAAAACCGACATTTTTGGTATTTTTTTGTCCTATTTCAAAAATAGTACAAAAGTGGCGCTTTGTCAAGGAGAATTGAACAAAAAAGTTCTAAATTTGTGGCTTTTGTACAAGGCGCGGCGGCGGTGTTGCGGTATCATAGTGCCATTCAGAGCGCACCCTGCGCAATACCACCATAAGCGATAAGGAGAAACAACATGAGTATTTTAACCGACATTTCCGAAAATTTACAGCGCGGTAAAGCAAAAATCGTCAAGGAGCTGGTGCAGCAGGCCATTGATGAGGGCGTGCCCGTCAAGGACATTCTGGAAGAAGGACTTTTGTCCGGCATGAGCATCATCGGTGAAAAATTCAAGAACAACGAGGTTTTTGTGCCGGAGGTGCTTGTCGCCGCACGCGCCATGAATATGGGCGCTGCCCTGTTAAAGCCTCTGCTTGCGGACGCGGGTGTTGTGGCGACCGGCAAGGTCTGCATCGGCACGGTCAAGGGCGATTTGCATGACATCGGCAAAAATCTTGTCAAAATGATGATGGAGGGCAAGGGGCTTGAGGTCGTTGACCTTGGCACCGACGTAACGCCTGAGCAATATGTGGACGCGGTACAAAACGGCGGCTGCCAAATTATCTGCTGCTCTGCCCTGCTCACCACCACCATGGGCGTGATGGAGCAGGTCGTCAAGGCCACTGAGGCCGCCGGGATTCGTGACAAGGTAAAAATTATGGTCGGCGGCGCGCCGGTTACGCAGTCGTTTTGCAGCCAAATCGGCGCAGACGCATATACCGCTGACGCAGCAAGCGCGGCAGACGCCGCTGTTTCGCTTTGCGCAGCCTCGTAAAAGGAGTTACATTGATGGCATCGCCAATTACACCAAAAGAGCTTTTGTTTTCTACCCTGCGCCACGAGGTGACACCGCGCGCGCCGTGGATTCCGTTTGCCGGTGTTCACGCGGGCAAGCTGATTGGCGCGGACGCAACTGAAATTTTGCAAGATGAGGACACGCTGGTAAGGGCGCTGCTGGAGGTCAACAAGCTGTATAAGCCCGACGGTCAGCCCGTTGTGTTCGATTTGCAGCTTGAAGCAGAGATCTTGGGCTGTGCGCTTGTCTGGAGCAAGGACGGCCCGCCCAGCGTGGCAAGCCACCCGCTGGCGGACACCATGGCGGTGCCGTGCTACTGCACGCTGCCAAAGCCCGAAAACGGGCGCTTGCCGATGGTGCTTTCCGCCATGCGCCGCATGAAGGAAGCCGTTGGCGAGACAACCGCGCTGTATGGGCTTATCTGCGGCCCGTTCACGCTGGCATCGCATTTGCGCGGCAACGACATTTTCATGGATATGTTTGACGACGAGGATTTTGTCAAAGAGCTGCTTGCCTACTGCGCAGAGTGCGGTAAGCGCATGAGCGATATGTTTATTGAGGCGGGCATGGACGTGATTGCGGTGGTTGACCCGCTTGTCTCGCAAATTTCCTCCGCGCATTTTGAAGAATTTTTGACGCAGCCGTTCACCGATTTGTTCGCGCACATTCGGGAAAAAGGCGCATTCAGCTCATTCTTTGTCTGCGGCGACGCAACCCGCAACATCGAGGTGATGTGCGAGACAAAGCCCGACTCTGTTTCCGTGGACGAAAACGTGGACATCTTTGCCGCAAAAGCCATCACCGACCGGTATGATGTTGTCATCGGCGGCAATATTCCGCTGACCTCCATCATGCTGCACGGCACACAGCAGGACAACATGAAATATGTGGTTGATCTGCTGGCAAAGCTGCCGCAGGTAAAAAACTTTATCGTTGCGCCGGGCTGCGACATGCCGTATGACGTGCCTGTCGAAAACACCATTGGCGCTGCGCAGGCGGTGCTGAACACGGCACAAACCGCCAAAATGGTGGAAAATTATGTCTCTGCCACCTTTGATCTTGACGTGACGCTGCCGGAATACGACAAGTTGACAAAGCCTTTGGTGGAGGTGTTCACGCTTGATTCCGCTACCTGTGCCGCCTGCACCTATATGCTGGGCGCGGCTGTTGTGGCAAAGGAAACATTTGGCGAGGCCATCGACATGGTGGAGTACAAGTTCACCGTAAAGGAAAATATTGCGCGCTGCATTAAAATGGGGGTCAAAAATCTGCCCTCTATTTACATCAACGGCAAGCTTTGTTTTGCTTCGCTCATCCCCAGCAAGGGCGAGCTGGAAGCCGCTATTCGCGCCGTCTTATAGCAGTTTTTCTAGACATTGATGCTTTCTACAGCTTGCGAAACTGCCGTCAATCCCCTCGCAGGGCGATTCTATGTGCCGGCCATCGGCCGATGCACAAATATAATTACAATGTGAAATCACATTGCTCTATAGTTTTATCAAATTGCAAAAATGCAGCATAAGCGCTGGTCGGCTCTCACGGGGAACGCCGTCCGGCGCTTATCGCATAGAGGAGTACCATGAAGCTTTACTGCATCACAGGTTTTTTGGGTGCCGGGAAAACTACCTTTTTAAAGAATTTTCTTCGCCTGTTTGCAGAGCAAAGGATTTTTCTGCTCATCAATGAATTTGGCAAGACAGGCGTGGACGGCGCGCTTTTGCGTGAAGTACATGCGACGCTGACCGAAATTAACAACGGGTCTATCTTTTGCGCGTGCCGTCTTGACAGGTTTGAGGCGGCGCTTGTCGATGCTGTGCGGCAAAAGCCGGACGTGATGATCGTGGAGGCCTCCGGTCTTTCTGACCCCACCGGTATTCGCAAGGTGCTCTCGCAGCCCGCAGCCGGCGCAATTACCTATGCCGGCAGCATCTGCGTTGTGGACGCGGTGCGCTTTGAAAAGGTTGTAGACACCGCG
The DNA here is from genome assembly GCA_036642215.1 of Ruthenibacterium sp. Taxonomy (GTDB): domain Bacteria; phylum Bacillota; class Clostridia; order Oscillospirales; family Ruminococcaceae; genus Ruthenibacterium. The sequence continues at coordinate 10,097 of JAVXUG010000037.1, forward strand.
CGCGTCTGCCCAAAGCAGCTTGCCGTCAGCAGTCTTGCCTTGCTGAATAAAGCAGCGCTTGCATCGCCCGCGCAGCTTTGTGCCGTGACACAGCGCATCCTGCAAATTAACCCCGCCATCACCGTGCAGCAGACAAATTTCGGCGCGTTTTCCCCTGCGTGGCTGCCGCTGATTACCCCGCGCGCGGCTGTGGAGGAGAGCGACTTTGGCGCGGATATCACGCTGCAAAAGGCGTGCATCACCGTAAAGGACAGCATGAGCCTTACCCAGCTGCACAGCCTGCTTGCGATGCTGGCGGAGGACACCTACCGCATGAAGGGCTTTGTCCGCTTGCAGCAGCAGGTGTACTTTGTGGACTGTGTCGGCCCGATGGTGCAGATCACGCCCTACACGCAGGAGACAAACAATGCCATCGGCACTCTTGTCCTGCTGGCGGGCAAGGGCATGGCGCTGCGCAAAAGCGTTCAAACGGCGCTCGCATGGTACAGCGAATATGTCACGGAGGAAAAAACATGACACACGAGATTTTAAGCCGCGCAAGGGCGGGCGCGCTGCTCACAAAAGAAGATGCCTGCGCGCTTTTATCGGCTGCAACAAACAGCGAGGCATATTATGCGTTGCTCTGCGCCGCCAATGCGTACTCCCGCGCGGCGTTTGATGCGTGCGGCATCATTTTTGCGCAAATTGGGCTTGACGCGCAATCCTGCCCCGTCAACTGCAAATTTTGCAGCCTTGCGCAGGAACTGCGAAAAGGCATTTCACCGGAAATTAAAACGCTGCACGACACGGTTCGCGAGGCAGAGGAGCTTTCGCAAAGCGGCATTGAGGATTTATTTTTGATGACAACCGCCGAATTTCCGCAGGAAGATTTTTTGGAATACGGGCGCGCAGTGCGCGCTGTTTTGCCGGATGCAATGCGCCTGGTTGCCAACGTGGGCGATTTTGACGCAGCCTATGCGCTGCGCTTAAAAGCGGCCGGCTTTACGGGCGTGTATCACATCTGCCGTCTGCGCGAGGGCATCGACACCTGCGCCGCCCCCGAAATGCGCATTCGCACCATGGACGCGGTGCGCGACGCGGGACTTTCGCTGTACTACTGTGTAGAGCCGATTGGCCCCGAGCACACAAACGAGGAGCTGGCAGACGAAATGCTGCGCATGCGCGATTACCCCGTGGATGTGATGGCTGTGATGAAGCGCATTGCGGTGCCGGGCACGCCGCTGTCGCAAAACGGAGAAATTTCAGCCGCGCGCCTTGCACAGATTTGCGCCGTGACAACACTTGTTTCGCGCCCAAAGCGCGCCATGTGCGTGCACGAGCCGGACGAATTGTGCTTAATGGCGGGTGCCAACCAAATTTATGCCGAGTGCGGCTGCAACCCGCGCGATTTAGAAAAAGACACCAAAAACGGGCGCGGCTTTTCGACTGCTGCCGCGCGCACACTGCTGCAAAAAGCGGAATGGAAAGAGCGATGAAACCACAAGAAATGATTGACACAGCGCTGGAACTCGGCGCTGCCAAGGCCGCCGTGATCCCCGTCAAGGAGATTGCATTCCGGTGCGAATTTCGCAAAATGTGCGAGATGAACTCTTGCGGCATGTACGGAAAAAGCTGGATGTGCCCACCGATTGTGGGCGACATTGACACGCTGATTCAGCAGGCGCAGAGCTATCAATGCGCGCTTGTGTATCAGACCATCGGCGAGCTTGAGGACAGCTACGACTTTGAGGGCATGATGGTTGCCGGGCAAAAAATCAACGATTTAACGCAGCATCTGCGCGATGCCTTCGGCACGGCGCTCGACACCCCGCTGCACGCCGCGCTGCACCTTGGCGCGGGCGGCTGCCGCCTGTGCGAAACGTGTGCAAAGCGCGACGCGCAGCCCTGCCGTTTTCCCGATAAGGCGCTGGCCTCGCTGGAGGCGTACGGCGTTGCCGTCTCGCAGCTGGCGGAGCTTTGCGGCATGAAGTACATCAACGGACAGGACACCGTCACCTATTTTGGCGCGGTTTTCTTCGGCTGAACGCTGGGTCACACCGATTTTACAAAAAGCGATGAAATTTTTTCAGCCTGCGTCAGCACGCAAGATAACGGCTAGCGCATAGAATTGCCCCGCGAGGGGCTTTGATCGCAATTTCTCAAGCGTTCAAGCTAGGGCATGTTTGAAAACTCCATGCATTCGTCTTTTCACCCAAAATTCGTCCTGCACTGCGTTAGAAAAGCTTGACAAACACAAAGTGTGCCTACACTTTTCTGCCTTGCGCAGAACAAATTTTGTGAAAAAATCCAAACACAGCGAGTTTTCAAACACGCCCTAAGCGATCATCCGTTGAGCGGCGATAGAAGAATATCCCTGCCGTTTTCTTTGCTGGATGCAGCTTTCTGCAAGGACAAGGCTTGTCACCATTTTTATCATTCATAAAACCGCGATAGATTGCGAGGAGTTTCTTATGGCAAATGTCACGCTGTTCTATGCGCAGAGCACACAAAAGCGATGCGTTCACGAGACAGATCTGCTCTCGGACATTCTTTCCGGCGCATTGCCTGCGCCGCACGCCATTGCAATGCCGTGCGGCGGCAAGGGGCGCTGCGGAAAATGCCGTGTCAAAGCGACCGGCGCGCTGTCGCCCGTCACCGCCGAGGAGCGCGCCGCGCTCAGTGAGGCAGAGCTTGCGGGGGGCGTGCGCCTTGCCTGCTGCACGCGCGTGCTTGGCGATGCTTCCGTCACGCTGCTGTTCAGCGACGCGCTCACACAAATTCGCGCGGACAGCGACAAGAACCTGCTGCCGCAAAATCCGCTGTTCCACGCCTATGGCGTGGCGGTGGATATCGGCACCACCACGCTTGCCGCACAGCTTTATGGCACGGACGGCTTGCTTTGCACTGCCACCGCCGCAAACCCGCAAAGCACCTATGGTGCGGATGTTATCAGCCGCGTGGGGCTGGCGCTGGCGGGCAAGGCCGCTGCGCTTGCCGACTGCGTGCAAAGCGCGGTGAGCGCGCTGCTGTGCCGGCTTGCGCAAAGCGCCGCCATTGTGCCGCAGCAAATTGATGCGGTTGTCATCACCGGCAACACCGCTATGCTGTATCTGCTGACGCAGCGCAACCCCGACTGCCTTGCGCACGCGCCGTTTACCGCCGATACGCTGTTTGGCTGCACGGTTGCCGCAAGCACGCTGCATCTGCCCTGCGCCGCAAATGCGCACATTTATCTGCCGCGCTGTATGTCCGCCTTTGTCGGCGCGGATATCACCATGGCGCTGCTGGCAAGCAAGCTTTGCACAAAGCCGCAGACCGCGCTGCTCGCGGACATTGGCACCAACGGCGAAATGGCGCTGTGGCACAACGGAACGCTGCTGTGCTGCTCCACCGCCGCCGGCCCCGCCTTTGAGGGCGCGGGACTTTCCATGGGGGTGCAGGGCGTGGCGGGCGCGATTGACTTTGTCGCCTTTGACGGCACCCTGCCGCTTGCCATTCGCACCATTGAAAATGCGCCGCCCTGCGGCATTTGCGGCAGCGGCATCATCGCTGCGCTTGCCGCCATGAAGCAGGCGGAGATTCTGGACGAAACCGGCTATTTGCAAAACGACGCGGATGCGTTTGCGCTGACAGAGCACATCAGCGTCACGCAGCGGGATATCCGCATGGTGCAGCTTGCCAAAAGCGCCGTTTGCGCGGGGCTGCGCACGCTGCTTGACCTTGCGGGCGTTCCCTTTGCAGAGGTGACGCGCCTTGCCATTGCAGGTGGCTTTGGCAGCTATCTCGACTTGCCCAGCGCCGCCGCCATCGGGCTGTTTCCCGCCGCATTGGAAGCAAAGGCGCAGGTGCTTGGCAACGCGGCGCTGACGGGCGCGGCCATGCTTTTGCTCGATCGCGATTTAGTGCAAAAATCCTTTGACCTGGCCGCCGCCGCGCAGACGGCAGACCTTGGCACAAGCCCCGTTTTTATGGAGCATTATATGGACTGCATGAGCTTTTAAATCGCTTGGCGCTTTCGCAGCCGGCATCGGCCAAGCAACAGTTTGAAAAGAAAGAAGACGGTATCCATGACAAAAGCAACGATAGATCCCGGGATATGCGGGCTGATTACGGTAGCAACGGCAGTTTCCTTGGACGGGCTTGACGTGACGCTGCACGTCCAATCGGGCTGCGGCGCGATCAACACCATGTTCAAAGAGCTTGGCGACAGCTTTGACAGCTATGAGCTTTGCCTTGCAAAGCCCGGCTGCGGCCCCCTTTACGAATATGCGGCGGCGCATTTCCCCGGACACTGTGCCTGCCCCGCCATCGCGGGCATCCTCAAGGCTGTCGAGGCGGAGTGCAGGCTTGCACTGCCCAAAAACGCCTCTATTGTTTTGGAAACACAATAAAGCTTGCACCACCACAGAATTTTAAAACCTCCGCCGTTTGCGCACGCAAACGGCGGAGGTTTTAACTGTGCCCGCACCGTTTTTTCGGTGCGGGCAATTTTTATGCCGAAGGGCAGAGCCCTGAGCCAAAAACGCATCCGCCTGCTTTGCACAGGGAACAGAAGCCCTGCCCGATGCGGGGAGTGCGCCAGAAATCTGCTTTGCAGAAGGATCGATCTTGGATCAGCGATTCACCATCCCGCTTTGCAGATGATTTTTACGGTTTTCGGTTGTTTTGACGGTTCCCATGCACAGCCCCGCTTTCCAGCAGCTTTTGCAGCGTTTCGTACAGCAGTGCCCCCTCAATGGGCTTGGCAAGGTGGGTGTTCATGCCGGCACTTTTGGATTTTGCCACATCTTCCTCAAAGGCGTTGGCGGACATGGCGATGATGGGCACGGCTCTTGCCCATGGGTCATCCAAGCGGCGAATGGCGGCGGCGCACTCCAGTCCGTCCATCACAGGCATACGGATATCCATCAAAACAGCGTCATAGCGCCCCGGTGCGGCAGAAAATTTATCCAGCCCAATTTGACCGTTTTCCGCCACCTCCACGCCGGCATTTTTAAATTCCAGCAGCTTTTTTGCCACCATGACATTGAGGGGGTGATCCTCCACCAGCAAAATATTTTTGCCGCTGAAATCGTAGCAGTCAGGGTGCTCTGCGGCGGCAATTTCCCCGCCGGCCTCCCGGCAATTTTCAGGAATGCCAAAGGGAAGCTCCACCCGAAAGGTGGTGCCCACGCCCGGTGTGCTCTCCACCAAAATGTCCCCTTGCATCAGCTCCGCAAGGTTTTTGGAGATGGCAAGCCCAAGCCCGCTGCCGCCATAGCCGGAGCGGGTGCCGCTGTGCTCTTGGGCAAAGGGCTTGAAAAGGTTCGGCAAAAAATCCGGGCTGATGCCAATGCCGGTATCGCTGATGGTAAAGCAGATGCGGGCGGTTGTTTCGTCCCCGCCTACTTGGCCGATGTCCAGACAGACGGTTCCGCCCGGCGGTGTAAATTTAATGGCGTTGGTCAAAATATTGATTAAAATTTGCTCAAGCCGTACACCATCCCCAAGATAGCTGTACTTGCAGCCCTCAAATTTGGTCACGCGGTAGCGAACCCCCTTTGCCGCCGCTTGGTTTCCAACGATGGTGCTGATCGAATCCAAGAAGGGCTGACAGGCAATCGCCTCGGTTTTCAGCGTTATCTTGCCGGCTTCAATCTTGGACATATCCAAAATATCACCCAGCAGCTGCAATAAATACTGCGAGGAATACTGCGATTTCTCAACGCAGTCTCGGATAAAAGCAGGGTCGTCGAGACGCTGAGAAATCAGCTGATTCATCCCCATAATCGCATTCATGGGGGTTCTCAGCTCATGGCTGATGCGGGAGAGAAACTCTGATTTTGCGGCGTTGGCGCGCTCTGCCATTTGAACCGCCGTGGTCAGCGCTTGGTTTTTCTTTTCCTGCTCCTCCACGGCAGATGTAATGTCCACACGGGTCATGAGCATGCTTTTCAGCTCGCGGTCGATATAGCTAAACCGGAGCTGCTTTTTTAAAACCCCGCCCTCCGGATTGGGCATCGCGTAAAAAACATGATAGGAGGCATGCGCATCCAGTTGTGCCAGTACCACCTTGGTTTCAATTTCTTTTAAAACTCGCTCGACTTCTTCAGGACAGACAAAACGGCGCACATAGTCACGGCTCTCCTCCACAAAATGATCACTTTCACTGATAGAGGTGTCACCAATATTTTTTTGCGTGTAGCGCACAGAGGTATTGCGGGGAACATCCGCCACGACCAAAAAGTCGTAATCGGTTTTTGCAATCGCGTTCATGACCTGCTGCAACGTTCTCTCGCCGGTGACATCGGTGGAGTAGAGGAAAGCGACCACATCGCCATCTTCCTTTTTCATCATGTGTACGGTCAAAATTGTCCAATACCGCCGCCCGTCAATTTTGCGGGTCAGCTCCACGGACAAGGTGGTCTTTCCGTCGGAAAACTGCCGGAGAAGCGCATCGCGCTGAAAAATCGCCGCATATTTTTGCTGCATCTCCTCGGTGGCAAGCTCGCTGCGCACCTGATCAAAATAATCCTGTACCGTTTGCGCGGCTTTCATGCGCGCTACCAGCTTCGGAAAAATGCTCTTGCAGTCCAAAATAGTATTTTGGGTCAAATTGACATTGATGGAGGCCATGGTTGCTTTTTGCATCGCCTCCCGATAGGACAGCTCGTCCCGATACCGCTTTTCCGCCTCTTTTTCACGCGTGATGTCACGGCCGACACAGTACGCCTTGACGGGTTTGCCCGCCTCGTCAAAGGCGTTCGTGTAAATGATTCGCTCGCACCAGAAAGGATCCCCCCACGTATTGCGCACCCAAAGCTCTGCACTTGCCTCCGGCGCACCGTTTTCCAGCTTTTTCAGCGTGTCAAACAGCACCGGTGCGCTCTCCTCGCTGATGTGTCCCGCGTCAACGACATCCTGCTTGTAATTTCGTACCGTCAGGTCATCGGGATGAATTTTGGGAGAGGTGGAAAAGATCGTCATGGTATCGGCGGCGTAATCATATTCCCAGATATTGATGTTGGCGGACTTGATGGCGGCGGCATAGCGCGCCTCGCTTTCACGCAGCGCGCGTTCCGTCTGCACCTGCTCGTGCAGATCGGTAAACACGGTGTACAGCACGGGGGTGCCGTCCTGCCCGCTCGTCACCTTTCCGCAAACCCGCATCCAGTGGTAGCTGCCGTCCTTTTGCAGCACCCGATGCGCATACTCAAACTTGCGGTTTTCTGCCCGTGCCGTCGCAATCGCGTCCAAAAGCCCCGCCCGGTCATCGGGATGAAAGATGTCCAAGGTGGAGCGGCGCGTTGCCTGTGCATACTCCTCCCTTGTCATATTACAGAAATCATAGACACCGTCGCTGACAAAAATGGGGGTAAACAGCTCGTCCAAATGATACATGCCCACGCCGCCGGGCACGGAGTTGACCAGCATTTCATATTGCTCCACGCCCGCGCGCATATCTGCCTCCATCTTTTTTTGGGCAGTGATGTCGGTGTAGTAGGCAAAAATTATCTCCGTGCCGGTTTCGTCCAGAATGTGCTGAGAGTTTTGATTGACCCAGATGAGGCTTCCGTCTTTTTTGACTGCGCGATAGGAAATTTCATAAGGGTCAAAGTGACCGATGCGCGCAGATGCGGCGGCCTTCAGCCTTTGCACATCACCGGGAAAGATACAATTCCAGCCGGAGCGAGGATAGTGCGCCAAAAAATCGTCCAGATCCGCAAAGCCCAGCATGCCCATGAATCTTTCATTGGCAAACAGAATGTTCAGCTCCGGCATCTCCGAGATCATGGCAAACCCGATGGGGAGAGCAAGGTTGATCACATCCGCCTTCAACTGTGTTAAATTTTTCATTGTATCACTCCTCTTAATGCCGAAAATTGCTGTATCGTCTGATAGAAAAGCTGCGGCTTGATGGGCTTAGCGGGCGGGGCGTTTCTCGCCGCCGCCTTTGCTTTCTCAAGATCCTCGCTAGGGGCACCGGAAAGAAGGCGCACCGATGTATTATTCTTGTTCATAGCCGGACACCTCACTCCAACGCAATTTTTTGCCGTCCCGCTTTGTCACATCAACCGCGACCTCCAAGTGGAGGAGGGTTCCATTGTGGTTGATATTTTCGCCGTGCATCAGAAAAACCTGTGCCGAGCTTGGCATCCGGAACAAACGAGTATATGTTTTGCCCTCCTCCATGGTGGGCATAGAGCAAAAATCGCAGGGCTTTGTGCGATGCATTAAAACCTCATAGCATTTTTTGCCCTTACAGTCCTCCCGCGTAACCCCCATCAAGCTACAGAGGCTGTCGTTGGCGTAAATTAGGTTGTGGGTCTCTTTGTCGCAGACATAAATGCTGTTGCTGATGGCGTTTAAAATGCTTTGGGTATCGTCCAGCCAAGTGCTGATGGACTGAGCGGAGGTTTCCTCGCCGTAGACGGAGAGGACATTTCGACCCCGACATTTGGCGCTGTACAGCGCCTTGTCCGCATGGTGATAAAGCTTGTCAAAGCTGTTCTCCGTTTCAGAGGAGAGCGCCAGCCCCACAGAGCAGGTGATCCGCGCAATTTTTCCATCAATTTGGACGGAGGACATATCCGCACAGAGCGCAAGGGCTTTCTTTTTGATCCGCTCCACATCGGGGAGATTGCAGACAAAGGCGGCAAATTCATCCCCGCCCATCCGAGCCACCACATCGCCCTTGCGGAAATGCAGACGAAGCTGATCCGCCACCGCACAAATCACCTTGTCCCCGTAGTCGTGCCCCTGGGTGTCGTTAATCTGCTTAAAATTGTCGATATCCAGCATCACCATCACACAGGTGCCTGTCGCGACGGAGAGCTGCGCGGTAATTTGTTCCTCGGCGTTGGCACGGTTCATCAGACCCGTCAGGGAGTCCGTTTTCGCCTGCTCGGACATGGTGTTGTACGCCCGCACCATCTCCTTAAACCGATGGGATGCTTCCAGCACATTGTCCACCCGGCGGGTTACCACCGCGGGGACAAAGGGCTTGACAATATAATCGTTTGCCCCCAGCGAAAAGGTGTCGGCTTGCTGCTCTGCGCTATCATCCCCCGTTGCCATAATCACCGGGATGTCGCTAAGCTCCGGGTGATTTTGCTTGTACTTTAAAAATTCCTTGCCGTCCATCACCGGCATACTGATATCCAGCAGAATCAGGTCAATTTGATGGGGCTTTTCGTGGAGAATTTTGATGGCTTCCTCACCGTTTGCCGCCTCTAAAAAAGTAAACTGCCCCTGCAATATTTTTTTGAGCACGGTGCGGTTAATTTCACCGTCATCCACCAGCAGCACGGTGTGGGTGGTTTGGTGATCCGAAAGCCATGAGGTCTTATATTTTTGCAGCTCCGCATCCACTTCTCGGCGCAGGGTGATGTCGGAAAGCTCCCCGATGATAATGTGCTTTTCCCCCACCACGGAAACAGGGTGAAGCTTTGCGTGAATCCACACGGGCACCTTGCTGTTGCGGCGGCGCTGATAGTCACACTCCACCACCGTCTGCATTTGGGCGCAGGCGTGAAAGGCCTTGCGCAGCGTTTCCCTGTCCGCCGCCTCGATGGAATCCAAAATATTTTGCGTGCCTGCCAGCATATCATCATGTCCCAAAAGCGCATAATACGCCTCGTTGACGCGGATTGCCTCAATCTGATCATCTGCAAACTCATAAATTGCCGCCGCTTGCAGGGCATTGTGAAAAAGAGCCTTCATTTCAGGACTCAGCGAAAATAAATCGGCATAGCGATCATTGTTCTGCCTTTGCGCGATGCGCAGATGCTTGTCAATGTGCAGCTTTTTGCAAAGCGCTTCGTATTCCGCCACCGGCATGGGGCGGGCATAGTAATAGCCCTGCACATAGTCGCAGCCCACGCTGCGCAAAAATTCCACCTGCTGGGCGGTTTCCGCGCCCTCGGCAATCACGGGAATGTTCAGCCATTTTGCCATGCGGATGACAGAGGCGATGATATTTTCGCCCCGTCCGGGAAAATCACTGACGGAGAGAAACTGCATATCAATTTTCAGCACATTGATGACAATGTCCTTGAGCAAGGCAAGGGAGGAATAGCCGCTGCCAAAGTCATCCATCATCACCACAAAGCCGTGGTCTTGCAGCTGCGCCATCACCTTTTTCATGGTGATGGGGTTGTCCGTATAGGCGCTTTCCGTCAGCTCTAGGTTGAGCAGCGCCGGCTCCAGCTCATAGCGATTGACAAGCTCCAAAAGCGTCTCCACCAGATTGCGGTTATAGAGGTTGACGCGGGAGATATTTACCGAGATCGGATCGGGCGTGTACCCCTGCTGCTTCCAGCCGTGCAGCAGCCGGCACGCCTGCTCCCATACATAATAATCAAGCTTTGTGATAAAGCCGTTGCGCTCAAACACGGGGATAAACCGGCCGGGCGAAATGATACCCTTGGTGGGATGCATCCAGCGCACCAGCGCCTCCGCGCCGCAGGGAAGACCAGTGTGAATGTTATATTTGGGCTGCAAATAAATTTGAAATTGCCCGTTTTCCAGGGCAAAATTCATCTCGTTGGTAATTTCCTGCTCGGCATTCAGCGCCGCGCTCATGCCTGGCTCGTAATAGGCGTAAAAATTCACATAGCTGCCCTTGCAGGTCTTGGCGGCGAGGGTGGCGCGGTTGTACATTTCCTCCACGGAAATGTCAAAATCATCAATGACATACAGCCCGATGGACGGCACAATGTCATAGTTCCGGTTAAACTGCGACAAAAGAATCTTGGATTCACGCACCATGCTTTCCACCCGCGCTTTTTCATAAGGGACGCACAGCGCCACCACATCCGATTCAATGCGCCCGTAGGTTGCCTGGCTGCATTTTTCGGCATCCTCCGCCAGATGCCGGGCAATATAAATAATCAGCTTGTCCCCCTCGGCTGTGCCGAAAAAGGAGTTGATCAACTGAAAACGATCCACATCAAAACGCAAAAAGACAAAACGCTTTTCGCGGCTCGCATCCAGCATGGCGCGTGTCGCAGCAAAGAATTTTGTCTTGTTGTAAAGGCCGGTGAGGGCATCGTAATCGGCTAGGTATTTCAGCTCCTTCAGCGCGGAAAGCTGGCTGCGGTCAATGGCGTTTTTGAGGCGAAACAGAATAATATCCGCGTCGTACGGCTTTGTGACAAAGTCCCACGCACCAAGCGCCAGCGCCTTTTTCTCGCTGCCGGGATTATTGTTTCCTGTTGTCACCGCAATGGGTAAATTGGCATAGCGCTCGTCTGCTCGGACAGCCTCCAATACGGCGTAGCCATCCATCACCGGCATGACAAGATCCAGCATTACGGCGGCAATTTCAGCGTGATGTTCGCTTAAAGCTGCCAGCGCAGCCTGTCCGTTTTCCGCCTCCAGCACGGCGTATTGCTCGGACAATATTTTAGACAAAATGGCACGGTTGATTGCGTTGTCATCCACCACCAAAACAGTTTGTAACGTAGACATATCGGTGCCCCTCTTTCACAGTATTTTGGGGGAACCTCAATTTCGCACAAAGTATGTAAATTCTCCATCGTGAAAATACAATTTTCCCTCATTGTCCTCTGCATTCGATAAAATATATATATTAAAACTATACTGTTTCGGTGGAGCAATGTCAATGAAATCACAGCAGAATGGCTGAAAACAAAACGTAATCAGTACTGCAATGTGCATTCATAAATGTGAATTTTGACACATTTCATTTTTGCCGCCAAAACCGTATCCTAGAGGTAACGCTTACAAGCGAAATCTTAAATGGAATGAACAGGATGAAAAAAACAGTTAGCACGGTCTTGGCGCT
>JAVXUG010000038.1:0-21493 GCA_036642215.1 Ruthenibacterium sp.
TGGGCGCATCCGAGGAGAGGCTGAAGGTGTACCAATCGTTGACCGTGGAGGGGGTAAAGCTGACAAAACGCCGCTGCCCCTCATAGCGGTAGGCAAAGCTGCCGCTTTCGCCTTTTTTCATTGCCGCCGCCAGCTGCGCCATGGAAAACTCCACAAGGTCAGTTTTCGCAAAAAATGTAAGCAGATTTTTGCCGTCCACCATCTTGTCGCTGTGGTCGCTGGAGAGGATAATCGCACCCGAGGGTGCCACAATGTAGCCGTAGCCCTCGCTGTAATAGGTGGTGTCCAGCAGGTGATCCCCGGCGATGGTGAGGGGATATCCGCCAAACAGCACCCCGGTCACCTGTCCGTCGCGGCGCACCGGCACGGCAACAATAATGCTCTCCTCCCCATTGGAGAAAAGGGTCAGCGGCTCGCTGACATCCGGGGTGCCGCTCATTGCCCTTTGGAAATAATCTCGATGGGACACATCAACAATCGCTCCATCATTGGAAATGCTCACACCGTCCTCACGGCAAATCGCCATTTTGGTAAAGCCGCCCTCGTCCACTGCGTTTTGCAAAACGTTCATCACTTCCTCCGGGGAGGAGCCATGGGCAGACGACAGGTGACCGGCCAGCATATTCATGGTCACGACGGTATCTTCAATGCGGTCGTTAAACACCTTATTGTAGGTTTTTGAAACCTCGGAGAGGGTCCGATAAGTCTCTGCCGTCAAAGCGTGCTGCACCTGACGGGAAAAGTCCGCGATAATCACAACGGTGACGGCACAAAGCGCCGCGGCGCAAGCGAGCTTTGCGGCAATTTTTTGGTATTTCATCGGGGCTGCCCTCCTGTTTTCTCTGCGGTAGGTTGCCTTTCCCACCACCGAGATTGCTTTTTCTTACACTGCAATCCGCGTTAGCCGGAACTGCTTTGCCGGTGTCAAGATACAAAATACCATCCTTTGAAATCCCTGCCGCAATTACATCGGCCATCCGCGAAGCATCAGGATGCTTTGGCAGCGCTTTTTGAAGCAAATCACGCTTTTAATCTCTCGAAAGCTTTTACGCACTTATTATATCATTAAAGGTGTGCGAAAGCCACCAATGCGCTAGGGCATGTTTGAAAACTCCATGCATTCGTCTTTTCACCCAAAATTCGTCCTGCACTGCGTTAGAAAAGCTTGACAAACACAAAGTGTGCCTACACTTTTCTGCCTTGCGCAGAACAAATTTTGTGAAAAAATCCAAACACAGCGAGTTTTCAAACACGCGCTAATAAATCATCTCGCAGCCCTGCGCCTCAATGGTCTGCTCGATAGAGGCCGCCGGCTGCTTGTCGCTGATGACGGCGTGCAGCTCTGAAAAGCTGCACAATTTGTGAAAAAAGTGCGTGCCGAACTTTGTACTGTCCACCAGCAAAATGGTGCGCTGTGCGTTGTGCAGCATATGCTGCTTGATGCGCGCCTGCTCAATGTCGGCCTCAAATGCGCCGTCTGCGTCAATGCCGCGACAGGAGATAATCGCCAAATCCGCCTTGAAGTTTTTGGCAAAATCGCCCGCGGATTCACCCAGCAGCGTGGCGTTTCCCTTGCGCAAATGCCCGCCCGTGATAAACGTCTCCACATGCTCGCAATTATTCAGCCGCAGCGCGGTGCTGATGCCGTTTGTGACCACCGTGACATTGCGCAGATGATCCAAAATGGGGCAAATCTGCGCAACGGTAGAGCTGGAATCTAAAAACAGCGACATGCCGCTTGCCAAAAAATCCCGCGCGATTTCGGCAATGCAAACCTTTTCCGCGATGTTCACGCTCTCTCTGAAATTGGAGGAGTAGTCAAAGCCGGAACCCGCCACAAAGATTGCTCCGCCGCGCACGCGCCGTACAGAACCCGTTTTTTCCAAATGGATCAAATCGCGCCGCAGGGAAGATGGGCTGCAAAAAAGTGCATCGCAAAGCTGCTGTGTGGTCATCCTTCGATGCATGGCCAGCAAATCCAAAATGCTCTCATTTCGCTCCATAATCATCGACGATCCTTTCAAAATTGAATGATTTTGAACAAATTATACCACATGAAATGAACAAAAGGCAACAAATTCTTCAAATGTTTACAAAAAAACTTTGCCGTGATAAGCTTTCATTGTCGAAGATGCACAGAAAACGATCGGCATCGAACACCATCTTGAAAAGGAGAAAACAAAAATGAAAAAGCTTCTTGCAATTGTATTGACCGCGTGCCTCACGGCATCCCTGCTGGCGGCCTGCGGCGCAAAACCCGCGGCCAGCACCCCTGCCGCGTCCGGGTCGGGCACAGCGCAGTCCACTCCGGCAGATCCCGTTAAGCTTGTCTACTGGTCCATGTGGAACGAAGCCGAGCCTCAGGGTCAGGTGATCAAAGAGGCCGCCGCCGCTTACAGCAAGGCGAACCCGAATGTCACCGTCGAGATCAACTGGATGGGCCGCGATCTTGTCAAGGTCATCGGCGCAAAGCTGACAGCCGGTGAAGCCATTGACATGTGGGATGGCCCCGCCAACACCATTCTGCCTGCAACCATCGACAATGTGGCGGATCTGACCTCGTATTTTGACAAGACCTATGACACCACAGGCGGCAAAGCGTACAAGGACGTTGTCCTGAACGCGACAATTGAAACCACCAAAACTTACTCTCGCGAGGGCGAGATCAACGGCGTTCCCTATCAGCCGTTTGTGCAGTGTGTCTTTTACAATAAAGACCACTTCAAGGATGCCGGCATTACCGAGCTGCCCAAGACATGGGATGAGCTGCTGGTCGTCTGCGAAAAGCTGAAGGCAAAGGGCTATGCGCCCATCACGTGCGATGATGCCTATATGCCTGCTCTGCCCGGCATGTACTTAGCGCGCGCCAAGGGTGCCGAATGGGTTTCGCAGCTTGTAAAAGAGAACAAAGACGAAATGTGGCAGGATCCCGCGGTTTTGGAGATGGCAAATGCCTATGCCGAGATGGCGAAAAAGGGCTATTTCCACGAAAACATCACCTCCAACGTGTTCCCCGCCGGTCAGCAGGATCTGGCGAACGGCGCGGTGTCAATGTACTTGAACGCAAGCTGGCTTGTGAACGAGCTGATGCCTGTGACAGGTCCGGATTTCCCGTGGGGTCAGATGCATTTCCCGACTGTCCCGAACGGCACCGGCAAGGCGAACAGCGCCAACTATGCCAGCCAGGCAATGTGCATCAACAAGGACAGTGCCAATGTGGAAGCAGCCTTTCAGTTTGCTGTTTACCTGACCACGGGCGAATGGGACGGCACACTGGCAGAAAAAACCTATGGCGTGCCTGCCGGTGTTGACAGCGTATGGCCCGCGCAGCTAGCGGATGCCAAGGACGTGTTTGTCTCGATCGAAGCATGGATGCCGTGGTCCGGCGGCCTTGAGGACAACGGCGACATCGTTCCCGCCATCCGCACAGCCTTTACCGAGCTGATCGGCGGTCAAATTACGCCGGAGCAGTTTGTTCAGAAAATGGTTGACATGTAACCTGCCTTCGCATGGAGATCGTTTCCTTGAAATTGGCATACAGCGGCACTCATCACGGGTGCCGCTGTATGCACCCTTTAATCTTTTTTGATTCTTTGATAGAGCTTTGCTCAACAGCATTACCATCAAGGCCAAAGCAATGCGTTTGACTGAGAATCGGTTGAAACAGTTCGATTTTTCCGCTTTGATTTTTTAATGAGGTATGATGATGAAAAAAAGTAAAAAAGCACTGCTCGTATTCCTTGGCCCGGCGGTTGTCAGCTTTGCCGTGATGTTCCTCTATCCGGTGTTTGTCACGGGCGGTATGAGCCTGTCCATGCTCGACAACATCGCCGACCCCATGTCCGCGTGGCAGTTTGTCGGCTTTGAAAACTTCAAGACACTGTTCACAACGCAGTTGTTTCTCACCTCGCTCAAAAACATTGGCGGCATCTGGATTCTCGGCGGCATCTTTTCGCTGTTCTTCGCGATGCTGTTCGCGGTAATTCTCACCTCGGGCGTAAAGCTGAAGGGCTTTTGGCGCGCGGTGATTTATCTGCCGAACGTGATCTCGGGCGTGGCGATGGGCACCATGTGGGTGCAGTATGTGTACAGCGCAAAATTCGGCCTGCTGAAAACATTTTTCGAGGCAATCGGCCTTAAAAAGCTTGCCGCGACACAGTGGACCTCGCCGCAAAACATTTTTTTGTGCATGGTCGTCGCGTTTTCGTTTGGCATTGTCGGCTATTTTATGCTCATGCTGATTGCCGGCATTGAGCGCATTCCCGTCTCGTATTACGAGGCCGCCACCATTGAGGGCGCGGGTGCTGTGCGCCGCTTTTTTTCTATCAGCCTGCCGCTGCTGCTGGATGTCATCAAATCGGTGCTCACGCTGTGGACGGTCACGGTCGTTGGTTTTTTTGTGTGGTCGCAGATGTTCACGCCGTTTGATATCGCAGAGGGAACCGTGACCCCGATGATTTATATGTACCAGCTTGTGTTTGGCAGCTCGTTCGGCACGGCGCAGCGCAATATTGGCGCAGGTGCTGCAATTGGCGTGGTCATGGCGCTGATTGTTGTGGGCGTATTTGCCGTTGTCAATCTTTGCATCAAAGATTCCGATCTTGAATTTTAAGGAGGGGCTGAACATGAAGACAGAAGTAAAACGCGCATCCAAAAGCGAAATCAGAAAGCAGCTTCATTTAACGCCCGGCTATTTTTTGCTGGTGGCGTGGTGCATCTTTACCTTTATAATGGTGGGCTGGGTGGTGCTGGCATCGCTCTCCAGTACCAAGGAGATTTTTAACGGCACCATGCTGCAATTTAAAAGCGGGCTGAATCTTGACAACTACAACCGCGCGCTGTTCTCGCACAATGTCGCGGATTATTTCGTCAACTCTATCATTTATTCCGTTGCAGCGTGCGCAGGCGTGATTCTCATTGGCGCGCCGGCCTCCTACGCGCTGGCGCGCAGCCGGTTTCGGGGCAATAAGCTGCTGCTGAATCTGTTTGTCGTGGGCATGAGCATCCCTATGATTATGATTATTCTGCCGCTGTATTCGACGCTGTCCAAAATGGGGCTGACCAACAACCGCATTGTGATGATTGCGCTGTACATCTGCATGACGGTGCCGTTTACGGTGTTCTTTTTGTACAGCTTTTTTGGCTCGCTGCCCGGCGATTTTGAGGAGGCGGCTGCCATTGACGGCTGCGGCGAAATTAAAACCTTTTGGCGCATTATGTTCCCGCTGGCACAGCCGGGCATTGTCACGGTGCTTATTTTTAACTTCATCACCATTTGGAACGAGTATTTTCTCTCGTACATTCTGGTGGATGACCCAAAAATGAAGCCCGTTGCTGTCGGCCTGTACGCGATGGTGCAGTCGATGAAATATTCGGGTGACTGGGCGGCCATGTTTGCTGCGGTGGTGGTCGTGTTTTTGCCGACCTTTCTCATTTATCTGTTCCTGTCCGACCGGATTATCGCGGGCATCACGGGTGGCGGTGTCAAGGGATAGCCCCCCGAATCTAAAGTTTTGGGAGAATTTGCATGAAAACAACAGTGCTGGCGTTTGATTTTGGCGCGTCCGGCGGACGCGCCATCAAGGCGGTGTTCGAGGACGGCACGCTTCGCTATGAGGAGGTGCATCGCTTTGAAAACGTGCCAATCCGTCAAGGCGGTCAGCTGCGGTGGAACCTTGCCATGCTGATGGAAAACGTGGCGCTCGGCATCCAAAGGGCGGGGCTGTTCGACAGCATCGGGTTTGATGCGTGGGGCATCGACTTCGGCCTGCTTGGCGAGGACGGCAAGCTGCTGCAAAACCCTGTGCACTACCGCGACGCGCGCACAAAGGGGCTGCGCGCACAGGCCTGCACCAAAATTCCCGCCTCGCGGCTGTATGCCGAGACCGGCAACCAAATCATGGATATGAACACGCTGTTTCAGTTGATGGCGAGCGATTTGTCCCATGCGAAAACGCTGCTGTTTATGCCGGATTTATTCGCCTATCTGCTCTGCGGAAAGGCCGTCTGCGAGGAGACGGTTGCCTCTACGGGGCAGCTGCTCTCGCCGCGCACGCGCACATGGAGCAAAAAGACGCTGCAAACGTTTGGCATCCCGGAAACGCTGTTTGCGCCGCTGGTCAAAAGCGGCACGGTGCTGGGCGAATACGCGGGCAGCAAGGCAAAAATTATTGCGACGGCAGGCCACGACACGCAGTGCGCCGTGGCAGCCATGCCGGTGTGCCCGGAACAAGCCGAGAGCGCCGCGTTTTTGTCGTGCGGCACGTGGAGCCTGCTCGGCACAGAGCTGGATGCGCCGATTTTGACGGAAAAAAGCAACCGCCTTGCGCTGTCCAACGAGCTTGGCGCGAACGGGAAAATTAACTATTTAAAAAACATTGTCGGCCTGTGGCTGATTCAGGAGAGCCGCCGCGCGTGGCGGAGCAAGGGACGGGAATACAGCTATGCGGAGCTGGAGCAGTGTGCGCGGGAAGCGCCCGCGCTGCGGTATTTTATTGATCCGGACGCGCCGGAGTTTGCACAGCCGGGCGACATTCCCGCGCTGGTGCGCGCGTTTTGCGAAAAAACAGGGCAGGGCACGCCGAACACGGTGGGCGAAATTATGCGCTGCCTCTATGAGAGCCTTGCACTGAAGTATCGTTTCGCGCTTGAGCAAATCCGCGCGATAACGCAAAAGAAATTTTCCGTGCTGCACATTTTGGGCGGCGGCACAAAAGATGCGCTGCTGTGCCAAATGACCGCGAACAGCTGCAAGCTTCCCGTGCTGGCGGGGCCGGTCGAGGCCACGGCGCTGGGCAATGTTATCGTGCAGCTGGTGGCGCTGGGCGCGCTGCCGGATATCGCGGCAGGGCGGGCGATCCTGCGCAAAACCGAAGCCGTGCGCACCTACACGCCCTGCGAAACGCCCGCGTGGGATGCGGCATTTGAAGCGTTCAAGGCGCTGATGCAATCCCTATAGCAGGTTTTCTACAGTATGCCGCGAGACGGCAATCGAGATCAATGAATAAAATCCACCGGAGGAGAAAAAAGCTATGTGGTACGAAAAAAATTATCGCCGCGTCTTTATGGATATGCATCTCAGCGACGCAAGACCGGAGGAATATCTCTCAAAGCTGGACGTTGCGGATTTTGTAAAAACCATGCGGGACGCGCATGTGACAAACGTAGTCGTCAAGGCAAAATCGCACGTAGGGCTGCACTATTGGCCGTGTAAGCACGGGCGGATGCACGAGAGTCTGCGCCGCCGCGGCCTTGATTACGTGGGCGAGATGATTCGCGAATGTCACCAAAACGACATCGCTGTCATTGTCTATTATTCACAAATTTACGACAACTACGCCTACGACGAGCACCCGGCGTGGCGCATTGTGTATGACGACGGCAAAACCTCGCGCGAGGACGGCAAGCGGTATGCGATCGCCTGTCCCAACGAAGCCGCCAGCCGCTATGGCCTTGTCTGTCCGAACAACCTTGAATATCGCGCCTACGCGAAGGAAATTCTGACCGAGCTGGTGGAAACCTATGATTTCGAGGGCCTGTTTATGGATATGCCGTTCTGGCCCGGCATTTGCCATTGCGACGCATGCCGCGCGCGCTTTTTGCAGGAGAGCGGGCAGGAAATCCCGCAGCAGGAGGATTGGAGCAATCCGGTTTGGGTGCAATTTGCGCATGCGCGACAGGCGTGGATTAACGAATTTGCCGCGTTCACAACAGCAGTTGTCAAAGGCATCAAGCCGAACATCAGCATCGAGCACAACGCGTCCGCGGTAGCGGCAAGCTGGGCGCTGGGCAACAATGAGGCGCTGCTGCAGCAGAGCGACTATGCGGGCGGCGACTACTACGGCGGCTATTTGGAACAGACGTTCCTGTGCAAATATTATAATAATGTAACGCGCAGCAAGCCGTTTTCGTACATCACCTCGCGCTGCGATTCAAACCTTTATTCGCATACCGTCAGCCGCTGCTCGGAGGATTTGCTCCTTCATGCCATGAATGCGCTGGTGCATAACGGTGCATTTTCGATGTGCGACGCGATGAATCCCGACGGCACGCTCACAAAAGAGGTGTACAAGACGACGGTCGGCCCCGTGTACGCGCAGACGGCCTTGTACGAGCAATACGTCAGCGGCGATTTGCTGTGCGACGTGGCGGTGTGGTTCAACACAAATATGAAAGCCAACGCAAACTTTATCAAGTCGCCGCTGAACGTGGTCGAGATTTTGAAGGAGTATAACCTTGCGTATGACGTTGTGGGAAGCAAAAACCTGAAAGCGTTGCAGGCGCAGGTGCTGTGCGTCAACGATGTGTATGAAATAACAGACGAGGAGGTCGCGGACCTCGCGGGCTATCTTGCGCGCGGCGGCAAGCTTTTCCTCACAGGGCGGCTGTCGAATCCGCGCTTGCAGGCGCTGCTCGGCATTGCAGTGACGGGCGAAAGCGAGTACGACTACACGTATTTAAGCCCGGTGGAGTCACCCGATTCCACCGCAAGCGCACTGTTTGAAACGTTCAGCACCGCAAGCCCGTACCCGGTTGCGAGCAAGGCCTACGAGGCGGAATTGACAGGCGAAGCAGAAATTTTGGCGACCTTGACCTATCCGTATACAAAGCGCGGAAGCCGCGAATTTTCTGCCATTCACACCGACCCGCCCGGGCTTCGCACGGCGCTGCCCGCCGTCGTCCGCAAAAAAATAGGTGCCGGTACGGTGCTGTGGGCGGCTGCCCCGATGGAGCTGACACGGGCGCATTACTGCCGCAAAGCCGTGGCAGCGCTGGTGCAGTCACTTTTGACAACGCGTCAGTTCACCTCGAACGCGCCGGATTTTGTGGAAATTGTCGGCTGGAAAAAAGACGGAAAGCGCTATTTTTCTATTCTGAATCAGCAGGCGAAATCGCCGGTGTATCCGTTGCAGGGCATCGTGCTCGCGCTGCCCTACGCCTGTAAGACAGTCAGACTGCTGACACCGTCCGAGGGCAGGCTCACGGTGGAAAATGGCGCGGACGCGACACAAATTATGCTGCCTAAGCTGTCGGTCTTTCACATTATAGAGGTGGAGACGGCGCGCACGTAGCCGCAAATACAGCATTTGTCAAAATGTCATCCTGCGCACAAGCCGTAGGCTTTCGCATAAAATTGCCCCGCAAGAGGTTTTCTGGCAGCTTCTCAAGCGTTCCGGCAAAGCGAACATAGGTTAAGCTGCAAATAGAACCCTGCGGATCTAAAACAGCGCCCTTTCTTCTCATCACGCTGAAGAAAGGGCGCTGCTTTTTTCTTTTTTAAATTTTGTTCCGGCCGCGCAGAGCAAAAGGGAAATCGCCGCTTTGCCGCATTATTTTTTACAAAGCGGCGCAAGGCCGAGGTTCTCTTTGCGATAGTGCGCAGGCGTAATGCCTTGCGTCTCTTTAAACCGGCGGATAAAATGGCTGACATCATAAAAACACAGACTTTGTGCAATGCGCTCCAGCGGCTCGTTTGTGGTGAGCAGCAGCTGGCAGGCATGGCTCATGCGGCGCTGTAAAACGTATTGTGAAAAGCAAAGACCTACAATCTTAGTAAATCGGGCTGAAAAATAATTCGGGTGATATCCAAAGGTCGCGGCGACGTGCGCAAGGGTTAGCTCATCGCTGAGATGCGCGTCGATAAACGAAAAGACAGCCTGATTGATTTGATCTTGATCTGCAAAAATGTCGCTGGCGGGATTTGAGAGCGCAATGAGCATTTGGTATAAAATAAGGCTTGTGTTCACATCGTGACAGCTGTTGCGGTAAAAGAGCGAGGTGCATAGGTTGAGCACCTCTTGAAAGGTCGAACCGCCCACCACGGGCTCGCGCAAATCCAGAATGTGCTTGGTCAGCTTGTCGCTGTCACCGCCGCAAAATTCAACCCAGACAAGCCCCATGGGGTTTTCCGCGCAGGAACAATAGCTGTGCGCTTCATAAGCGGGCAGGACAAACAGCTGTCCGCGCGCCACCGCATGCACCTTGCCGCGAAACGTTACCTGACCGCAGCCGGCCGTGACACAGTGAATGACATTAAAAGGGTAAGAGGAATGACGGCTGATGCTGAAATCCGCAGGGGTGCGCGCGGTAATGCCCGCGCGGTTGATGGCGTAAAACAGGCTGCTTGAGGTGAGCGGTCGCGGTGCAATGTAAAAAGCATCGTGGGGGATGATAAAAGAAGAAAGCGGCGCATTTTCAAATTCCGGCTTATCCATTTTAACTCCGATCCGTGCCTTTGGTGCAGCGATACGCAGCAGCGCGGCACTCCCAATTTTGCGTTTATTCTTATGTTTAAATTATACAGTTTTTTGCCGGCGCTGTCCAATCAAAAATTCAAGGAAAGCTGCGCGCAAAGAAAAATATTTTTTGAACAAGGCGCAAGCTGCGTGTCAAAAAGGTGAGAAATCGCAGGGAATAGCCGAAAGGAAAGCTATTTGTCAAATCGCACAAAGAAAATACATAAAAATAAGCAATATGCGCAAACACAATCCGTCGCGCTGCGCTTACAAGAAATTTGTCCTTAGAAATGTCCTATTTTATCTTATGTCCATCCCTAGTTATTCTGATTTGTGTTTGTTATGATGAAGGCACAAACAAAATAAGGGGAGGGACTGCAGCAATGACATCCAAGGAACGTGTGCGCGCAGCCATTCGGCGGGAAACACCGGATCGCGTGCCGGCTACGATGCAGTGTGTGGAGACAGCGTGGGAAAAGCTGATCAAACATTTCGGGGTGGAAACGACAGACGAGGTGCAGGATCTCCTTGACATTGACACGCGCATTATGGATTTGCCGCCGTATATCGGGCCGGAGCATCCGCCGGTGATCAATGAAAACGGCGAGACGGAGCATGTGCATCCGTTTGGCGGGTACCGGTACATCAATAAGTGGAACGGCGTTGAATACAACTGGCATATGGTGTATTTCCCGCTGGGCGAAATAGAGACGTGGGAGCAGTTTGAAGCGTATGACAAGTGGCCCAATCCGGATCATTTTGATTATGATGCGGTCAAGGCGTTTTGTGATAAGCACGAGGGACGCGCCATCCGCATCGGCTGGCCCGGCCCGTATCAAGTGTTCACAATGCTGTATCCGGCGGAAAAGTTCTATATGATGATGATGGACGAGCCGGAGCTGACAAAGGCGATGCTGAACCGATATTGCGACGCAAGCCTTGAAATTTACCGGCGCATGTTCGAGGCATCGGGGGATCGCATTGACATTTTGCGCTGCTGCGATGATTACGGCAGTCAGCGCGGTCTGCTGTTCAGCCCGACGATGTGGGATGAGTTTTTTGCCGACAACACAAAGCGGTTTGTGGAGCTGGCACATGCGCACGGCTGCTACTATTTGCAGCATTCCTGCGGCGCAATTCGCTCCATTATCCCAAATCTGATTCGCTGCGGGGTAGATATTATCGAGCCGCTGCAAAAGGTGGTTGGGCTTGAGGTAGAGGGTCTTAAAAAAGATTTCGGGGACAAATTGTGCTTCCAAGGCGGCGTGGACACGCAGGGCGTGCTGCCGTTTGGCACACCGCAGGAGGTGCAGGAGGAAACAGAGCACATTATCCGTGTGCTGGGCGAGGGCGGCGGCTATATTCTGGCACCCAGCCAAGATTTTGAGGGAGATGTGCCGGTGGAAAATATTCTGGCGCTGTACAAGGCACGCGGAAAGCTTTAAGCGGCCGCACCTTGTAAAAAGCCCGCAAATGCAAGCCGGGGGCTGCAAAAGCGTTTTGCGTTATGAAGTACGAATCACCACCAAATGCAGGATGGCTCCGGCAGGGTGCCGTATACTTTTTGGAGAGAGGCGGAGACATGAGTCAAGATACCACAACCTATGCGCTTGAAATGCGCGGCGTATCCAAGCGTTTTCCGGGTACGTTAGCTGTAAACGAGGTGGATTTTTGCGTTAAGCCCGGCGAAGTACACGCCTTAATCGGCGAAAACGGCGCGGGAAAATCCACACTGATGAAAATGATTGCAGGCTCCTTCAGCGATTACACGGGCGATATTTTTGTGGGCGGCAAAAAAGTGCAGCTGCACACGCCCTCGATGGCAAAAGAGAGCGGCATCGGCATGATTTATCAAGAGTTAAGTCTTGCGCGGCCCATTTCTATTTACGAAAACCTGCTGATCGGTCGTTTGCCGGTGCGCAAGGGACTGCCGATTGTCAATCGGAAAGAGGGCATTGCCCAGGCAAAAGAGCTTTTGGGGCGTGTGGGGCTTTCGCATCTTGACCCGGAAATGCCCATTTCCGAAATCAGCCAGTGCGAGGCACAGCTTGTGGAAATTGCAAAGGTGCTGGGCAATAACCCCCGCATTCTTGTGATGGACGAACCGACCTCGGCGCTGTCAAGCGAGGAGGTAGGCCGGCTGTTTGCCATTGTGAAGCAGCTGAAAGAGGAAGGGCTTGCCATCATCTATATCTCGCACCATCTGGCAGAAATTTTTGCGGTGGCAGACACCGTTACGGTCATGCGCGACGGAGAAAAGATCGGTGTGTATGACATCGGCGATACAAACCCGCAGCATTTGATTGAGTTGATGGTGGGCAGAAGCGTTTCGGAATTTTACAAGGATCGCGAAACAAAGGTCGGAGACGTGCTGCTGCAAGTTGAAAATTTGTCGCGGTGGGGCTTTTTCCACCATGTCAGCTTCGCAGTCCATAGCGGCGAAATTTTGGGCATCACGGGGCTTGCCGGTGCGGGGCGCAGCGAGCTTGCGCGCTCCATCATCGGCGTGGACGGCATCGACGAGGGAAAAATTATTCTCGAGGGCAAAGAGGTTCGGTTTAAATCCATGCACGAGGCAATTGACGCGGGAATCGGCTATCTGACGGAAAGCCGAAAAACCGACGGTCTTGCGCTGACACAGTCCATTGCCGACAATGCCCTTTCCGCCATTGTCTACCGGCTTGCAAAGCATGGCATCTATAACCCCAAAAGCCGCGTAAACCGCGCCCATGTGGATGATTTGATGGCAAAGCTTGTGGTGTATCCCGCCGAGGCAGATCGGCCGGTGACAAACCTGTCGGGCGGCAATCAGCAAAAGGTGCTTTTGTGCAAATGGCTTGCGATGCAGCCGCGCGTGCTTATTTTGGACGAACCCACCCGAGGCGTTGATGTGGGTGCAAAGGAAGTCATTCATAACGCCGTGCGGGAGCTGGCTGCAGCGGGCAACGCGGTCATCTTAATCTCCAGCGATTTGCCGGAGATGGTCGGGCTTTCCGACCGCGCGGTGGTGCTGCGCAACGGTGTCATCATTGGCGAGGTGGGCAGAGCAGCCATGAGCGAGCAAAGCCTGCTGCTGGCAGCCAATGGAGAGGGGGAATATGTCCATGTCTAACGCACCTGCGACCCTTGCCCGGAAGGACACACGCCACCGTGAAATGAACAAGTTCATGGTGATTGTCGATAAAATGGGCATTTACGTTATCGTTGCGCTGTTGATTCTTGTGGGAATCCTGGCGGCGCCCGGAAAGTTTTTATCGCTTTCCAATTTTCGCTCTATCATGCAGGCGGTGTCCCTCATCGGCATTTGCTCGGTGGGTTTGTCGTTTATCGTCTATTCCGCCAACTTCAATGATATGAGCCTTCCCATGACCATCGCGTTTTCCGGCATGGTTTCCGTACAGCTTTTACAATTCGGCTTTTGGATTAGTATGCTGGGCGGCGTGCTGGCGGGATTGATGATGGGCATGGTAAACGGCTTTGTCATTGGCAAGCTGCGCGCACATCCGATTATTTGGTCCATGGCGTTTAACTTTGTGATGAGCGGCATCGCGCGGTGGGCGTGGAGCGGCAACCAGATTTATCCCGACGTTGTGGCGGGCAACGATACGCATACGGCGGATCTTTTTTACAGCCTGTCGCGCACGGATGTTTTTGGCGTACCGATTATGGTCATCGTGATGATTGTGCTTTTTTGCGCCGGACAATTTATTTTGACGCGCACCACCTTTGGCAATCAACTGAAAATTATCGGCTCCAACTATCAGGTGGGCAAGCTTTCCGGCATCAGCACAACGCGCACCATCTTCTTTGCATACCTCATCAATGCGTTTTGCGCAGCCATCTGCGGCATTTTCCTTGCGTCTATCTCCAAAACCGCCGCCTATTACAACGGCGAGGGATATGACTTTCAATGCGTCACAGCAGTGCTGCTGGGCGGCATGACGCTGGCCGGCGGCAAAGGCTCGCTGATTGGTGTGTTTGGCGGCGTGCTCACAGTGGGAATGCTCAGCAATGTGATGACGCTGATCGGGATTTCAACCTTCAATCAGTATTTGGTGCAGGGTCTTGTGTTTTTGGTCATTGTCTGGATTAACACGAACTCCGCAAGAAAGCTGGGGAAAAGCTGATGGGCAAGAAAATTGTAAAATCGCTGAATACTTATCGCGCATATCTGCTGGTTGCGGTGATGCTGTTCCTTGGCATTTTCGCCAAAAACTTTTATACGATGTATAACATGAAATCCATTTTGGATTCTACGCTGCTGTACACGTTTATGGGCGTTGGCTTTACCCTGTGCATGATTGCGGGTCACATGGATCTTTCGGTGGGAGCCATGGCGAATTTGGGCGCTGTGGTCACAATGGGCATGCACACGCTTTACGGCCTAAACTGGGGCGCGTCCATTATCATTGCGACTATTGTAGCCACTTTGGCGGGCGCGTTCAACGGCCTGATGATTGCCAAGGCAAAAATTCACTCGTTTATTGCCACGCTTGGCATGCAGTTTGTGCTGCGCGGGGTCATGTATATTTTCTGCAACGGCGCGGAAATCAGCGATAAGGGCGACTTTGCGTTCGCGGATGTGCTCAATCGCTGGCTCAAACCGTTCCCGATTTCGCCCAAGGTCATTGCGGCGCTGATCATGGTCATTTCGGTGACGCTCGTGATGCGCTATACGCGGTTCGGCCGCAACATTTATATGATTGGCGGCAATGCGGAAACCGCGTGGCTTGCCGGCATCAATCGCGACCGCTACACCATTTTAATCTTCGCCTTTTCGGGCTTTACCTGTGCCTTGGGCGGCGCACTGTTCGCCATTGCACAGTCCTCGGCGCTGCCGAATCTCGGTGAAAAAGGCATTTCTCCGCTGCTTGTGGCCTTGGCGGCGACGATCATCGGCGGCACCAACACCGATGGCGGCAGAGGCAGCGTGTGGAGCACCTTTATCGCCATTGTGGGGCTGATGGCAATGTCCAATGTTTTGACGGTGCTTGTGGGCAAATATGAAGTGCAGATTTTGGCAAACGGCCTTGTGCTGGCGGCGTGTGTCTTCTATGAAACCATCACCGCCTATTACAACAACAAAAAAATCGGCATCCGTCAACCGCTTGTTGACCGGCATGCGGCGGAGAGCAAAGCATCCGCGGCTACGCCTTGACGCACGGTGTGTTTTCCCCGGTGTTTGCCGGGTAAGATAAAGCAAGGCCGCTTTGCGGCCGCAGAATTTTAAGGAGGATCACCCATGAAAAAAGGACTTACGTTGCTCCTCGCTGTTGTGATGGCGTTTTCGCTTGTCGCATGTTCAGCGCAACCCGCAGCGGCGGACAGCACAGCACCTGCCTCGACAGCAGCTTCTGCCGCACCGGCGGAAGGCTCCAATCTTGAAAAATCCCTTGCGATTGATGTCTCTAAAGTCATGAGCACCGACAACCAGCCCTTGATGAAGGAGCTGGCGTTCAAGGAATTTCCGACGCGCCCTGAAAACGTTGACGCACTGGGCGAGGATGATGCGGGTAAATATTATGACATGGAATATGCGGGCTGGGACACCGTGAAATCGACAAATTTGCCGAAATCGCCGGCAGACGGTTCCATCGGTAAGCATATCATCGTCATTGTACATGGCGACCATCCCTGGACAACGGCTTACAGCAACGGCATTAAAAAAGCATGCGAAGCCTACGGCATGACCATGGATATCTGGTCCCCGAACTGGGACGTGAACGTGCAGAATCAGATGATTGATCAGGCGATCAACGCGCAGCCGGATGCCATTGCGCTGATTCCCATCAACACAGAATCTGCCGCGCAGCAGTTCCGCAAAATTACAGAGGCGGGCATTCCCGCGTTTGGCTCCAACCTGCTCACAACCTCTGATGCCATGAGCTACATGATCGCCTGGACAGGTCCGGACGACTGGGCACAGATGCGCACCTTGGCGCGCACAATGGCTGACGACATGGGCAAAAAGGGCGGCGTTGCCTATCTGACACACAACCCCGGCGGCAGCGCCTATTTTGCCCGTATGTACGGCCCGCGCACAGAGCTTACCACCTATGCGCCCGACATTAAAACACTGGATTTCCAGTCGCCGGGCTTTGACGCACCGAAGTGCAAGCAAGTGGTATCTGACTGGATTACACGCTTTGGCGACGACTTGACAGCCATCTACTGCGCAGACGATTCCGCGCAGGCGACAGGCGCTGTGGACGCTTGCAAAGAGGCAGGCCGCGAGGACATCCTTATCTATGCCGCAGGCAACTCCAAGGCCGGGCAGGATATGGTAAAGGCCGGCGACATGGAAGCCATCAACTATCAGTCTGCCGAGGGCGATGCCGGTGCTGTTGTCATGACAATGGCCAACTGGTTCAACGGCAAAGAAGTGCCTCCGATGGGCTATCTGGTGCCCGCGATGATCACAAAGGACAACGTGGACAGCTTCTATCCTTGCCAGTGGTAATCTGACAAAAAACGAGCGAGATTCAAAAGAGGCGGGCGGTTTTCCGCTCGTCTCTTTTTACATTTGACAGAGGAGTGAGTTGCAATGGATCACAAAGAACGCTTTTTTGCGACCCTGGAGCGCCGCCCCGTGGATCGTCCGGCAAGCTTTTTGGGCTTGCCGACAACGCGTGGCTGGCAGCGGTTGCAGGAATTTTACGGCGTTGCGGATCATGACGCCATTCGCGCAAAAATTGGGGACGACGTGTACCCAATTGATATGCCCTATGAAGCGCCCAACGCAAATGCCACCTGCACGGCGCTGCAATTTGCCAAGCATTTTACCAATACCGTCGATGAGCGCACCCTTACGGTGCCCGGCTTTTTTGAGGACAGCGAGGATGTTGCCGACATTGATTTATTCGACTGGCCGGACCCCGAAAAATATATTCATCGCGCATCCTGTGAGGCGCTGTTTGCCAAGGTGCCGGCGGGATACCCCGTGTTGGGCATTTTTTGGGCGGCGCATTTTCAAGATGCCTGTGCGGCCTTTGGTATGGAGACGGCGCTGTGCAATATGATTACAAACCCCGAAATGTACAAGGCGGTGGACGACAGGATTACAGAGTTTTATCTGCGTGCCAACGAGCTGTATTTTGAGTATGCAAAGGGGCGCATCGACGCGGTGCTGATTGGCAATGACTTTGGCTCTCAGCGAGGGCTGATGCTGTCAAAGGAAATGATTGATACGTTTGTGATTCCGAATGCAAAGCGCCTCATTGCGCAAGCGCACAGCTATGGCGTAAAAGTGATTTATCATTCCTGCGGCTCGATTTTCGAGGCAATTCCCTCGCTGATTGCCGCGGGTGCAGATGCAATTCATCCCATTCAGGCGCTGGCAAAGGATATGAGCGCCGATCATTTACAGGCGGCTTACGGGGGCAAGGTAAGCTTTTGCGGCGGCGTGGATACGCAGGATTTGCTGGTGAATGGCACGCCGGAGCAGGTGCGTGCCGTGGTGCGCCATCTGCGGGAGCTGTTCCCCACAGGGCTGATTCTTTCCCCAAGCCACGAGGCGATTCAAGAGGATGTCAACACACAAAACCTGGCGGCCGTGTTTGAGGAAACGGGCAAAATTTATTAAACAGGAGGACACCGCTATGCTGCGCATTGGACAGGTTATCAATTTGCCGCCGGAAAATCTGGAGGCATACACGCACCTGCATGACAATATTTGGCCGGAGGTTGCTCAAATCATTGCGGAGTGCAACATTCGCAATTACTCTATTTATTATTTAAACGGGCAGTTGTTTGCCTATATGGAATATATCGGCGAGGATTTTGATGCCGACATGGCAAAAATGGCTGCCGACGAAAACACGCAGAAGTGGTGGGATGTGTGCAAGCCGTTGCAAAAGCCGGATTCTGCGCGTCCGCAGGGCGCATGGTGGTGGGACGCAAAGGAAGTGTTTCACCAAGACTGACTGCGCTGAAATTCGCAGCAGACGGTCTGCGAAAGTCAGCCGCGGGGAACACGAAAAATGCAAAATGCAAGAAAAATTACGGAGGAAACAGTATGCTACACGACCCAAGCCATAGTGCCACAATGCCGATTGCAGAGGAAATTCATTTAACGCAAGCCGAAAAAGATATTTTAAGAGCGCTGGGCGCGGAGATTGCCGCCATCGCGGCGCTGCCGGTTCACGCGGAAAAGGCAACGCTTTGGAAGGCGCTGAACGACAAAAAAAGCGTGCGTCCCATGGTGTGGATTAACGAAATTCCGTGGCATGAGATGAACGTGGACGATGAGCTGACGCTGCGCTGTGTGCATCCGTGGGCGCGCGAATTGGAGGACAAGCTGCGCAAGACAATTTATCAGTGGCGGCATATGCCCGGCGATATGATTGTCAGCGACTTTATCGAGTGCCCGCTGATCATTCACAGCACCGACTTTGGTATTGTAGAGCAGGTGCGACTGGCGAAAACAGACGAAAACAATGAGATTGTATCGCGTGAATTTGTGGTGCAGCTTGCAGATTTTGATGATATCGAAAAAATTAAAATGCCAAAGCTGACCTATTTAGCGCAGGAAACCGAGCATGCCTTTGCGCTGATGCAGGAAATATTTGCGGGCATTATTCCCGTAAAAAAGGTGGGTCAAACACATATTTGGTACACGCCTTGGGACTATCTGATTCGCTGGTGGGGCGTGGAAAATGCCATGATAGATTTGGTGGATCAGCCCGAGCTGGTGCATGCCGCCTATGAGCGGATGGTGGCGGCGTGGATGACGGAGCTGGATCAGTTTGAGCAAATGAATTTGCTGGCACTGGACTGCAACAACACGCGCATTGGCTCCGGCGGGTATGGCTATGTAAGCGATTTGCCCGCGCAGCCCTATGCGCCTGAGCATGTGATGGCACACAATATGTGGGGCTGTGCCAACGCACAAATTTTTTCGAGCGTTTCACCGGAAATGCACTGGGAATTTGCCGTAGAGCACGATTTAAAGTGGCTGTCGCGTTTTGGCCTGACCTACTACGGCTGCTGCGAGCCGCTGGACGGCAAAGCCGATGTGCTGCGGCGCATCCCGAATTTGCGCAAGGTATCGGTCAGCCCGTGGTGCAACACAGCGCGTGCAGTGGAAAATCTTGGCGGAAGCTACGTGCTCAGCCGCAAGCCCAGTCCCGCCGTGTTTGCAACGTCCTCCTATGACGCAGCGCAGGCAGAAAGTCAGCTGCGCACGTTTTTAGAGACAGCGCGCGGCTGCCACACCGAATTGATTATGAAGGATATCTCCACGGTAAAATATCAACCGCAGCGGCTGTGGGACTGGGAAAAAACAGCAATGCGGCTGGCGCAGGAATACGAGACAAAATAGCGCGGTAAAAATGCTTTGCGTTACCGTATCCAGCAAAGCAAAGGAAAAAAGCGTTTGCTTGCTGTGCCTTTTTTCTGGCATCGGGCATGCCCTCCGACGGCTCATCGGGGGGCATGCCTCTTTGCATCCGGAAAAAAGCATCCGGCAAAGAAAACAAGGTGCGCATAGTGCACCTGCGCTTATCCTGCTGCCCAAGCAAACAGTCAAAGCTTTTGCGCTTTTTCATGCTGTCGCGCAGCGCTCGACGCTGCCGCCGGGGCGTGCTATACTGTTATAATAGCAGCTTCCCTTATGAGCGCCTATCTTGAACGCTTGAGAAGCTGAGGTAAACCCTCTCGCGGGGCGATTCTTTGCGCAAGGCATAGACTCTTGCGCAGGATAGCATTTTGACAAATGATAGATCCCGTGCGAAGGGAGCAACCATGCAGCACAGTAATAAGTCCCCTCAACACGGGAAACTTCGAGCCGCCGACCGTCTTTCGCGGCGGCAGCATTTGCCGTAAGCTGCTTTACAGAAAGGATATCACATGAATATTTGCGTATTGAGCGGTAGCCCCAAGGGAAAATACAGCGTGAGCTTGCAGACGGTGCTGTATTTGCAGCAGTGCTTTTTACAGGACAGCTTTGAAATTTTGCACGTGGGACAAAATATTCGTGCGCTCGAGCGGGATTTGACCCCCGCGCTCAAAGCGATGCAGCGGGCGGATTTGCTGCTGTTTTGCTACCCGGTCTACACGTTTCTTGCCCCCAGCCAGCTTGCGCGTTTTATTGCGCTAGTCAAAGAATCGGGCGTTTCTCTGCGCGGAAAATTTGCCGCGCAGCTTACGACCTCCAAGCATTTTTACGACGTGACCGCGCACAAATATATCGAGGAAAACTGCGCCGATTTAAAGCTGCGCTATCTGGGCGGGCTGTCGGCGGATATGGACGATTTGCTCTGCGCGCGCGGGCAGGGCGAGGCGCGTTCGTTCTGGCGCTATCTTCTTTTCGCGGCACAGCAGCTTGAGCTTCCTGTGCCGGAGCCTGTCGCAAAGGCAGCCCCCGCACCGTACCGAGCAAATCTGCAAAGCTGCCCCAAAACGCAGGCGGGCGACACGGTCATCGTGGCGGATCTTACGCCGGAAAGCGAAAATCTGCGCGCCATGATAGCGGATTTCACCGCCTGCTATCCCGGCAAAACGAGACTTGTCAATATTCGCACCTATCCCTTTGCCGGCGGCTGCCTCGGTTGCTTTCGGTGCGCGGCGGACGGAACCTGTATTTACAAGGACGGCTTTGATGCTTTTCTGCGCGACAATATCCAGTCCGCCGATGCCCTTGTCTATGCGTTTTCCATCCGCGACCATTCCATGGGCGAGCGCTTTAAATGCTACGATGACCGCCAATTTTGCAACGGACATCGCACCGTCACGGTGGGAATGCCCGTGGGCTATTTGGCGGACGGCGACTATGCCGCCGAGCGCA
The DNA here is from genome assembly GCA_036642215.1 of Ruthenibacterium sp. Classification (GTDB taxonomy): domain Bacteria; phylum Bacillota; class Clostridia; order Oscillospirales; family Ruminococcaceae; genus Ruthenibacterium. The sequence goes on from JAVXUG010000038.1 coordinate 21,019, forward strand.
ATTTGCACACGGTGCTTGAGGGGCGTGCCGAGGTGGGACAAAACTTTTTTGCGGGCGTTGCCACCGATGGCGCGGGCATTTTGCGCATGGCAAAAACACTTGCCTACGCGCAAAAAGAGCATTTGCTTTTGCCGCAAAATTTTCTTGGCGTGGGCGGCATGAAAATTTTCAGAGACCTTATCTATGTCATGCGCGGCCTGATGAAAGCCGACCATACGTTTTATAAAAAGCACGGCATTTACGATTTTCCGCAGAAAAAGAGGGGCACAATTCTAAAAATGCAGCTCTTGGGTGCGCTGACGCGCATGCCCGGTGCACAGCAGCACATGGGCAACAAAATGAACGAGGGCATGGTTGCGCCGTATCAAAAGATCATTCGCGCGGTGACACCGCAAGGCACCACGGGCGAGTAAAAAAAGGCAGTACAGGTGTGAACAAAATAGCTTCCCATTCGATGAAACGCGGGGGGCTTATG
>JAVXUG010000039.1:0-1333 GCA_036642215.1 Ruthenibacterium sp.
CGCGAATCACCAAGCAGCCCGCGCGCGAATGACCAAGCAGCCCGCGCATGAATGACCAAGCAGCCGCGCACGAAGCACTAAGCAGCCCGCGCATGAATGACCAAGCCGCCGCGCGTGAATCGCTAAGCACCGCGCGCGAAGCACTAAGCAGCGCGCGCACGGAAAAAGCGCGTCTGCGCCGCAGCCCCTTGCCGCAAAAAGCAACGCAAAAATCAACACAAAAATCAACGAAAAAATCAACGCAAAATTCCCGGTATCCCCCATCATCAAAGTCAGACGGAGGTTTTTTGTTATGCCCCATCGCTATTTTTGCCCCGAGCTTGTGCCCGAGCTGCCCGCCGTCACGCTGACCGGTGCGGATGCGCATCATCTTGCCGCTGTCATGCGCGCCAAGGCGGGCGAAGATGTCACGCTGTGCGACGCGCGCGGCAGTGACTATGCCTGCACCGTGCGCCGCGCCGCACCCGAAAGCGTGGAGCTGGTAATAAATTCCTGCGCGCCCAGTGTATCAGAACCGAGCGTGCGGGTCATGCTATATGTGGGATATCCGAAGCAGGATAAGCTTGAGAGCGTTGTGCAGAAGGCAACGGAGCTTGGCGCTGTGCGCATCGTGCCGTTTTTCAGCCGTTACTGCGTGGCTGCACCCAAAAAAGAGGAGCAAAAAAATACGCGCTACCAGCGCATTGCCCACGAGGCCGCCAAGCAGAGCGGGCGCGGTATTGTGCCGCAGGTGGACATGCCGCTGACATATGAACAAATGCTGAGCGAGGCCGCAAAAGCGGAGGTTGCGCTGCTTTGCTACGAGGCCGCCGCAGGGCAGCCGCCGCTACATAGCCGGATCGGGGATGGGGTAAAAACCATCGCCGTTATCACAGGCAGTGAGGGCGGCTTTTCTGCCGAGGAGGTACAGCGGGCCATGGAGGCCGGCTGCATCTGTATCGGACTTGGGCCGCGCATCCTGCGGTGCGAGACAGCACCGCTGGCCGCTCTGGCCGCTGTGATGACCCTGACCGGCAATTTACAATAGCCGCTCTGCGCCGTCAGCCCGTGGGCTGCCGCCGCGTCCGTCCGCAGGTGCGGCGGCGCGCCGACACCTCCCGACAGCCGCCGCAAGGCGGTGAAAGGGAGTTGTCAGTTTGAAACAGCGCAGATTTTTCCCGGCAGTCATTCTTTGTCTTGCTCTGACGGCCGCTTTGTTCGCCGGCTGCGGCGACAAAGAGAAGCCCGCGTCCTCCAGCAGCACGGCCTCCGGTAAGCCGTCCAGCAGCATGACCTCCTCCATGCCGCAATCAGGCTCCGGCAGCCTTGGCACAGCTCAAAGCGGCAGTATGTC
>JAVXUG010000039.1:1433-21482 GCA_036642215.1 Ruthenibacterium sp.
ATGTCCGGCTCCGCGGCCACGGCACCCGCCGCGGCCATTGTGGGGCCGGAGTGGAACATGGTGCTCGTCAACGCGCAAAACCCTCTGCCGGAGGGTTTTGCCGTGACGACGCGCGACATCAAGGGCTACGAGCACCGCGCGTTTGACGCGCGCGCCGCCGATGACCTTGAGCGGCTGCTGACCGATGCCGAAAAAGCGGGCTGTCCGCTTTACTTAGTATCGGCCTATCGCAGCAGCGCAAGACAGGCGGCTTTGTTCAAGCGAAAGGTGCAGGCGTTTATGACCGAGGGCTTTGATGCGGAGGAGGCCGAAAGGCAGGCGGCGCAATGGGTTGCGCGCCCGTATACCTCTGAGCACAACCTTGGCCTGGCGGCGGACATTGTCTCGGCCGACTGGTACAGAACAAACAACGACCTCACCGCCATGTTTGACAAAACGCCGCATTTTGCGTGGCTGCAGCAGCATTGCGCGGACTACGGCTTTATCCTGCGTTACCCGCCGAGGAAGGAGAAAATCACCGGCGTGAGGTATGAACCGTGGCATTATCGTTACGTAGGTGTCAAAGCGGCCAAGTCCATCATGGACAGCGGCCTGACACTGGAGGAATATTGCGCATGAAGCATAAAATCAGGCAATACGCCGGCGCGGCGTTCAGTCTTGTCGTTTTGGCAGGACTGGCGCTGTTCGCCGTTACATATCACAGACAAATTTGGCTGTTGCTTACGCAGCAGTCCGCGCGCGATACCTTTGTCGCAATGGTGCGCGGCAGCGGGTTCACAGGGCTGGCGGCATTTTTGGGGCTGCAGGTGCTGCAGGTGGTCATCGCCGTCATCCCGGGCGAGCCGGTGGAGCTGATGGGCGGTGCGCTGTACGGCACATGGGGCGGCCTTGCCGCGTGCATGGCAGGGCTTTTCATTGGCAGCGCGGCGGTCTATTTTGTCATCCGGCTAATGGGTGCAAGCAGCATGGATGCATCGCTGCTGCACAAATATCGCTTTTTGCGCGATGACACCCATGTGTATTATTTTTTGTTTTTGCTCTATTTCATTCCCGGCACGCCCAAGGACATTCTGCTGTACATCGGCCCGTTTTTGCCCGTGCGCCCCGCCGCGTTTTTTGCCATTGCCATGCTGGCGCGCATCCCAAGCGTTTTGACCAGCACCTATGCGGGCGCAAATCTTATTTCGGGCGACTGGCGCACAAGCCTTGCCGTGTTTGCGGTGACGGGGGTGCTAGCGCTTTTGGGCATTTGGCAGCAGGAAAATATTCTGCGGCTGCTGCAGCGGCATAAGGCGAAAAAAACGCTGGAAAAAACAAGTAGGATGTGATACAATCAAGCTTAGCAACACACAAAATCGAACATTCGCAGAGTAGGAAAGCGCGCGTAAAGTGCCGTCCCGACGGGGAGTTGCGGGGCGGACGAAAAGCGGCGCGTCAAGGCGGCAGCAATGCTTTTTTGACGTGGCTGCTTGCGGTGCGTTTTCCGCATCCCGCTGCTGCACAAGCGGAAATTCCCTCTTGCTGCGGCAACGTCGCAGTGGCGCGCCGTATTTCGGTGCGCCGGAAGGGGGACTTTTTTAATGCAAAAAAATTCAGACAACAAGCTTGACACCGCCGCCGGAACGCCATCACCCGCTGCCGGAGCTGCGGCGGAGTCATCGTCGCTTTCTGCCGCCGTGCCCGGCGGCAGCAGCCGCTTTTTTGACACGCCGCGCGTCTTTGTCGCGCGCATGCGCGCCGCCGCGGGCGAAGTGCGCCGCACCGCGAGCATCGCGGGCGCGGGGCTGCTGTGCGCGCTCGGCCTTGTGCTCAACCAGTTTACCCTCATGGTCAGCCAGCTGCTGGAAATTGGCTTTTCGTTTCTTGCCATTGCCGTGAGCGGCTTTTTATACGGGCCGTGGATGGCGGGGCTTGCGGGCGTGGTCATGGATGTGGCGGGCTATCTGCTGCGTCCGAACGGCGGCTTCTTCATCGGCTTTACGCTGAACGAGCTGCTTGCCGGCGTGCTTTACGGCCTGTGGCTGTACAAAAAGCCCGTCTCGCTGGCGCGTACCTTCTGCGCGTGCCTCAGCGTGGTTTTGCTCATCAACTTTGTGCTCACGCCGCTGTGGCTGAACATCATGTACGGCAACGCGTTTCTCATTTCAAGCGCGCGCCTCATTAAAAACATCATCAAGCTGCCCGTGGACACGGGGCTTTTATATCTTGTGCTGCGTTTGGCAAGCACACACCGCCTCAAGCGATAGCAGCGCGTTTTTGAGCGCCCTGTCAAAAACAAGAGGGGCTTTGCGCGCTTTGCTCCCCGCAAAGCCTTACCCCCGCAAACAAACGCTCACAACACGCGCCCTTTGCGCATACTATGGTGCAAAGGAGGCTTATTTATGCCAATTACAATTACTGCGGTCAGCCCGCCGTATCCGGGCACAGCGCTCACTGTGGGTTCTTCCGGCAGCACAGTTGCGCGGATGCAAAAATATCTCAACGCGCTGCGAAAAAAATATCCCACGCTTCCGCTGCTCACCGTTGACGGAAAATTCGGCAGCGGCACAAAACAGGCCGTCACTACCTATCAAGCCCTCACCGGCTTAAAGGCGGACGGTGTCATCGGTCAGAATACATGGAACAGCATTGTGACAAATTATAATACCACCATCGGCGGCAGCGCCGAAACCTATCCCGGCATTCCGCTGCGCAGCGGCATGACGGGCGAGGATGTCACCTTGATGCAAACGTATTGCAACGCGCTTGTCACGCCCTATACGGCCATCAACCGGCAGAGCGTGGACGGAAAATTCGGCAGCAATATGCTGGCGGCTGCGGAGCGCTTTCAAGAGCAGTTCAGCCTGACGGCGGACGGTGTCATCGGTCAGCTTACGTGGAACAAAATCGTCGCCGTGCACACCGCACGCCAGCGGGTCACAACGCCCTATCCCGGCTATGTGATTTCGCAGGGGGCAAGCGGCGACAGCGTGCGCTTTATCCAAAGCTATGTCAATGCGGGCATCGGCGCGTCGCTGACCATTGACGGTCAGTTTGGCAGCGCGACAAAGCAGGCGGTCACGGTCTTTCAGGCGCAGCACGGCTTAAAGCCGGACGGCGCTGTGGGCAGCGCAACCTGGCCTGTGCTTGTCAGCGCGTTTAACGGCACCATTTAATCCTGCGCACTGCGGCAGCGGCGGCGCGCCTCAAAGCGGGGCGCGCCGCCGCTTTTATCGGGTACCGGCAAGCGGCACAAGAAAGGACAATTTGTTTTTGCTGAATCAGACAAGCTGTATTGACAATGATCACAGCATCGCTTATAATAGTATCGAAAACCAGATTATATGGTTTTTGTGATTTAATATGTACAGGAGTGTCAAATAATGGCGAATTTTACATTGACCTGCTGCTCCACGGCGGATTTACCGCGCAACTGGTTTGAGGAGCACAACGTCCCCTTTCTTTGCTTTCATTATAGAATAGACGGCGTTGAGCGTGCGGATGACTTGTATGCATCCTTGTCGCCTGACGCGTTCTATCAAAAAATAAAGGAGGGCGCGTCGCCCACAACCTCGCAGGTCAGCTTTGGGCAGTACACGGAATGCTGGGAGCCGATTTTGGCGGCGGGGCAGGACATTGTACACATCACGCTGTCCTCAGGGCTTTCGGGCACGTACAACTCGGCGCAGAATGCGGCGGAGGCGCTGCGCGAGCAGTATCCCGAGCGCCGGCTGTTTGTGGTGGATTCGCTGGGCGCATCCTCCGGCTACGGTCTGCTTGTGGACGCGGTGTGCGCCCTGCGCGACGCGGGAAAAACAGCGGAGGAAGCCGCAAAATGGGCGGAGGAAAACCGTCTGCGCGTACACCACTGGTTTTTCTCGACGGATTTGTCAAGCTATCTGCGCGGCGGGCGCATCACAAAGGGCGCGGCGGTTTTTGGCACCATGCTCAGCATCTGCCCGCTGCTGAATATGGACAGCGCCGGTCATCTGACACCGCGCGCAAAGTGCCGCGGCAAAAAGCGCGCGATAGAAGAAATGGTCAAGCGCATGGAGGAATTTGCGGATGGCGGCACCGCGTACAGCGGCAAGTGCTATCTCTCGATGTCCGCGTGCATGGACGACGCGCGCACCGTTGCCGACAAGGTGGAGGCGGCGTTCCCGAAGCTTGACGGCAAGGTGATGATCAACAATGTCGGCACGGTCATCGGCAGCCATACGGGGCCGGGCACGGTGGCGCTTTTCTTCTTTGGCAAAGCGCGCGCGGACTGATTTTTTTCTGCGGCGGGCGCATAAAACGCTCTCCCGAAAGAAAGCCTAAGAGCAGCTTTTGTCCGATGCAAAAGCGCCCCGCGATAAGGCAATTTATTACAGCAGCATTAAAAAAAGCGCTCTGCATCCGTTTTTACGGGTGCAGAGCGCTTTTTTTGACAGAGGCAGCCATGCGGTTTATTGCTTGTCCAAAATCGCCTGCACAAGCTGTAAAATGCTCGACGCATTGCTGAAATTGTCGCGCACAACGTCCTCAGCGTCAATTTCAAAATCAAATTCCGCCTCAAGCGCCTCGGCAATCTCCACCACGTCAAAGGAATCAATGATTCCGTCGTGCAGCAAATCATCACCGGTATAACCGGTGATTTCAGGGTTGATTTCAGACAATACTCTCATGACACGTTCGTTCATTTAGGGGTCACTCCTGTTTTAATTTTCTGGATTTCTGCATTTTATATGTGCGCTTAAAAAATAGGCGCTTACAGCAGGGCTTTCAGCGCCGCGCGATCCATCTTGCCGTTCGCGTTCAGCGGCATTGCCGCCACGGGCACAATGCGGTTTGGGCACATATAGTGCGGCACAAGCGTTTTTAGCTGCGCTGTGACGGCGGCAGGGGCAAGGCGACCCTCGCAGAACAGCACCAGCTTGTCGCGCTTTTCGTCGTGCACGCAGCAGCACGCGGACACACCGTGCAGCGAGCTGGCAGCAGCCTCGACCTCGCCAAGCTCGATGCGGTGCCCGAGATGCTTGATTTGAAAATCGTGCCGCCCGATATAAAGCAGCGCGCCGTCGGCGCTGTATTTTGCCCAGTCGCCCGTGTGGTAGATGCATTCGGGCGCGGCGGGCGAGTCCGGATTTTGCGTAAACGCCGCCGCCGTCATCTGCGGGTTGTTGTAATAGCCGCGCGCGACAGACACGCCCCGCACGCAAATTTCGCCCTCGGCGGCGGTGTCGGTCACGGGGATGCGCGCGCCGGCTGCGTCCAGTAAAAACACGTCGTAATTTGCAAGCGGCGTGCCAATGGGCAGCGGCTGCGCGTCGTCAAATTTGTCGTGAATGAGGTAGGCGGTGCAGGCGACCGTCGCCTCGGTGGGACCGTAAAAGTTGGAAAACAGTGCGTTCGGAAGCGCCGTTTGCCAGCGCGTGAACTGCTTTGTCGGCATCACCTCACCGATAAAAAGCACCTTGTTCAGCGTGCCGGATACGTCCACGCTGCGAAACGCGCGCAGCTTTGACACCATGACAAGCGCCGAGGGAACCCACGCGATGGCCGTGATATGGTTGTCGCGGATGCAGCGCAAAAGCTCCACGGGCTGCGCAAATAAATCGGGATCAATCAGATAAATTTCAGCGCCCGCCCGCAGCATACAGGCGATGTCCATGACGGATAAATCAAAGTAAAACGCCGCTTGATTGCCAAATGTGTCGTGCTGTGTAATGCCGAACAGCGGCACGATGGACTCCGCAAAATTGATGACTGCGGCGTGGGTGATGCAAACGCCCTTCGGCACGCCCGTGCTGCCGGAGGTGAACAAAACGTACAGCAAATCGGTGTCCAGCGTCTGCGCGCGCGCGCTTTGCAGCAGCGCGTCGTCGGCGCTGCCCGAAAGCAAATCCTCGCAGTACAGCACCTTGCCCGTAAAATGCAGCGTGTTTTTGATAAAATCCGCCGCCCCGCGTGAAGTGAGCATCACGTCGGGGCAAAGCGTTTGCAAAATTTTTTCCATGCGCGCCGCGGGCATCGCCGTGTCAATGGGCGTGTAAAATGCGCCCGCATAGGCGGCACCCAGAAACGCCGCAAGGCAGAGCGCGCTCTTTGGCAAAAACACGACAACAGGCCGCCGCAGCATCTCGCGCGCCGCCAGCGCCGTGCCGATGCGCCGCGCGTCCGCGCGCAGCTGCGCAAAGGATGTGCTTGCGTTTTGATCCGTCACGGCGGCCTTGTCCGGCCACTGTGCCGCCGCAAGCTCCAGATAATCCGTCACATTGCGTATCATTTGAAATACCTGCGGCAGGGCGCGTAGTCGTAAGGAAACTTCACGCGGTCGTAGGCGTACAGGTGGCGCGCCTCGTTGCAGCAGATGTCCGCCGCGACAACGGGATAGAGTTCGCGCAGATAAATGGTGTGGAACGGCACGGTGTCGATGACATCCGTGTGCGCGATATTCAGCTCCGTCAGCACATCGTCAAGGCCGGTCAGATACTCGGAATTGAGAGCCAGCTCGCGCACGAACATCGTGACGGTCTTTTCGGCGGTGACACCGTTTGCGTCGGTGCAAAGGCCGGTAAAGCTTTTTTCATAGCGATAGGGAACATGCATGCACTGCTCTACATAATGGACAAAGGTGGTCCCTGCGAGCGGGGACAGCCCGACCACAAGCGTCAGCGCATCCGCGCGGTGCATATAGGCAAACGAGCTGTCGGCACCAAAGCTGCTGATGCAGTCGGCATCGTACAGCGCCTGTGCGTCCTTGCCCCACACGGCAAAGGAATACATGGGGTGGCGCGTGCGCACAAAGTCGGCGCGCTGCACGGCAATGTCGCCCAAAACGCCCACGCGTGAGCGCGTGGTGCGCGCGTCAAACGGAATGCCCTTGCAGAAATCCCAACTGAACGCGGGAATCATCAGCGTGCCCTCCGGCCCTATTTTGCGCTGGAGACTGTCAATAAACGCATTTGCGTCAAAGCTTTCGCCGTGCTTTTTGCACGCAAAGACAAGCTGCATGATGTCCGATACGAGATAGACAACGCTGCCCGGCCGGATGCGGTCAAGCTGCGCTGCGATGTCCTTGTAACTGAGGTATTCCATTGTTTCTCCACCTTGCTGTATAGTATTCATGCAATTCTCAAACAAGCCCTACAGCAATTTAAGAAAATAAGAGTAGATTCGATCCCATCTTCTTTGCTGCATGCCCTAAGGAAATTTACCATTCTTATCATTCATGAAACCGCTATAAGAACAGGGACAAACGGCTGTTGCCTTGCTGCGTCAGAGGAGGAAAAGCGCGTCTGCTTGGCAAAGCACCGCTTCAAGGCTTCGCGGCAGGCTCGCTCCACAGCCCGCAGGATTGCAGGCGGCTGATGACGAGACTGTTTGACAGCTTTTGTCCCATCGCCTCGCGAAACTGACAGCTTTTATGCTTGCCCTGCGCACGGAGAACTGCCATTTTTGCGCTTAGCGCGGTCTGTTCGGCACAAAGCGCTGCGCACAAAGCATCAAGCGCCGCAAGCCTTGCCGCATTTTGCGCGGCGGCTGCATCAAGCGCCGCAAGCCTTGCCGCATTTTGCGCGGCTGCGTCCGGTGCCGCCGCGCATACGCGGGCTGCTTTTGGCTCTGCCATGCGTCAGCCCTCGATGGGCACCAGCGTGCCCGCGTCAAAGTTTTCCTTGGTGTTCTCTGCCAGACGGTTCACCTTCCAGCCGCCGTCCGCATAGACAAGCTCCATGGTATAGGAGACAGAGGAATCCGTCTCCGACTTTTCTTTTTCCTTTTCTTTCTCTTTCTCCTTGTGCTTGTTCACGGTGTAGGTGAAATGAACGTTCAGCCGCAGCGTCGGCGTTGTCTCGTCGATATAGCCCTGCTCCACATGCGCAGCGTCGGCGTGCGCCTTGCCAAACAGAAAAGTAAGCGCGTCGTTCTCTTTTTTGCCGACATCGCCCTTCAGCTTTTCGCGCAGCGGCTCGGTGCAGGTGGTGATGCGCGCCGCATCCTTGTTGTTAAGCGCATCCAGATACGACGCGTAAAACGCGCCCGCGATGGATTCTAAATCTGCCTGCGCGGGAACGCCGCCCGTGGTGACATGCCCCGCAAAGCTCAGCGCGGTAACGGTGCGGTCGGTGAACTGCACGGAGGCCGTGGTCACGGCACCGTAGGCCGTGGTGTAGGACATGGTAATGGTGCTGCCCACTGTGACCTGCGGCAAGGTGACGGTGTGGCCGATCGGCTTTTGCGTAGCAGCGGTGCCGTTTACGGAGATGATTGCGTCATCCGAAATGCAGCCGCCGATCGTCAAATCGGCGATGGGAAGCGCGCCGTCAAACACGAAGGGCGCCTCGGCGTTGAACAGCGCAAGCTCGGTGCTTTCGCCCGTCACGCTCTCGCCCAGCGCAGTCTGACCCGACACAACACAGCTGTAAACGCCGGGGAAAAAGTTGAGGTACAGCGTGCCGTCGCCGTCGGCATCGCCCGTGCGGGCAATGCCGTCCACCGTCAGCAGAATGTTATCCGCCACATGGGCAATGCGCAAAGAGACAGGCTTTGCCAGAACCTTATATTGCTTGTAGCCCAAAAATACCGTGTCGCTGGTGGGCGAAAGCGCGGGATACCACACATCGCCAGGAGCACCTGTAGCCTGTGCCCTAAGCTGTGCAAGCAGTGCGTCCACGCTTTCCTGCGTCGAAAAGGCGCGGCACAGCGCGCTGAGACCCGCATCGGACACGGCGACACCGTCGCCCTCGACAAGCGTGTGCAGCGCTTCCGTATCGCCGGACAGCAGCGCGGTGCTCAGCGTGCTGTAAGCCCTGTCGGGGTTGAAGCGCTCGTACAGAAAATAGGTCACGCCGGCCCCGATGACAAGCAGTAAAAACAGCGCTGCCAGCGCAATGCATAAAATGCGCAGGGTGCGCTGCACCTTTTTCTTGCGCTCTCGCCCGGCGCTGTGCGGGGAGGTGTAGGTTTCAGCGGACGGTGTCTGCTTGGCACCGCACACAAGGCAGACGCTCTGTTCGCCCTCAGGCAAAACAGCGCCGCAGTTGACACATTGTTTCATAAAAGCGTTACTTCCTGTTTCCCCGGCGGCAGGGCGTGCTGTGTGCCCTAAAAGCTGCCGGTATGATACCGCGAGCCGGCGCGGTGTGATCCATTTATAATACGGCGCGCACCCGCGCGAAACTGTCAAACGATGCAAAACCTGAAAAATTCTGCAAGGAGTGCTGAAAAAATACGCCGAAATTTATCGTGCGCCGCGCGGCAGGCTGCTTTGAATGCGGCTCAATCGCGCAGCTGTGCAAGCGCTGCCGCAATGCGCCCCGCCGCGCGCGCGTTGCTGTAAGCAAGCTGAATATTTGTTTGCAGCGCCGCGCCGTTTGTCAGCTCTGCCACGCGCGCCAAAAGGTACGGGGACAGCGCGCTGCCGCGCACACCCGCCTCAAAAGCGCTGCGCAATGCGCTGTCAACGGCAGCCGCCGCCGCGCCCGGCTCCATGGCACAGGCCTCCGGCACGGGATTTGCAATGAGCACGCCGCCCTTCAGCCCAAGCGCCCATTTTGCCTTGAGCACGGCGGCGGCCGCCGCGGGGGTTTTGGCGTTGTAATCTACAGGAAAGCCGCTGCTCCGGCAGTAAAACGCCGGAAAGTCCTCGGTGTCAAGTCCCAGCACGGGCACACCCGCCGTCTCAAGATATTCCAGCGTGCGGCCGATGTCAAAAAACATTTTTGCGCCCGCGCACACGACCGATACGGGCGTTTGCGCAAGCTCCTGCAAATCGGCGCTGATATCAAGGCTGTCTGCGCCGCGCTGCACGCCGCCGATGCCGCCCGTGGCAAGCACGCGGATGCCCGCAAGGCTTGCCAAAACCATTGCGCCGGCCACCGTGGTTGCCCCCGTGCGCTTTGCCGCCACCAGAATGGGCAAATCGCGCCGCGTCGCCTTTTGGGTGCCCTCGGCACGGCACAGCCGCGCGCGCTCGTCCGGCGAAAGCCCCACCCTGAGCACGCCGTCCAAAACCGCGGTGGTGGCGGGCACAACACCCTCGGCGCGCAAAAGTTCTTCCAGCTGCGCGGCAAACGCGCTGTTTTCGGGATAGGGAACGCCATGGGAGAGGATGGCACTCTCCAGCGCAACCACGGGCCTGCCCCGTTTCAGCGCCGCAGACACCTCAGGCGCAATATGCAGATATTCCCGCAAATTCATACCCATACTCCTTGTTGGCTTCTCTGTGCGCGCTGTTTTGTGCGCCGCAAAAAGCCGTCCGGTCATAGACACTTTATAGTATAAGGTTTTTCAGTATAAAACGCAAGATGCGCGCGTGTATATTTGCTTTTTTTCTGCCCACAATACCACTGTATTCAAGCGGGTGTACGGACGCGGCAAACGCGCGTTGCGGCCCGTGGCAGGAAAGGGTGCACAAAGGGTATGCATAATAAAAACAACATCAGACAGTTTTGGCGGGGCAAGGGCTTTTATGTGGCGCTGGCAGTGGTCATTCTGGGCAGCGCACTTGCAAGCTATCTTGCCATCAGCGCCATGATGCAGCGGCTTGGCGCAAAGCAGAATACGCCGCAGACAAGCCAAGGCGGACAGGAGGACATCCCGTGGAACGAACCCATCGCAGAAGCAGAAAAGAAGAAGAGCGACGTGCCCGCAACCTCCTCCTCTTTCTCCGGTGCGCAGAGTGCGTCTGCATCGCAGGCATCGCCGCGCGCGCAATCGGACAAATCCGGCGAGCCGGACGCATTGCAAACGGCGCGCGCCGGGTCATTTGTCTGGCCGGTGCAGGGCAGTATCTTGCAGGCCTACAGCGGGGATGAGCTTATCTTTAACGAGACAATGCAGGACTGGCGCACGCATAACGGCACCGATATTGCCGCCGCCGCGGGCGAAACGGTCAAGGCACCGACGGCGGCGATGGTATCCGCCGTGGCGCAGGACGGACAGTGGGGCGGTGTTGTGGAGCTGACAGCCGGCGATGTGACCGTGCGCGTGTGCGGGCTTTCCGGCATCGGTGTCAAGCAGGGCGACACCGTAAAGCAGGGCGCAGAGCTGGGGCACATGGGTGCGGTACCGGCAGAGAGCGCCGCCGCGCCGCATCTGCATATCGAGGTGAGGCAAGCCGGAAAATATGTTGATCCGCAGACCTATTTTGCGAAATAGCAGCTGTTTTCGGGCAGGGCGTTCCCTTGCGCGTTCGCTCGCCGATGCGGGCGGCACAAACGCGCAAGGGGGCGCTTTTTGGCGTGCGGGGCGCGTATTTTGTGCGCTGCTTCTGCGCGCCATTCTCTTGTAATCTGCGAAAACCTATGCTATAGTAGCAACGGATAGAACGAATCATCGAAAGGGAAAAGGCGATACAGAACCATGGGTAAATTTAATTTTGTGTCCACCGGCCTTGACGGGGTGCTTGTGATTGAGCCGACCGTATTCGGCGATAGCCGTGGGTATTTTATGGAGACGTTTCAGGCGCAGGAATACGCCGCCGCCGGCATCAGGGGCGCGTTTGTGCAGGATAACCAGAGCAAAAGCACGCGCGGTGTGCTGCGCGGGCTGCACTTTCAAAAGGAGCACACACAGGGCAAGCTGGTGCGCATTTTGTCGGGCGAGGTGTACGATGTCGCCGTCGATTGCCGCCCGCACAGCAAAACCTTTGGCAAGTGGATGGGCGTGACGCTCTCGGCTGAAAACAAAAAGCAGCTGTATATTCCGCAGGGCTTTGCCCACGGCTTTTTGGTGCTGTCGGACGAGGCGGAGTTCACCTATAAATGCACCGATGTTTACGACCATGCAAGTGAGGGCGGCATCCCGTGGGACGACCCCGCCATCGGCATTGAATGGCCGGACACGGGCGCAGCGCCGCTGCTGTCCGACAAGGACAGGCAGCACAAGGGCTTTGCGGAGCAAAGCTTTGATTTCTTTGAAAGATGGTGATGCCGCATGACAAAAATTAAAGCGTACTGTCAGGATTTTTGGCGTTACCGCTACTTACTGTACAATTTAACCGGGCGCGATTTCAAGCTGAAATACCGCCGCAGCGTGCTGGGCGTTTTGTGGAGCGTGCTGAACCCGCTGCTGATGTGCCTTGTCATGTGGGCGGTTTTTTCCAGTATTTTTAATTTTCGCGGGGCGGGCATTGACAATTTTCCCGTATATCTGCTGACAGGGCAGTTGATGTGGAACTTTTTCAGCGAGGCCACAAGCTCCGCCATGGGCAGCGTGCTGGGCAGTGCGCCGCTGCTGCGCAAGGTGTACATCCCAAAATATATTTTTCCGCTCGAAAAGGTCTGCTTTGCACTGGTCAACTGTGCCACATCGTTTGCGGCGCTGTTCATCGTCATGCTGATCACGGGCGCGCCGCTGCATCCCACGTTTTTGCTGGGGCTGTACCCGCTGCTGATGCTGTTTATCTTCAGCCTTGGCATCGGGCTTTTGCTGTCGAGCATGGCGGTCTTTTTCCGCGATGTCATGCATCTTTGGGGCGTGTTCTGCACGGCGCTGATGTATTTTTCCGCCATCTTCTACGACCCGTTTACCATGGAGGGCGACGGCGTATTGATTGTGCAGACGTTCATCAAATACAACCCCATGTACTGGTATATCACGGCGTTTCGCGCGGCTGTGTGCAAGGGGGAGCTGCTCACGACCAACATGATGATTGTGTGTACGGTGTGCGCGCTTGTCATGCTTGTCATCGGGCTTGTTTCGTTCCGCCGTCATCAGGACAAGTTTGTCCTGTATATTTAAAGGAGGACGCACAGGATGAATGAGCTTGATATCATTGAGGTAAACGGCGTCTCCATGCGCTTTAACATGGCGAAGGAAAAAAACGAGAGCCTAAAGGAATATTTTGTCGCCATGGTGAAGGGCAAGCTGCGCTTTGAGGAATTTTGGGCGCTGAAGAATGTTTCGCTCACCGTGAAAAAGGGCGATTTTTATGGGCTTGTCGGGCTGAACGGCAGCGGAAAAAGCACGCTGCTCAAGGTCATTGCGGGCGTGTATAAGCCGAGCGAGGGCAGCGCCACCGTGCGCGGCACCATTGCGCCGCTGATTGAGCTTGGCGCGGGCTTTGACATGGATTTGACCGGCCGCGAAAACATTTTTTTAAACGGCACGGTGCTGGGCTTTACGCCAAAATACATCAAGTCGCGCTTTGAGGAGATTGTGGAGTTCAGCGAGCTGCGCGAATTTCTTGATGTGCCGCTGAAAAACTATTCCTCCGGCATGGTGTCGCGCATTGCGTTTTCCATTGCCACCATCACAAACCCCGAGGTGCTGATTGCGGATGAAATTTTGTCCGTGGGCGATTTTCTCTTTCAGGAAAAATGCGAAAAGCGCATGCGTGAGCTGATGGCAGCCGGCACGACAGTTATTTTGGTCAGCCATTCCATCGACCAGATCGAGCGTCTGTGCAACCGTGTGACGTGGCTGGAAAAGGGCAAGGTGCGCATGAGCGGCGACGCGCAGGAGGTCTGCGCGGTCTACAAAAAAACCACACATTAAAATTTGACGGCACAGCGTGAAACAGGCTGCGCCGTTCTCCCCGCCGCGTCGCTTTTTACAAAGGCGGACGCGGCGTTTTGCGCACGCAGGAATATTTTTTTGAGGTGACGGAAGATGGGCACTACACAGGACAGACAGCAAAAAAAACCGCAGCGCGCACCGCAGGCGGACGAGCAGGATTCCGTGGCGAAGGCGGTGCGCCGCACCGCAAACCCCGCGCACGCCGCAAGCCTTGCAAAGCGCGCCGCCGCGTGCCTTGTGCAGCGCGGACCGGAGGCGCTGTGGCGCGAGGGGTCGTACCGCATTGATTTAATGACAAAGGGCGAGTCGTGGAAATTCCGCGCGGACATCCCGCTGAAAAGAGAGCTGCGCGCCCAGCGCAAGGAAGAATTTGACACAATGCCGCTGTTTTCGGTTGTGGTGCCGCTGTACAACACCCCCTTAAAATATCTGCGCGCAATGATAAAAAGCGTGCTTAGGCAAAGCTATACAAATTTTGAGCTTGTTCTGGTGGATGCGTCTGACGCAGGTCATCCTGAAGTGACAGAGGCCGTGAAGCGCTTTTCCGACCGGCGCATCGTGCTGAGCAAGCTCGCCAAAAACGAGGGAATTTCCGGCAACACCAACATTGCGCTGCGCGAGGCGGCGGGCGATTATTTTGCGCTGCTGGACCACGACGACGCGCTTGCCCCCGGCGCGCTGTACGAGATGGCAAAGGCCGTCAACGAGACGGGCGCGGATTTTCTTTACTCGGATGAGATCGTGCTGGACGGCGATTTAAAAAAGCTGGGCGAATATCATTTTAAGCCCGATTTTTCGCCCGACTATCTGCGCGGCTGCAATTACATCACGCATCTTTCGGTGTTCAGCCGCGCGCTGCTTTCGCGCGCGGGCGGCGGCGAAAAGGCGCAGTACGACGGCGCGCAGGACTATGACCTCATTTTGCGGCTGAGTGAAAAAGCCGAAAAAATTGTTCACATCCCCAAGGTTTTGTATTATTGGCGTCGCCACGAAAACTCAACAGCAAGCGATATCACGACAAAGCCCTATGCCATAGAGGCCGGGGCAAAGGCGCTGCGCGCGCATTTAAAGCGCGTGGGGCTTGCGGGCAAGGTGACTGCCATGCAGCAGCACCCCGGCGCATACCATGTCGAATACGCGCTTGCACAGCAGCCGCTTGTCACGGTCATCCTCCCAAACAAGGATCATGTCGAGGACTTAAAGCGCTGTCTTGCCTCGCTGCTGCGCAGCGGCTACCCAAGCCTTGAAATTCTTGTGATCGAGAACAATTCAACCCAAAAAGAGACGGCGCTGTTTTATCAGACGGCGGTGCAGAAAATCCCGAACCTGCACGTTTTGCAATACAAGGGCGCGTTTAATTTTTCCGCCATCAACAATTTTGGCGCGCAGCACGCACACGGCGAGCATTTACTGCTGCTGAACAATGATGTGGAGCTGCTCAGCCCCGGCTTTGTGCGCGAGCTGCTCAGCTATTCTCAGCGCGCGGACGTTGGCGCGGTGGGCGCAAAGCTGTATTATCCCGACGACCAAATCCAGCATGCGGGCGTGTTTGTCGGCATCGGCGGCAGCGCGGGGCACAGCCATAAGGGACACCCGCGCGACACGGGCGGCGACATGTACCGCGTGTGCACGACGCAGAATTTCTGCGCCGTGACCGGCGCGTGCTTAATGGTCAAAACGGCGCTGTACAAGGCGCTGGGCGGGCTTGACGAAAAGAATTTTGCAATTGCGTACAACGATGTGGACTTCTGTTTGCGCCTGCGCGCCAAGGGCTTGCTCAACGTGATGACCCCGTTTGCCGAGGCGTATCACTACGAGAGCAAAAGCCGCGGCGACGACACAAAATCCGGCGGAGCCGAGCAGCAGCGCTACGAGGCAGAAAAAGCGCGCTTTGTGCGAAAATATGCGAAGCTGATGCAGGCGGGCGACCCCTATTACAACCCGCATTTTACGCTGCTGTACGAGAATTACGGCTACCGATAGAGGGGCGCGCTTTTACGCGCCGCTGTGCCCGCCGCACCTTGGCGGTAAAAATAATTTGGCAGAGGGAGAACGCTCATGCGCTTAAAACTGCAATGGAAACGCATCAAGGAGCTGCTGCGCTATGGCGTGACGGCGCTGCGCGAGGACGGCGCTTGCGCTACGTGCAAACGCGCGGCGGGCTTTTTTAAGCGCCGCTTCGGCGGCAAAAAGGGGCGTTTTCTGCCGCCGAAAAGCGTGCTTGCCGCGCAGAAAGAAAAAGACACCCTTGCGTGGCCGGTATTCAGCATCTGCGTGCCGCTGTACAATACGCCGCCCGCGTATCTGCACGCGCTGCTGGACAGCGTGGTCGGGCAGACCTGCAAAAATTGGCAGCTCTGCCTTGCAAATGCGTCCGACGCGCAGCACGCCGAGGTGGGCGAAATTGTAAAAAAATACGCCGCAGCCGATGCGCGCATCGTGTGCAAAAAGGTGAAGAACGTTGGCATTTCCGCCAATACAAACGCCGCCGCGCGCCTTGCCACGGGCGATTATATCGCCTTGGCAGACCATGACGACGTGCTGGCACCGCACGCGGTTTTTATGATGGCAGAGACGGCCTTTCGCACCGGCGCGGGCTTTTTATACAGTGACGAAGCGCTGTTCACAAAGGACATTCGCCATCCGCTGGTGGGGCATTTTAAACCGGATTTTGCGCCCGATTATCTGAACTGCTGCAATTACATCTGTCATTTTTCGGCGTGCAAGCGCGAGCTTTTTGTACAGCTGGACGGCCTTGACCCCGCCTTTGACGGCAGTCAGGATCACGATTTGTTTTTGCGCCTGTCAGAGCTTGTGCCGCCCGAGCATATCCCGCGCGTGCTGTACTACTGGCGTGTGCACGCGGCCTCCACCTCCGGCGGCGTTGCGGCAAAGCCCTATGTGGCGGACGCGGCAAAGCGTGCCATAGCGGCGCATCTTGCGCGCATCGGTGCAAACGGCACGGTGACGGATGGTTTGTTTTTGAGCACTTATAAGGTCGAGTACGAAATCAGCGGCGAGCCGCTGGTATCCATTTTGATCCCGAACATGGATCACACCGAGGATCTTGACAAGGCGCTGCAATCCATTTTCACCAAAACGACCTATTCCAATTACGAAATTATGATCATCGAAAACAATTCGACAAAGCCGGAAACCTTTGCCTATTATGACGCGCTGACGCAGGCGCACCGCAATGTGCGCATTGTAAGCTACGTGGGCGGCTTTAATTTTTCTGCCATCAACAATTTTGGCCGGGAGCACGCCAAGGGTCGTTATCTGCTGCTGCTGAACAACGATGTGGAAATTATAAACGGCACATGGCTGACGGAAATGCTCTCGCTGTGTGTGCAGACGGGCGTGGGCGCGGTGGGCGCAAAGCTGTATTATCCCGATGACACCCTGCAGCACGCGGGCGTTGTGACGGGGCTTGGCGGCTATGCGGGGCACAGCCACAAGTACGCAAAGCGCGGCGGCAGCGGGTATATGTTCCGCGCGAGCACCGTGCAGGATGTGTCCGCAGTCACGGCTGCGTGTATGCTGGTCAAGGCATCGGTGTACGACGAGGTGGACGGTCTTGACGAGGCGTTTACGGTCGCGTTCAATGACGTGGATTTCTGCTTGCGCATCGGAAGGGCGGGCTATCGCATCCTGTTTACGCCGTATGCGGAGTTGTATCATTACGAGAGCAAAAGCCGCGGGCTTGACGAAAAGAATGCGGAAAAACGCGCGCGGTTTGACGGCGAGCGCGCGCGCATGAAGGAATTGTACGGCGATGTGCTGACGCATGACCCGTTTTACAACATCAATTTGACGCTTGACCGCGAGGATTTTTCCGAGAGCAGCGCGCTGCCGCGCTATGACGCGTGACGGCAGAGAAAAGCGCCGCGGACGAAAAGCGCGCGCTGCGACAGCGCTGCCGCGACGTGCTGGCACAGTGTTCGGCAGAGGATACCGCCGCGGCCTCCGCTGCCATCTGTGCCGCGCTTTGCGCGCTGCCGCAGTATCGCGCGGCGCGGGCGGTATTTTGCTTTGTGGGAACAGCGCGTGAAATTGACACGGCGGTATTTTTACAAAAAGTATTAGATGACGGGAAAATACTGTGCGTACCGTATTGCGTGCAGGACAGCGGACAGAGGGGCGTGATGTGCGCAAAGCGCATCACGGCGCTGACGCAGCTGCAAAGCGGCGCTTTTGGCATTGCCGCGCCGCCGCAGGATGCACCGGAAATGCAGCCGGAGCTGCTTTCGCTGGCGGTGCTTCCGTGCCTTGCGGCGGATGCAAACGGAAACAGGCTCGGCTACGGCGGCGGCTATTATGACCGCTATCTTGCGCGGCTTTTGCCCGCATGCGCCACGGCTGTTTTGTGCCGGGAAAAGCTGCTGCTGCCGTGCGGAGTCATTCCCGTGCAGGAACACGACATACCCGCGCAGACGGTGCTGACCGAGCGGAGCATAACACGGACGGGCGCGGCAGGGCGCGGATAGACGCGAATAGACGCGGCCTTTTGAAAAAGGCCCGGCGAAAACTTTAACAGGAAAACGCACAGCAGCCCAGCATCGAAAGCTATACGGCTTGCGATGCTGGGCTGCTATACTATTGCGGTGAAAAAGCGGGGGTGCGGTTATTTTACCGCGCGCACGGCGCGGGCGGCGTTTGCCACGGCGAGAAGCGCTACGCCCACATCGCCGAAAATGGCCAGCCACATCGGCGCAAAGCCCAGTGCGGCCACCGCCATGATGATAATTTTTACGCCCAGCGCAAAGATGATATTCTGCATTACAATGCGGCGCGTGCGGCGCGCCACAAGAATGGCACTTGCAATTTTGTCCACCTCGTCCGTCATCAGCACAACGTCTGCCGCCTCGATGGCCGCATCGCTGCCAACGCCGCCCATTGCGATGCCGATATCCGCGCGCGCCAGCAGCGGCGCGTCGTTGATGCCGTCGCCCGTATAAAGGCTTACGCCGGAAACGCCCTGCGAGAGCGCCTCGAACGCGGCGACCTTTTCGTTCGGAAGCAAACCGGCCTTATAGCTGTCAAGCCCAACCGCCTCGGCTACGCTGCGGGCCACGTTTTCGTTGTCGCCCGTCAGCATACAGCATTGCTCAACGCCCAGCGCGTGCAGATGCGCCACGGCCTCCCGCACGCCGGGCTTGATGCTGTCGGCAATCAGCAGTGTACCGAGATACGTTTTGTCCCGTGCGACATGCAGCACCGTGCCAATGGCAGTATCGGCTGCGGCAAGGGCTTTGTCCGGCACGACCGCGCCCACAAGGGTCATCAGCTTTGCGTTGCCCGCGGCATAGGTTACGCCGCCCGATGCGGCAAGCACGCCGCAGCCGGCTTTTTCCTCGTAGCTGTCAAGGGCGGCACCGCTGTCCTGCGCGCCGCAGTATGCGCGCACAGAAAGGGCAATCGGGTGGTTCGAGCTGCGCTCGCACAGCGCGACGGCGGCAAGCAGAGCCGTCGGGTCTGCCTGTGCACCCGCCGCGGGCAGCACATGGCTCACGGCAAATTTGCCGCGCGTCAACGTGCCGGTTTTGTCAAACACAACAAGCTTCGGCTGCGCCAATCTGTCAATGACATCGCCGCCCTTGACCAGCACGCCGCTGCGCGCCGCGCCGCCAATGCCCCCGAGAAAGCTGACGGGAATGCTGACCACAAGCGCGCACGGACAACTGACCACAAGGAAGATAAGCCCGCGGTAGAACCACTGGCTGAAGGTGTCAAAGCCGTAAAACAGCGGCGGCACAAGGGCAATCAGCACCGCAAGCCCCATGACAATGGGCGTGTAAATGCGTGAAAAGCGCGTGATAAATTTCTCCGCGTCGGCCTTTTTGCCCGATGCATCGCTGACGAGATTTAGAATTTTTTGCACCGTAGAGTCGGCAAACACGCTTGTCACCTTGCAGGTGAGCACGCCGTTCATGTTGACACTGCCGTTTGAAAGCGCGCTGCCCGGCGCGGCGGAAACGGGCATGCTCTCGCCCGTCAGGGCGCTCGCGTCCACCGCGCCCTCGCCCGAGAGCACCACGCAGTCCAGAGGAACGCGCTCGCCCGGCCGAATCAGAATAACATCGCCCACGCGCGCGTCCTCGGGTGCAATTTCCCGCTCGGTATCCCCCGTGACAAGGCGCGCAAAATCGGGTCGGATGTCCATGAGTGTGGCGATATTGGCGCGGCTTTTGGCGACTGCGATATCCTGCAAGGTCTCGCCGATATTGTAAAAAATCATGACCGCCACGGCCTCGGCAAAATCGCCGATGGCAAATGCGCCAAACGTGGCGACGGTCATGAGGAAATTCTCGTCAAAAATTTTGCCCCTTAGGATATTGCGAAATGCGCTATACAGCACCTTGCGCCCGACCAGCCCATAGGCGATGAGGTACAGCGCCAGCGCCGCCCAAAATGCGCCCCCCGCCAAGGCGGGTGCGGTTTTGACAAAGTGCGCCAGAACAACCAGCGCGACCGCGACAAAAATCAGAACAATATCGCGCCGAATGGTGCTTTTTTCGGGCGCGATGCCATGCGCGTGCCCGCACGCACAGCCGTCGTGCGCGTGCG
>JAVXUG010000040.1:0-21387 GCA_036642215.1 Ruthenibacterium sp.
AAATCCAAACACAGCGAGTTTTCAAACACGCCCTAGGAAAACTGCTATAAGCGCCGATGTTGTCTCCCCGGCAAAAAACACAACCAAAAAACGCAAGCAGACCCCGCAGCACGGTGAACGCATCGTGCTGCGGGGTCTGCTTTGTCTCTCTTGCGTCAAGCTCCGACAGACAGCAAGGCTCCATTACCGCGTGTTTGCATCCGCAAGCAGCAGCAGTAGAATTTCCTGCCACGCATAGGGCAAGTCCTCATGCGTAAAATCAGGATAAACCACAAGCTCTTTCGGCGCTTTAATTTTATTGTACGCGGAAAACTGCGCGCTGGGCGGGCAGATCGTATCGCACAGCCCCGTATACATGCGCACGGGCGACGCTATTTTTTGTGCCATCCACTGCACGTCAATGTAGCCGAGTCTCTCAAAAAAGCGCGCTTCTGTCTTGTGCTGCGGGTCGCGCAGCCGAAAATAAAGCTTCAGCTCGTCGTAAGCGCGGCTTTGGTAGTCAAGCTCCAGCACGCGTTTAAAGTCGCACAAAAACGGATAGCCCGCCACCGTGCGCCGCACGCAGCCCGAAAGCGCGCTGCATACCAGCGCCAGCGCCCCACCCTGTGAAAACCCAACCGTGTACAGGTGCGTTTCGTCCACGCTTTCCAACCCGGATACAATACGCGCAAGCTGCACCGTGTCCAAATAGACATTGCGAAAAAACAGCTTGTCGGGGTCAGGGTCGTCCACGCCGCGCACAATGTGCCCCTGAAATGTGCTGCCGACATAAACGCCGCTGTCCTCGGACAGTCCGCCCTGCCCGCGCACATCAAGCGCCGCCACCGCAATGCCCGACTGTGCAAACGGAAGCTTGTCGAACCAGTCCTTGCTGCTGCCCTCATAGCCGTGAAACAGCAGCATTGCCGGGGTCTTTTTTGTTTTGCCCTCCGGCTTTAGAAATTTAGCGTGCACCCGCGCGCCGCCCACGCCCGTGAACCACAAATGATAGCAGCTGACCCCCGGCACCGACAGCTCCGCCGGTTCCAGCGTATAGGCAAGGCTCTGCTCTGCAAGCACGGAAAGCGCCCGCGCCCAATAGACATCATAATCCGCCGGGCGCGGGCTTTTCCCCGCATATCGTTTGAGCTCCTCGAGCGGCATGTCCCCCTGTGGCATTTTGCCGCCCTCCTTTAAAAAGTCTCTTGCCGCTTTACAGCTCCGCCGCTTTTTTCAGCGCCGCGCCAATCATTGCCGCGCATTTTTCCACCTGCGGCATGTCCTGCGGCACAAGGTTCGGCAGAGGTTCGCGCACGCCGCCGATGTCAAGCTTTTCGCGCTTGCGCAAAATTTCCTTCATCACGGCATACAGGTTGCCCTCGCACTCGCACATCGCGTAGATAATCTCGTCGATTTCATTTTGCAGCGCACATGCCTGCGCAAGCTTTCCCGCACGCAGCAGCGCATCGGCCTTTAAGAACAGCTCCGGCATCACGGCATAGGTGCCGCCGATCCCGCCGTCCGCGCCAATGGCACGTCCGCTGATAAACTGCTCGTCGGGGCCGTTGAACACGATGTGATCTGCGCCGCCTGCCGCCTTAAACAGTTGAATGTCCTGTGTGGGCATGCTGCTGTTCTTGACACCGATTACGTTTTTGTTTTTCAGCATTTCGCGATACAGCGGCAGCGTAAGCGCTGTGCCCGCCAACTGCGGAATGTTGTAAATGATGAAATCCGTGTCGGGCGCAGCGGCGGAAATGGCATTCCAGAACGCCGCAATCGCATACTCCGGCAGGTGAAAATAGATGGGGGGAATCGCCGCAATGGCATCTACGCCACAGCGGTGCGCATGCGCGGCCAATTCCACGCTGTCCGCCGTGTTATTGCAGGCAACATGCGCAATGACGGTCATTTTTCCCTTTGCGACAGCCATCACATTTTCAAGCACGAGCTTTCGCTCCGCCACGCTCTGGTAGATGCACTCGCCTGAGGAGCCGCAGACGTATACGCCCTTCACGCCTTTTTTCAGCAGATGCTCCGTCAGCGCGCGCACCCGCTCCGGGCTTACCGCGCCCGCGTCGTCATAGCACGCATAAAACGCGGGGATCACGCCGCAATATTTTGTAAGGTCTTTCAATATCATAGCCTTCTTTCTTGTGATAGCACAGAGGCCCACAGCCCCTGCTAGCCCTTTACAGCACCCATGGTAATGCCCTGTGTAAAGTACTTTTGGAACGCGATAAACACCGCAATAATAGGCACCGCGCCCAGCGACGCACCCGCCATCATCAGCCCGTAGTTCGTGGCAAACTCCGATTGCAGACGTGCAACGCCAAGCGAAACCGTAATTGCTTCGCTGCTTTTCAGCATAATCAGCTGCATAAAATAATCGTTCCATGTATTGACAAACGTAAAGATTGCCAGCGCGCCGATCCCCGGCTTCACAATGGGCAGCACAATGCTGAGGAAGGTGCGCAGCTCACCCGCGCCGTCAATGCGCGCGGCCTCCAGCAGCTCGGACGGCAGCGTTTCGGAGAACTGCTTCATCAAAAACACGCCAAACGGCCAGCCCACGGTGGGGAAAATGACCGCCCACGAGGTGTTGTACAAGCCGATGGCAGCCATGATGCGCACCAGCGGAACCATGACAACCTGTTTTGGGAGCGCCATGGCGCACACAAACATGGCAAAGATTACCTTCGCGCCAAAAAAGCGTTTTTTTGCCAGCGCATAGCCCGCCAGCGAGGCGGTGCAGCACGTCAGCAGCGTGGCGGCGGCGGCTTGGAACACGCTGTTCCACAGCCACATGCCCGCGGGATTTTTAAACAGCTTTACATAGTTCGCCAGCGTCGGCTCCAGCGGGAACCACTGCGGCGGCAACTGGACGGTAACGGTTTGCAGCTTGAACGAGCCTGTTAAAATCCAGTACAGGGGGAAAGTGAACAGCACTGCCAGAACGCACAGCACAATCCAGACAAAGACGGTATAAGGCGCTTTATTTTTACTCATAGTGCAAGTCCCCCTCTCAATATTCTACGCCGCTGTTCATCGTTTTGAATTGCACGATGCTGAACAGCGCGATGATGACGGCAAGAATAACGCCGACGGCGTTTGCGTACCCGTAGCGATACAGTGTAAACGCGTTCGTGTACAGATAATACATCACCGTGTCGGTGGAGTGCTGCGGCCCGCCTGAAGTCAGCAGCTGAATCAGCGCAAAGCACTGGAAGCTGTTGATGGTAGTGATAATGGCAACATACACCGTTGTGGGCATGATGGACGGCCATCTGATTTTCCAGAAGGTTTGCAGCTTATTTGCGCCGTCAACCTCCGCCGCCTCTACCAGCGACTGATCCACGTTGCCCAGTGCCGCCACATACAGCACGATGGGCTGTCCGACCGAGGTGGTAAACAGAATGAGAATGACGCACCAGATGGCAAAGCGCGCATCGCCCAGCCACATGATGGGCTTGTCGATGAGGCCAAGCGAGCTGAGCGCCCAGTTGAAGATGCCATTATAGGCATCAAACATCCACTTCCACACCACAACGACAGCCACAGTACCCGTGACGGCCGGCAGATAGAAGATGCAGCGGAACAGCGAGCGCGGACGCTCCTTCATCGGCGTGACAGCCGAGGCGACCCAAAGCGCGAACATCGTGACCGTGGGAACCGCGATGACTACAATGAGCATGGTGTTGAGCAGCGCACGGTAAAACACCGGCGTTGAAAACAGCTCGATATAGTTTTTAAAACCGATGAAAGTCTCCGCTGAGACAGGGGTTTTCATGGTATAGTTAAAAAGGCTTGTGACAAAGCCTGTTATCATGGGAATGATGATAAAAAAGCCGAAGAACAGCAGAGCGGGCAGCATAAACAGATAGCCGACCGTATTGTCATGCCGCCTAAGCGCGCTGCTTCGACCATCTGTCATTGCTTTTACACGATGACTCATACAGGATTTCCTCCTTTTTCAAAAGCATGGCGAACCAAACTGTCAACAGTCCGGCTCGCCATGTTGTTTGCACCGTGCGTCACCCCGCGTATGTGGCGGGGCCGCACACGGTTTCTGTTCTTTTGTGCTTACCGTTAAGCTTTCATGCCTGCGTTGGCCTTTTCAACATATGCGTCGAGCACCGTTTTCACGTCGTCGCCGTTTGTGACAGTCTGCAGCATGTTCCACCACTCGGTGCGCATGTTGGCAAAGCCATCCATGGTGTTGTAGTACGGGCCATAGTACTGTGTCCAAGAGGACAGCAGCGCTTTTGTCTCGTCGCCGGCATACAGATCGCCAAAGCTGGAACGCACGGGGAATGCGCCGGTGCGCACAACGTCCTTCGGGCCCCAGGTTGCGTCGTCACAGACAAATTTGATAAACTCTTTTGCGGCTGCGGCACGTGCATCGTCGCCGTTGTTGAACACGCAGAAGCCGTTTACAAGATACTCAAGGTTGGGTTTGCCGCTTTTGGACGGGAACGGCAGAGAGATGTTTGTGATTTTGTTGGTGTCCAGTGTCGCTTGATTGGCAAGCTGTGTGCTGGCACCCCAGCAGAAGGTAAAGGCAGTGTTGCCATTGACAAACAGCTCGATGTCGCTGCCGCCGTTGTAGGCAACGCCGTTGCCCAGCATACCGTCCTGAATCCATTTCTGAGCCATCGTCAAGCCCTCAACGCCCTCGGCGCTGTTCATGGCGTATGCAGTCTTGTCGGCATTGGCAATCTGACCGCCGGCAAGGTTGCTGACAAAGGCGCGTGTGCCCTGGTCGCCGCCCTGCCCTTGGCAGAACAGTGTTCCGGGTGCTTTGCCTGCTTTTTTCAGCGCGGCCAAAGCTTTTTCAAAGCTCTCGATGGTCCATGTGCGGTCGCCTTCCATGTTGACAAACTCAAGCGCACCGGCATCTTTCCACTGCTGCTCGTTGATGGTCATATAGAAGGGTGCGCTGCTGAGGGGATACATGTAAGCGGTGCCGTTGCCCTTGCAGGCGTTCAGCAATGCTTCGCTGTTGACATCCTTGGTATATTCCTCGGTGAACAGGTCATCTAAAGCGACCAGCTTGCCGTTTTTGCCGTATTCAATGATGCGGCCCGGTGCGTCAAACAGCACATCAGGCGCTGCGTTGCCCTCGATTGCCGCCGTGATGGCATCGGGGCCGGAGGTAAAGTCAATTGTCTCAAGGTTCACCTTGATGTTGGGGTATTTTGCATTGAATGCCTCAATGACTGTTTTCTCATAGGTGCCGGCGGGGTCATCCGCATTTTCCTGACCAAAGGTCGGGAATGCCCACCATGTAATTTCTGCTGTCATCTGGGTGGGGTCATCCGTTGCCGGTGCCGAGGTGGCAACCGAGGCTGCGGCGGAGCTGGCCGGTTTGGCACCGCAGCCGGCAAAAACGCCAACCATCAGAACCAAAGCCAACAGAATTGCTAATAGCTTTTTCATGGATTATCCTCCTAAGTAAATGTGATGGCGGATGCAAGCCTGCGACTCTGCGCGGCTCGCCTTTCTCCGATGTACTCATCATATCACTCGTGAAAATCATTTTCAATTTGTTTTTACAACAAAAATAATTTTCTTCTTTGTGCATTCCGCTCAAATAGTTACAGAATGGTAAAAAAAGATTGCATCTTATGCACATTTGCCCTTATAATAAGGAATAACAAAGCAATGCTGCGCCGCGCCCGTGTTGTGTGGCACGCGTGCGGGACAAAGCTTAAAGTGAAAAGTTTTTTCAAATAAACAAAAGGAGTTGTTCTCATGGAACAGCCGGATATATTAGCCGCCTTAACTGCGGAATACAATTCTCTGACAAAATCCGCAAAAAAAATTGCGGACTACATCTTTGCAAACGCCACCGAAGCGCAGTATATGTCCATCACCACAATGGCGGAGGAGTGCGGCGTGGCAGATGCGACCATCTCGCGCTTTTGCCGCACGCTGGGTTTTTCCGGCTATAACGACTTTAAGCTGGCGCTTGCCAAGGCAAGCGGCGCAAGCGTTTCCGATGGCGATGACATGGGGCTGTGCGGCAAGGTTCTGCCGCAGGACAGCATCACCGATATGTGCCGCAAGCTGTATGCCACGGATGTGGCTGCCATCGGGCAAACGCTGTCGCTTGTCCGCGAGGATTCCGTCGCGCGCGCGGTGCAGTATATGGCGCGCGCGCAGCGCGTATTTTGCTTTGGTCAAGGCGGCAGCCTTGTCATTGCCATGGAAATGTGGGCGCGCTTTCTCACAGCTGCGCCGCAGTTTCAGTGCATAGAGGACGCGCATATGCAAGCCATGGCCGCATCCTTGTGCACGGTCAATGATGTCATTGTGTTCTTTTCTTATTCGGGCGCGACAAAGGATATGCTGGATGTACTGCGTCCCGCGCGGGCACGCGGCGCAAAAATTATTCTTGTGACGCATTTTGAAAAATCGCCCGCCGCCGCCTATGCCGATGTCACGCTGTTGTGCGGCTCCAAAGAGGGGCCGCTGCAATCCGGCTCCGTAGCGGCAAAAATGAGCTTTTTGTTCTTAATTGACATCCTGTTTGCCGAGTATTGCCGCACACAGGAGGCTTTTACCGGCGCAAACCGTGAAGCCACCACCAACGCCGTGTCCGGCAAGCTGCTGTAACGGCTTGCCGCAGTGACACAGACGCTTGTTTTTCACAGCCGTAAGGCGCTGCTGTAGCTTCCCTTGCGGGGCGATTCTATGCGCCGGTCAAAGGCCGATGCGCAAGTGCAATGTGTACGCACGTTGCACTATTTTTCAATGACAGCACAAAAAAACCGCTCGGGTTGAACGGCGAAAGCCGTTTCCGGAGCGGTTTTTTGATGGGAAAGCGTTTGATTATGGACGCTGCAATTTTAAAATTGCTGCTGCAACAGCGGCGCTAGGACTGCAGCCGTTCTGATCCGGCAAAGCCGTTACAGCGGACTGCGTTACCGTTCGTCGCAGCGGACTGCAAGCCCGGCAAGCCGTCCGCATTACGCATTACGAGAACGGATGGACAACCGGTTCACCGGTGCCTGCGCCCGCAGCCGGAGCAGCCGGAGACGAGACGACTGCCGGCGCGTCAGGTGCAGCAGCGTCGCTTGCCGGCGCGCCTGTATCGCTGCCGGGCGCAGCAGCATCACCGGGCACGCTTGTGTCTCCGGCGGGCATGGACACCGCCGAGCTTCCTGTGCTTCCGGCGGCGGGCAGACTGCCCTCGTCCTTGATGATAAATGTATTCACAACGTACCAGATGGCACCGCACAGCGCAATTGCCACAAGCACCAGCAAAACAATGGGCACCGCAAGACTCTTTTTCTTGCCTGTTCCACTTTTTCCGCTGCTGCTTTTGCTGCCGCCGCTTTTGCCGCTGCTGCTTTTGCGGCCCTTTTGCTGCATCGGCTCGTTCCAATCAATTTCCTGTCCGGCCTTAAACGCACGCGCATAGGGAATGGGCATTCCCAGCGTCAGACGGCGAATCATATCAAGCGCTGTCATGGCAGCGGCCTTGCCCGCGTCGGGCGCGGGGCGAATGCAGCGCACATACACCATTTTGCCGTATGTTACAGCGGAGCACACCATTTTGCCGCCCTCCACGTCTACGATGCAGACACCAAAATCGCTCTTTGTGCATTTGCGCGCCGCAAAGCTGCGGTCTGCGGAAAGCTGAATGGGATCGTCGCTCTCCTCGTCATCCATCAGAGCCGCATCGGCAATTTTGTCTGCCATACGTGCATTGCGGAAGCTGTTCTGTCCAAAGTCGAACACCTTGTCTGCATTTTTGATGGGTTGCAGCTCTGTCTCCAGCAGCAGGCCGGTCGCGTCGTCGGCTGCAACCAGCGTCGTCTCATCCTGCTCCATCTCCGCCACAACAACTGCGCCAATCGGCGCTTTGCCGCGCCCGTACACGCTGTCGCCCATAGCGGCCTCAAACTGACCCGCCGCGTTTTCCGTCAGCTCTGTGGCAGCCATCGCGGTGCGCGCGCGCGCTGCAATGACCACAAGCACCTCACCGGACTGCCCATACAGACCCAGCTTGATGCTTGCCGTGGCAGAAATCTGCTTGGCAGTCACCTTTAACAGCTGCATATCCGGTTGGAACATGCGCACAATCAATTGCTTTTCAACGCCCTGCTGCGGCTGCTGCGCAGCGGGGCGCTGCTGCATCGGGCGCTGAGCCGCCTGCCCTTGCGCGGGCTGCTGCATCGGGCGCTGTGCGGGAGCCGACTGCCCCTGCGCGGGCTGCGGTGCAGCCGGGCGCTGCGGAGCGGTTCTCTGCGGCTGCGCCGCATTGGGTATCCGATTCTGTTCCATTGAAAAGTCCTCCCTATTATAATTCACTGTCTTTTATGGTATTTTCGACCAAATGGGCCGGTTCACCAGCGTTAAAGGCGGTGCACAGCGGCTGCGGTGCATCTGCCGCAAGACGGCGCAGCACATCAAGCGCGTACTGCACCGTAAACAGGCGCACACTTTCGCGCGGGCGATTTGTGACAACAACCTTTTGCACATAGATTGTGTCAGCATTTGCCGCCGCGAGATACACGGTACCGACTGGCTTGTCCGGTGTCCCGCCGGTCGGCCCCGCAATGCCCGTAATGCCGATACCGAAATCCGCGCCGGACACCCTGCGCACGCCGACGGCCATTTCTGCCGCCGTCTCGGACGACACAGCACCGTACTGTGCAAGCGTTTGCGGCTGCACACCGAGCACACGCTGCTTCACCTCGTCCGCATAGGTGACAGCACCGTAGCTGAATACCGCGCTTGCACCGGGCACTGATGTAATGCGCTGCGCCAGCATACCGCCGGTACAGCTCTCTGCCGTGGCAACTGTCTGACCGTTTTTCTCCAGCGTCTCCACCACGACCTGCTCTAAGGAATCGGCATCACGCGCATACACGCAGTCGCCGAGAATGTCATAAAATTTCTGTGCCGTCTCGTCGCACATAGCCTTTGCCTGTGGCTGCGTCTGCGCGCGCGCTGTGATGCGCACAACGACCTCCGCCGTTTTTGCGTACAGCGCGGCGGTCGGATTTTGTGCTGCAAGCAGCGCCGCCACGCGCGCCTCAAGGTGGCTTTCGCCCACGCCCGCAACGCGCAGCGTAGTCGAGAACAGCACACCCTCGCAAAAGCTCATAAGCCACGGCTTCACCTTGTTTAAAAACATCGGCTGCAATTCGCGCGGGGGACCGGGCAGCAGCACGGCATATTTTCCGTCCTGCTCGAAAATCATGCCGGGCGCGGTGCCGTTGTCGTTTTCCAGCTTGCGGCCGCGCATGGGAACAAACGCCTGCTTTTTATTGTTCTCCGGCATGGTGCGACCCCACGCGGTAAAAAAGCTTTGTATTTTTTTATATTCCGCTTCGTCAAAGCACAGCGCATCGCCAAAAGCCTCCGCCACCGTCTGCTTTGTCAAATCGTCCTCCGTCGGGCCAAGCCCACCCGAAAAAACCAGCAAATCGCTGCGGGTTTTCGCAAGCTCGACAACACCGCGCAGCCGCGCGGGATTATCCCCAACAACACTTTGAAAATGCACATTGATGCCAAGCGCGGCAAGCTCACGGCTTAAAAACTGCGCGTTCGTGTTTAAAATATCTCCCAGCAGCAGCTCTGTGCCAACCGCTATTATTTCAGCTTCCATACTTCTTCTTTTCTCCCGCAAAAACATTTTGCTTTACAGGTTGATATGTTCTACCGGTGTCTGCTCTGCCGCCTGTGCTTCCAGCTCCAAAAGCTCCGGCATGGCGGCCTCGGCATCCTCAATCTCGGCAAGCGACGGCTTTGTCTTGGGGTGCGGCGGCGTAAAGATGGTGCAGCAGTCCTCATACGGCAGAATGCTTGTCTCAAACGTGCCTATTTTCCGCGCAATGTCGGTGATTTCTGTCTTGTCCATGCCGATGCACGGACGCAGCACGGGCAGGCTTTGCGCCGCATCGGTGCAGGCGATTGCCTTGAGCGTCTGGCTTGCGACCTGCGCAAGGCTCTCGCCTGTAATCAGTGCCAGCGCGCCCTCTTTTTCACACAGACAATGCGCAATGCGCATCATGCTGCGGCGCATCAGCACTGTGAACAAATCCTCCGGCGCGTGGTCACGGATGTACTCCTGCGGCTTTGTGTACGGCACAATGTACACATTCAAATTGCCCGTGTACGGCGTGAGCAGCTGTGCCAAATCCAACACCTTGCGGCGCGCGCGCTCACTGGTATAGGGCGGGCTTGCAAAGTGGACACCCATCAGCGACAGTCCGCGCTTTGCCATCATATAGCCCGCCACCGGGCTGTCAATGCCGCCCGAAAGCAGCAGCGCCGCCTTACCGGACGTTGACACGGGCAGCCCGCCCGCGCCGGGGCGCTTGCCGCCATGCACATAGGCCGCATAATCGCGAATCTCGACCATGACATTCAATTCCGGGTGGTGCACATCCACCGTGAGATGGGGGTATGCCTCCAGCAGCACGCCGCCAAGCTCACGCGCAATGTCCATGCTGTCCATGGGAAAGGTTTTGTCGCTGCGCTTTGCGCTGACCTTAAAGGTTTTCACAGCGTTTAACTCTGCGGCAAGGTAGGAAACCGCGGTCTGCGCAATGACCTCAAAGTTTTTTTCGCACACGGCGGCGCGGCTGATATTTGCAATGCCGAAGATTTTCCCGACACACGCAAATGCGCTGTCCATATCGACCTCGGATGACTCCGGCTCGGCATATACGGTGGACTGGGCTTTATAAATTTTAAACCTGCCTATCATTTTCAGACGACGGCGCATTGTTCCCAGCAGCACGCTCTCAAAGGTGGTGCGGTTCAGACCCTTTAATGCCATCTCGCCCTGATAGGCGATGATAATTTCCTGCATCTTGTCATTCCTTTCGGGTGGTGTTTTTTTATGCTGTGCAGCGGCTGTATCACTGAATTAGCGGCGGCGCAGCTTTGCCAGCACGCTCTCTCCCTCGCGCAGCGCACAAAGCAGCGCGTCCACGTCCTCCGGCGTGCTGCCCTGCCCAAACGACACGCGCAGGGCGGTGTCAATACGGCTTTTGGGCAGTCCCATCGCGCTCAGCGTATGACTTGCCTCTCCCCTGCTGCACGCAGAGCCGCTGGATACGTAAATTTCGCGTTCTTCAAGGTAGTGCAGCATCGGCTCGCTCTTGATGCCGTCCACGGAAAAATTGACGATCCCCGCATAGCCGTCCGCGGGGCTGTTGAGGGTGACAAACGGCAGTGCCGCAAGCCCCCGCAGCAGTCTTTCCCGCAGCGGAGCAGGGTCAAAAGGGTGCTCCTGCGCCAGCGCCGCCGCCTTTGCCATCGCAGCGAGATACGCAATATTTTCGGTGCCGGGTCGAAAGCCCTGCTCTTGATGTCCGCCGAAGAAAACCGGCAGCATATAGTGTCCCCTGCGCAGATACAGCGCGCCCACACCCTTGGGCGCATGGATTTTATGTCCGGAAACGGCATAGCTGTCAATCTCTGTTTTTGCAAGGCACAGCGGCACCTTGCACCACGCCTGCACGCCGTCCACATGCACGGCGGTGCGGCTGTTTTTTGCCTTGACCGCGCTTGCAAGCGCAGCCACATCCAAAATGCTGCCGATTTCGTTGTTCACCTGCATGGCAGCGACAAGCGCCGTCCTGTCCGTGACCGCCTCCGTCAACGCATTCCTGTCCACGTGACCGCAGCGATCCGGCGCAATGACTGTGACGCTCCACCCTGTGTCCGCAAGGCTTTTGCAAACGTTCTGCACGCTGGGGTGCTCGTAGCCGGTGACAACAATGTGCTTTGCCCACTTTTCGCGCGCGCGGCACGCGCCAAGGATGGCAAGGTTGTTTGCCTCGCTGCCGCTGGCGGTAAAGCGCAGCGTTTCCGGTGCGCAGCCCAGCGTATGCGCCACCGTTTCGCGCGCTTTGTTCAGAACAGCTTCGCTCTCCACACCGGGCAGATACAGCGAGGAAGGATTTGCATAAAAGGTGCGCAGCACCTTGTCCGCAACATCAGCCACGGGAGCTGCCACGGGGGTTGTTGCGGCAAAGTCAAGATAGTGCAAACACGTTGTCTCCTTTATTCTTTTAATCTGAACTATTATACTACGATAACGCGCGCTTGGCAATGTGCAGCATCTTAATCGCGGTTTAAATTCCACCGCATACAGCAAAGCAGAGGGAATAGGCGCGCCCTTATTTTGTTCCATTGCTGTAAACAGTGCAAAACCGTACAAAAAAAAGACGCAGCCGCACGGCGGTCACGTCTCGTTTGCCCTGCTGCCACATCTTTTTTACAGTCTCTTTGCCGATGTATTTTGTCCAGCGGATGCCGGCGAACCATCAGAACGCCACAACAATGCCGCCATCGTTGGCATATACGCTGGACAGCCCCGCCGTAGGTACAAAAATGACCTCGCGCAGCGCAGTGCACTTTGCCAGTAAATCCTTTTTCAGCTCCGCCGCCCGCTCCGCGCAGTTGCAATAGGTCATCACAAGCGTCAAGCTGGCCCTTGCGGTGTCCACCGTCGCCTCGGCAATCAGCTCCACAAGGCGGCGCATTGCGTTCTGTGTCCCGCGGATTTTTTCAAAGCAGATAATTTCTCCGTGCCCATTTTCGCCCATGATGGGGCGCAGATTAAGCACCGTGCCCACCATGCCGGCAACCTTGGAAACGCGTCCGTTCTTAATCAGATTATCCAAATCCTCCAGCACAAAACGCGTGCGCATCTGCGCAATGAAATCCGTTGCCTGTGTCACGATGGTGTCAAAGTCCTTGCCCGCGACAATCGCCTCATGCAGGAACATGGCAAGGCGCGTCTCGCCTGCGGCGGCACTCTCGGAATCAAAAACATGAATTTTCTTATCCGGATTCTCCTCCAGCACCATATCGCGCGCCACCATGGCAGCGTTATGGCAGCCGGACAGCTTGGACGAAATAGTAATGACAAAGCATGCATCTGCCGCACGCATATGCGCCGCAAACTCCTCCGGTGAAGGACAAGCGGTGCTGGCCGGGCCTTTGTAGGCCTTCATGGCCGCAAGCAGCGTTTTTACCTCGAGCGATGCGTCGTCCTTAAACATCTGCTCCCCAATGGTAAGCTCGAATCCGACAAGCTGAATTTGCATTAAATTTTTTAACGCGGGTGTTAAATCACAGCTGCTGTCGGCTATTATTTGAATCGACATGGGCGGCTCCTTCCCGTTTTTGGCTTGATATATTATGTGATCTTGTTCAGTATACCATGTAGACTTTTAAAAAGCAATGAAAACACCTTGTAAAAAGTGCGATGATTTGTTAAACTTTTATGTATAGTGTATGAATGCTGCATTTGCGTATGCGCCGTCGGCGTGGCACTGCGCTGCAAAAATGAATTATGGGAGGATTTTAAGGATGAAATCAGACATTCAAATCGCACAGGAGGCTGTAATGCAGCCGGTTTGTGAAATTGCAGATGCGCTGGGTCTTGCGCAGGACACGCTGATCCCCTATGGCCGCTACAAGGCAAAGGTGGATCACCGCCTTGTAAAGCAGCCGGGCACAAAGCCGGACGGCAAGGTGATTTTGCTGACCGCCATCAGCCCCACGCCCGCGGGCGAGGGCAAAACGACCACAAGCATCGGCCTTGCCGACGCGCTGCACCGCATGGGCAAAAAAGCGGTGCTCGCCCTGCGGGAGCCGAGCCTTGGCCCCGTGTTCGGCATGAAGGGCGGCGCGGCGGGCGGCGGCTATGCGCAGGTCGTGCCCATGGAGGACATCAACCTGCATTTTACGGGGGATTTACACGCCATCGGCGCGGCGAATAATCTGCTGGCCGCCATGATTGACAACCATATTTATCACGGCAACGCGCTGCAAATTGACCCGCGCCGCATCACCTGGAAGCGGTGTGTCGACATGAATGACCGCCAGCTGCGCTTTTTGACCGACGGTCTTGGCGGCAAAATCAACGGCACCCCGCGCGAGGACGGCTATGACATCACGGTTGCAAGCGAGGTTATGGCGATCTTCTGCCTTGCCACCGACCTCTCCGATTTGAAAGCGCGTCTTGCGCGCATTGTTGTGGGCTATACCTATGACGGCACACCCGTCACCGCTGGGCAGCTTGGCGCGGCGGGCGCAATGTGCGCGCTGTTAAAGGATGCGTTTGACCCAAACCTTGTCCAGACTTTAGAGCACACGCCCGCGCTTGTGCACGGCGGCCCGTTTGCCAATATTGCACACGGCTGCAACAGCGTCATCGCCACAAAGCTTGCCATGAAGCTGGGCGATTATGTCGTCACCGAGGCGGGCTTCGGCGCTGACCTCGGCGCTGAAAAATTCCTTGATATCAAATGCCGGCTGTCCGGCATTGCGCCGTCCGCCGTGGTTGTTGTGGCAACGGTGCGCGCGCTGAAGCACCACGGCGGCTGCCCCAAGGACAAGCTTTGCGAGCCGAATGTTGCGCTGCTGCGCACGGGCAGTGCAAACCTTGTGCGCCATGTGCAGAATATGCGCGATCAATTCGGCATGAACGTGTGTGTCGCCATCAATGCTTTTCCCACCGACAGTGCCGAGGAGCACGCATTTCTGCGCGCACTGTGCGCGGAGCTGGGCGTGCCCTGTGCGCTGAGCGAGGTATTTGCCAAGGGCGGCGCGGGCGGCACAGAGCTTGCCGAGGCCGTGCTCTCCATTCTGGGCGACAGCCCCGTGCGCTACACCTATCCCGACAGCGCATCGCCGGAGGAAAAAATCCGCGCAATCTGCCAGAAAATTTACGGCGCAGGTGATGTTGTCATCGGCAAGGCCGCGGCAAAGCAGCTTGCGGATTTAGCGGCAAACGGCTTTGCCGCGCTGCCGGTCTGCATTGCAAAAACGCAGTACAGCTTCAGCGATGACGCGTCGCTGCTGGCTGCGCCAAGCGGCTTTCCCATGACGCTGCGCAACGTGCGGCTGTCTGCGGGTGCGGGCTTTCTTGTGGCAATGATGGGTGACATTATGACAATGCCCGGCCTGCCTAAAAAACCCGCCGCCGAGGGCATTGACGTAGATGAAAACGGCGTGATCAGCGGACTTTTTTAATGTGATCTTCAAAAGACGGCAAGCCCACAATGCTGTATTTGTTTTGCTTGCCGCCCCCCCTTTGTGCGCCGGCGCTACCGACGCGCTGATTTTACTGCAAAGCAGCCTTGCGGACCGTGCGCCGCAAGGCTGCTTTTTGTTTTGCTTTGCCCCCGCAGCACCCCTGTTTTGCGGACAATCTCAACGGCGCAAAAAAAAGCTGCGCGCATGAAAACCGTGACAAGGACGACAACGCAGTCACCGCTTTTATGCGCAGGCGGGCTTTTTGCTTTCTTCGCCGGAATCCCTCTAAATTCGCACATTGAAGCGTCATAATTTTGTCAAAAAAAACTGTTGACGAATGCCGATCAGAGTGATATGATAAATTTACAGCAAATGATAACGAGTCTCAATTAGAACACGACCTCACTTTTGAAAGGAGTGTAAAAAATGGATCTAGACAACAAAAAATTGACAAACGAGGCGGGTGCCCCAATTCCCGACAACGAAAATGCAATTACCGCCGGCCCGCGCGGTCCTGTCATGATGCAGGATGTTTGGCTGATGGAGAAAATGGCGCATTTTAACCGGGAGGTCATCCCCGAAAGGCGCATGCATGCCAAGGGCAGCGGTGCCTATGGCACCCTTACGGTCACGCACGACATCAGCAAATATACGCGTGCGGCGGTATTGCAGCCGGGCGCAAAAACCGATTTGTTCGTGCGCTTTTCCACCGTTGCGGGCGAGCGCGGCGCAGCCGATGCAGAGCGCGACATCCGCGGCTTTGCGTGCAAATTTTATACAACAGAGGGCAACTGGGATCTTGTGGGCAACAACACTCCGACCTTTTTTATCCGCGACGTGCATAACTTTGCGGGCTTAAACCGCGCCGTCAAGCGCGACCCGCGCACAGGGCTGCGCAGCGCGCAGAACAACTGGGACTTTTGGACCATGCTGCCCGAGGCGTTTCATCAGACAACCGTTGTCATGAGCGACCGCGGCATTCCCGCCAGCTATCGCAATATGCATGTATTTGGCGAGCATACGTTCAGCTTTTACAACGATAAAAACGAGCGCGTATGGTGCAAGTTCCACTTTAAAACACAGCAGGGCATCAAAAACCTGACTGATGCCGAGGCAGAGATGCTGGTTGGCAAGGATCGCGAAAGCCACGGCCGCGATTTGTACGAAGCCATTGAGCGCGGCGATTTTCCGCGCTGGAAAATGTACGTGCAGATTATGACCGAGGAGCAGGCGCGCACCCACTACGAAAATCCGTTTGACATCACAAAAATCTGGCGGCACGCGGAATATCCGCTGATTGAAGTGGGCGTGTTGGAGCTGAACCGCAACCCCGAAAACTATTTTGCCGAGGTGGAGCAAAGCGCGTTCACCCCTGCGCATGTAGTGCCGGGCATCGGCTTTTCGCCCGACCGCTTTTTACAGGGTCGCCTGTTTGCCTACGGCGACGCACAGCGCTATCGCCTTGGCGTGAACAGCGGATTGATTCCCGTCAACCAGCCGCACGTGCCTGTACACGATTCTCACCGCGACGGCGCAATGCGCGTGGACGGCAACTACGGCGGCGCGGCAGCCTACACACCCAACAGCGTGGGCGAATGGATTCCGCAGCCTGAGGTTGCCGAGCCTCCGCTTGCTTTGGAGGGCGCTATGTGGCGCTTTGACCCGAAGGATGACCCCACCGACGACAATTTCCGCGCGGGCGGCGATTTGTTCCGCTTGATGAATGAGGAGCAGAAATGCGCTTTAATCGACAATACGGCGCGCAATATCGAGTCGTGCACCGACAACATTAAATACCGTCACGCTGCGCACTGCCTGTGTGCTGATCCCGATTACGGCGCGCGCTTTGTCAAGGCCGCGGGTCTTGATCCCGAAAAAGCAAACGCACTTGCAAAGCTTGACAATACCGCACTGATTGCTGCAACGACAATGTAAGCGCGCAGCCCATCAGGGCAGCCCGCTTTCAAAGCAAAAAATTTAACCGAGCACAAAGCGGCAACCGCAGAATCTGCGGTTGCCGCTTTGCTGTATTTTTATCACATTTCAGCGCAGACCTGCTTTTGCAAGCCGCACCTGCAGCAGCTTGCCCAGCAAATAGGCGCACACGCCCTTGGCAAGATCCGGCAGCACAAACGGCAATACGCACCAGGCAAGGCTGGAAGCCAAATCCGCACCCGTCACCGCCATAAACCACGCAGTGCCAAGCACATAGCAAATCACAAGGCCGCCCGCCATCGCCAGAGCAATCAGCCATGCTTGATCGGTCAGCTTCAGCGCCAGCGCGGTGCACAGCGCAATGGCAATATACCCCAAAACATAGCCTCCCGTTTTGCCAAACAGCACAGCCGGCCCGCCCATAAAGCCCGCAAACACCGGCACCCCGATGACACCCAGTGCAAGGTACACGCCCATGCTGCACGCAGCCCATGCGGGCGAAAGCAGCATCCCCGCCATAAAAGCGCCGAGCACAGCCAGATTAAACGGCACCGGCCCGATGGGCAGTTGAATCTGCGCCAACACAGCGGTAAGCGCCGCGAACAGTGCGCACAGGACAAGATTTCTTGTTGTTTTTTGCTTCATCCTTATTTCTCCTCATGTTTTATAGCAATGTGATTTCACATTGCACCCATGCATCGGCTATGGCCGCACATAGAATTGCCCTGCGGGGGATTGATAGCAGTTTTGCAAGCTGTAAAAAGCATCCATGTCTAGAAAAGCTGCTATAATGCTTGCAGACGAACGCTGATTTCCCCGTACGAAAGCTCCTCGCTCCTGCCATCCGGCAAACGGACAAGCAAATGCCCCGCATCGGTGATGGACAGCGCATGGGCGGGGCGCTGTGTACCGTTTTGCACAATGGTAATATCTCTCCCCAGCACAAGGTTGCGCGCGCGGTATTCCTCCAGAAACGAATGATCCGGCAGCGCGTCGCCAAGCCGCAGCAGCTCGTTTACAATTTCGGCCGCAAGTCGGCAGCGCGGCACCTGCGCCCCTGCCGGAAATAGCGCTGTCGCCACCTCGGCAAGCTCCGGCGGAAAACCGCCCTCCGGCAGCAGCAGATTCAGCCCAATGCCCACGACAATATAGTCCACGCCGCCCGTCTCCATGTCGGCGGCGGCCTCTGTCAAAATGCCGCAGCACTTTTTGCCGTGCGTATAAAGGTCGTTCACCCATTTTATCTGCACGTCCTCAATCCCGCACACACGGTGCAGCGCACGGCACACCGCCACCGCCGCCGCGCTTGTAATGAGCGCACCATCCGACATGGGCGCATCGCTGCGCAGAATAACAGACAGATAAAGCCCCGTGTCCGGCGGTGACAAAAAGCTGCGCCCGCGCCGCCCGCGCCCCGCCGTTTGCTGCGATGCCGCTACAATGCTGCCGTGCGGCGCACCCGCCGCAGCCAGCTCCTTTGCCGTGAGGTTTGTGGACGCAAGACAGGGCTGCGCCACCACCGTCACCTCCCGCCGTGCAAGATACGGCAGCAGCCCCTCGGCAGTCAGCACATCGCTTGTTGTCTCCAACGTATAACCGCGATTTGTCACCGCACCGATGGCATGACCCTCCTTTTGCAGCTCCTTCACGGCCTTCCAGACTGCCGCACGTGAGACACAAAGCCGCTCTGCCAGCGCCTCGCCCGACAGCACCTCGCCCTTGTTTTCCTCTAAGATGCGCAGCAATGCCTGCTTGATCGCCATGCAATCCCCCCTCTTTTAAGACTCTTTCCAAAACATTTTTGATTCGCGCTTTGGTTAGAATATCATATTGTAAACTAAAAATCAATAGTAAGTTTACAATAGAGTATTTTTTATCGTTTTCGTGCAATTTTGTGGTATACTGTAAGGGTATTTGACAGCAGAAAGGAACACAGAGATGCTTGGTGTTTATATTCACGTTCCCTATTGCGAGGGCAAATGCTACTATTGTGATTTTTACTCCGCCGGCGGCAGCCACGCTGTGCCGGATGTTTATGTCGATGCGCTGCTGCGCGATATTTCGGCAGCGGGCGGCTGTGCACCGCTGCGCCCCGACACGGTATATTTCGGTGGAGGAACGCCCAGCTTGTTGACAGCCGTGCAGGTGCGGCGTATTCTGGCGGCGCTGTGTCCGGTCACGGACGCGGAAATTACGCTTGAGGCAAATCCCGGCACGGTCACGCCCGCATCGCTTGCGGCCTTTTTTGCGGCGGGTGTGAATCGCCTGTCCGTTGGGGTGCAGACAGCAAGCGACGAGAGCCTTGTTCGCATCGGACGCAGGCACACGGTGCAAGACAGCCGCGACGCACTGCGCTTTGCGCGCGAGGCGGGCTTTACCAACATTTCCGGCGACATCATGCTCGCGCTGCCGGCATACACACTGGATGAATTGAGCGCCACAGCGGATTTGCTGGCAGAGGGCGGCTGCACGCATATCAGCGCATATCTGCTGAAGATAGAGCCGGACACCGTATTCGGCAAGCGTCCGCCGCAGTTTCTGCCGGATGATGACGCAGCGGCTGATTTTTATCTTGCCTGCGTGGAGGGGCTTGCCGCGCGGGGCTTTGCGCAGTACGAGATTTCTAATTTTGCAAAGCCGGGCTGCGAGAGCCGCCACAATCTTATCTACTGGAACTGCCGCGATTATCTCGGCTTTGGGCCTGCCGCACATAGCTGTGCGGGCGGGCGGCGCTTTTCCGTTCCGACGGGCACGGCGCGCTATCTCACCGCGCCGCAGCCGCCCGTGCCGCAGGGCGTTGTGGATGCGGAGGATTTTATCATGCTGCAATTGCGGCTGCACAGCGGCCTGTCGCTGACTTCGCTGCATGACGCGTGGGGCGTGACGTTTCCGCCGAAAACTCTGCATTTTTTAAAAACGCTGCAGGCGCAGGGTCTTGCCTGTTTTGACGGTGAAACGCTGACACTGACACCGCGCGGCATGCTGGTGCAAAACAGCATTGTGTGCGAGCTGATTTAACGAGCGCGCCTTGAAAGCAGCACTGCTTGACTGCACCGTCCCTGTGCGGTCAACTGCTGTCGCGTTGCCGCCCTGTCCAAAGCCGCACGGTTTTTTGAACTTTCATTTTGCTTCTCAAGCAGAAAATTGAACCGCGTTGCCGCTTGTCCTATAGAGCGCCTGCGTGCAGACACCGCATATGCTTTCGTTTCTGTTCAGAATGAAGCCGGAAGCAAAAATAAAGCGTCCGCGTGTCCCGATTGCTTGGGTCGGGATACACGGACGCTTTATTGTTTCACTTTTTTGTTTATGCTTCGGATATTATGCCAAATTCAACTTTTTGTCGAGGATTCGGCGCGTCAGGAAAAACAGCAGTGCACTGCCAATCAGCAGCAGCACAAGCATACAGGCCAGCATAATATTCAGCAATGGCAGCATTTCGTTGGTGGTCAATTCTGACGGCAGTAAATGCAGCAATCGCGTGTTGAACAGCAAAATGCCCGCAACAACTGTCCCAATCAGCACCAGAATTTTCATTGCCATTTGCAGTCCAAAGTACACCAAAATGCTTGCGCCAAGACGCTGCTGTGGCCAATGCATTCCAATGGCACACGACAAATCCACCGTCCACAGCGCGCCCACAATGCCGACAAGCATGCAAGCCACAAGAAGCGCCAGCGTCTGCCACAGACTGCCGTCCATTTTGGCAAGCTCGCCCCACATTGCCCCCGTGATGTCCGCGGGAAGCATCACAAGACCGCTGACATAAGCAAATACGACAGCCGACACAAACCACGTAAACGCGACAATTGTTTTGCTGATGATGTGCTGTGCAGGCGTGACAGGCAGCGTGAACATGCTATAGCCTTCATCCCCAAGCAGCTTGTAAAACCGCTGCACGCTGACAAGCAACGTTGCCAGAATCAGCGCCAACAGCGCTAGGACAAAAACAGCGGCAAAGATACCGGACAGCACCGCCATGATGACAATCTGCTGTGTTTTTTCGCCGCCCTCTGCCACGGGAGTCACCTTTGTAAAGACTTGATTCAGTACAAGCAGCAGCTTTGTCAGCAGCAAAAGTGCCGCTGCGCCGCCAAACAGCGGCAGAAACGTCCGCCCGCTTTGGCGGAACTCGTGCCCAATTAGTTTTCCTAACATTTGAATACCTCCCGGAAATAAGCGTCCACGCTTTTGCCCTGCGCAGCACGCACGTTGTCCACACTGTCCGCCAGCACAATGCTGCCGTTTTGCAAAAACACCACGTCGTCCAGCACCTTTTCGATATCGCCAATCAGGTGTGTGGCAATGATAACACACGCGTCTGCATTGTAGTTGCGGATGATGGTGTTTAAGATATACTCGCGCGCGGCGGGGTCAACGCCGCCGATGGGTTCGTCCAG
Organism: Ruthenibacterium sp.; assembly: GCA_036642215.1. Taxonomy (GTDB): domain Bacteria; phylum Bacillota; class Clostridia; order Oscillospirales; family Ruminococcaceae; genus Ruthenibacterium. The sequence goes on from JAVXUG010000040.1 coordinate 21,327, forward strand.
CAAATATAGCTTTGCCGCGCGGCTCATGGTGAGGATAAGCTGCACCTTTTCGCAGGTGCCC